>JAWOIE010000188.1:0-4976 GCA_046484825.1 Gammaproteobacteria bacterium | reverse complement strand
GAAAATGCAACAGCAGCAGACCGGCCAGATTGGCCTTGCGTATACTCCCCTGGCCAAGAAAGTCCTCGTGTACCGCGGCCAGCACGCCCCGTGCCTGACGGTTTTCTACGGCCTGCCCCATGGCCTGCAGACGTTGCTGTATCAGGGTGCGGTCATCGGTGACTGCCGGCTGGCATGCCGCAAGACACTGGAGCGCCAACATGAGCACCAGAATATGATAAACCGGTCCCATTCCCACTAAATTCTGCGGCACCTTGTGCCTCCCCATCCGCAAATTGTGAAAATTGTCGCGTCCAAAAGCCACTGCTCCGCTAGAGTTTCAATATATATAGTATCCAAACCCTCAGGAGGGTGCCCCATGTCTTACCGCCTAGCCAACCCCGTTTCCCGCATCGGACTGTATCGCTGGCTGGCCCCGCTGGTGGCAAAATTCCCGCAGGTCTATCTGGGCGGATTGTCGGTGCTGGCCGTCATGGGATATACCCTGCTCTTTGGCGCCCCGCTGCTGGCCCTCGCAAGTCTACAGCAGATCACCATCCGGCTCTTGTCCCTGTCGGATGGCGTCCGTGCGGAAGACTACATGGCCCTTGGCCTCTGGGTAGTTGTCGGCCTCTATAGCGGCGTGTTGGTCTGGAAGTTGTCGCGCATGAAGTTACCCCTGCCCCAGGGTCTCATGATTAAAGACGAAAATTTTCCCGCCCTACAGTCACTACTGCAGAACTTACACGATCATTTTCAGGTGGAACCCATCACCCGTGTCGCCATTACGGAACACTTCGAATTGCGCATGCGCTATACGCCGCGCCAGGGTCTGCCCCTGGCAAGCACACCTACCCTGTGCATTGGCCTGCCCGTCCTGCAGTGTCTATCGGCGAAACACTTCGGCTGCCTGCTGGCCGGCCAGATGGGCCTGCACGCGGCGCCGTATAGCCGCTGGCTATATCATTTGACCAGGGCGCAACAACTGTTCGAGGTCTATGGTCACGCTTTTCGCGATTCTCCCTCCCTCCTGATACTGCCGTTACGCCTGCTGTTTAGCATCTATCAACCGGTGTACCGTGGCGCCGCGGTCTTTGCCGGCCAACAGAGTCAGTTGGAGGCTGACCACTATAGTCTCGAGATTTACAGTGACAGTGATTTACACGACAGCATCGCAACGGCCACCGCCTGCCAGAAATTTCTGCACCAATACTACTGGCCGGAAGTCCTCCGACAATTACAGCATCAGGCGCCACAACAGGTCGCACCGCACCTCCGCATGAGTGAGGTCATGCGCCGTGCCCTGGCGGGCAGCAAGGCCCTGGCACTATTACAGGAGACCTTCAATACCGAGAGGGATGACTTTAGGCCGACAGTCGCATTACAGCGGCGCATGGCAAATATTGGTTATAACAAGCTAAGCACCCTCGTCCCGCCATCTCACAATGCCGCCGAGGAACTGCTCGGCAGTGGTGCGAAAAAGATTATCGACTTTATGGACAAACTCTGGATGAACCGACACCTGGCGGACTGGAAAAAACAGCAAGACCGGCGTCAACAAAAACAGGCCCTGCTGGATAAACTGGCCGGCCTTGCCCAAAAACGTCCACTCAGTACGGATGAACTCTGGAAGCGGGCGCGCCTCACCGAAAAGCTGCATGGCGAGGCGGCCGCCATACCCTTGTATCAGGGGCTGCTGAAGAGTGACGCGCATCATGCCAATGGCCTGTTCGCCTATGGCAGCATTCTGTTGCAGCGCGGGGAGGTCACCGGCGTCAGAATGCTGGAACAGGCCATGCAGCTCAAGGCCAGCCTGACGCCACAGGCCTGCGCCTTGTTATTTAAATTCTATTTGAAAAATAATCAGAAGCAGCAGGCCATGCTCTACCGCAATCGAGGGCTATCCTTTAGCCAGCAGAACGCTGCCTAATCAGGCCGTACCTTCTTGCAACAACAGTGGTGGCTGCTGCTGGTGCAGGAACCAGCGATTCACCACCACATGGCGACTAAACCAGTGGCTGGCGAGCAGCGCCTTGCCAATCGCAATCCTGGCCTGGTTGATCAGGACGTTGCCACCGACCTGGGCAGACAGGGCCGTGGCGCGTTGACCGAAACGTTGCTGCACCAGTGCCGGATAAGCGGCCAACTGGGCCTGACGATAGGACGGCGCGCTGTTGCGAATCACCCCTGCGGCGAGGATGGCGGATTCGATCGCCGGGCGAATGCCCTCACCGCTTTCCGGGTAGGCCAGTCCTGCCGCATCACCGATCAGGAGTACACCATCCGCCGCCAGTTGGCGCACGGCCTGCGGATAACACAAATAGGCATGACCATGAAATTGCGCAGGCGTATCCTGCGGGATGCGTCCCTGTGACTTTAGCTGGGCCACAAAGGCCTCCACATGCTCGCTGAGGCGGTGATTGTCCGTGCGCCCCAGGCCAATATTTAAATAATCCTGTTTTCGCACCACCCAGCCATAGCCCTGCAGGTCATCGCAAAAAAACAGCTCCGGCGTGTCCGCAACGACCGGGCACGCCGCCGCCTGGGTGGCGCTCATGGCAAACTCAATTTCCTGCGCCGTCACTGCAATCTCTGCCTTGCCCAGCTTTGCACCCAGGTGTCGCGCCACCGGACAGAAATGACCACCGGCCCCGACGAGCAGCGGGGCGCTATAGTCCCCATTCAGGATCCACTGGTGCGCCACCTGCTGCAGGGAGGCCACCTTGGTCTCCGTATACAGCGTCGCGCCGCTGCGCTTGAGCAGGTAGTGATCAAACTCGCAGCGCCGGATAGCGTAACTGACCGGGCCATCCGGATAGTCGATGTCCTTCATGCCGCCCGAGATACGACCGACCCGGAAACCGTGAATAGGCTGCAGCAGGTTGTGTCGTTGGTAATCATCGACATCGATCTTTAGGGAAGCCAGTACCGCCGGGGTAATCCAGCCGGCACAGACCTTGTCGCGAGGGAAGGCCTGTTTATCGATAATCGCGACATCCATGCCCTGTTGCCGCAGCGCCCAAGCCAGGGTTGAGCCCGAGGGGCCACCACCGACGATCAGTACATCATGTTGTGGCATGTCAGGCTCCGCTTATTGATAGAGATGTGCACGTGACCACGGCACATCATTGGAACTCGCCTGATTAAAGACCACCTGAAAGAGTTGTAACTCCCCGGTGGTAAAGGCAGCCATGGAGCCGGCCAGGTACAGGCGCCACGCCCGGACAAAGGCCTCGTCAAATTGATTACGCACCTGGTCGGAACTTGCATCGAAGCGTTCGAGCCAGTGCTCCAGGGTCTTGGCATAATGCAGGCGCAGGTTCTCCACATCCAGCACCGACAGCTCATGAGGTTCGAAAATGTCCATCATTTCCCGCAGCGAGGGGGGATAGGCGCCGGGGAAAATACGCTTTTCGATCCAGGCATTCATCAGCCCCGGCGAGTTGCGCCCAATGGAGTGGATCAGTCCACGACCGCTTGGCTTCAGGACACGTGCAATCACATTACCAAGATTGTGAAAATGTTGTGCGCCGACGTGTTCCAGCATGCCCACGGAAACAAATACATCATACTGCCCCTGAATATTGCGGTAGTCGTCTTCAACATATTCAACCCGATCCGCCAGCCCCTGTTCCAGGGCCTTGCTGCGGGCAAAGACGATCTGTTCATGTGAAATATTAAAGGCGCGGACTTTTACTCCATAGTGTTTCGCCATAAACCGGGCCAGCCCCCCCCAGCCACAACCGGCCTCGACCACGGTCTCGCCCGGTTTTAATTGCAGCTTGCGGCAGATGTGGTGCAGCTTGGCAACCTGCGCCTCTTCCAGCGACAGGTCCTCCTGCGGGAAATAGGCACAGGTATACTGCATGGCCTCGCGGTCAAGCCACAATTTATAAAAGTCATTACTGAGATCGTAGTGGTGGGTAATGTTGCCACGGGAACCGTACAGGGTGTTGGCGCGGGGGTGGTGTCGCCATGCCATCAACTTGTGCCAGGGGCTTTTACTGGCGCACTGATGGATGGCCAGATAGACGGTTTCGAGGAAACCGATAAAATCGCCCAGCACTTCGACACGCCCGGAGCTGTACAGGTCGCCGAAATAATATTCCGGGTCCAGGAGCAAAAAAAACAGGGCCTGACGGTCATGGATGGTCAATACCGAGACG
The DNA here is from genome assembly GCA_046484825.1 of Gammaproteobacteria bacterium. Taxonomy (GTDB): domain Bacteria; phylum Pseudomonadota; class Gammaproteobacteria; order UBA6429; family Thiohalophilaceae; genus CAJYAN01. The sequence continues at coordinate 831 of JAWOIE010000188.1, read as the reverse complement.
GGGGCTTCCGGGGTGGTGATTTCCGTACCGTCCCAAAGGACAACACTGATCGCCGGGCGACCAACGGCGCTGAGCATTTTTTTTACGAGCCAGTGATCTAGCGCGGTAACCCGTGAGGCGCGCCTGCCGGGCTTGTGTGCGATTCCCAGTATGTTGGAACGCCGCTGCTGCTGTTCATCATCGGTCATGCGCAGTGCCTTCGTCTGTAGCTTCAATGCCATCGCGAAACCTCCTGGTATTTTTATTGCGCCTTCAGACTATCATTATTGATACAAAATAGGACAGGGGCAAGCCCCCCTGAGTCGGCACGAACTCAAGCGCCTGAAATTTGTCGGGTTTTTAGCGGATTTTGCCAGGTATTGGGTCAGCTGGGACGCCAGACCCGAGGTTGTTCTAATACCAGATCGAGACAAACAGACGCAGGACATTGGCCGAATAGCTGTACAGTGGCTCACTGCCCACCGTGCTGCCACTGCGGAGATCTCTGAAATCCTCGAAATCGAACTGGACACGGTCATAGCCCAGATTGGCGCTGGCCTTATCGATAAAGCCCCAGCCGCCTTTGGCAAATTCGTAACTCACGGCGAAGCCCAGGGTCAGATCCGAAAAGGTACTCAACTCCTTGTCACGAGCGAGAAAATTCTGTGCATCCTGCCCGGCATACAGGTCACTATAGAAATCCGCCCGGGTCTGACGATAGCTGCGCAGGCGGACATCAAAGATCCAGTCCTGTCCCAGCGGGTGCGTATAGCCCACCTCAAGATCGTTCGCATTGATGCCCCAGTCATCCTGATACAGACGCATGCCGGCGTACAGGGCTGCGCGATAAGG
>JAWOIE010000160.1:0-4115 GCA_046484825.1 Gammaproteobacteria bacterium | reverse complement strand
CGATAATATTGGATTTTCCGCAGCCATTGGGTCCGACCACTGCGACCAGCTCGCTGGGCAGGGTGACCGTGGTGGGGTCGACGAAGGATTTGAATCCAGCAAGTTTGAGTTTGGACAGTCGCATGGGGCATGAAGATACAGGAAGACGCAGAGCAGAGACAAGATTGACATCGCAAAAAACAGGGCCGAGGTTCTAGTCCCTCGGCCCTCGGCCCTCCGGACTTGTTCGGCAAGACGAAGTCCGGTAAGGTTCGCGCCATGACGAGCCAGCCCAGCAAAGCACTAGATACCTTCGACAACCCCATGCTGGAGCGTGACTACACCATTCGCATCGACGTGCCGGAGTTTACCTGCCTGTGCCCCAAGACCGGCCAGCCGGACTTTGCCACGTTCCATATTGAATACGTCGCCGACCGCCAGTGCGTCGAACTGAAATCACTCAAACTCTACATGTGGTCATTTCGTGAAGAAGGACACTTCCACGAAAAGGTCACCAACATGATCCTCGACGACCTGGTGCGCGCCACCCAGCCACGCTTTATGCGCCTGACCGGGAAATTCAACGTGCGCGGCGGGATTTATACCACCGTGGTGGCCGAGCACCGTAAAGAAGGCTGGGTGGCCCCAACGGCGGTTGTGTTGCCATAAAAAACAGGGGTGAGGGACGCGGGGCGAGGTACGACAAATAATTTAAGTCTGGTGCCTGAAGAAACCCCACCATGCTTACCCGAATTGAATCCCGCCAATAAATAGCGAAGAATAGCGCTATGTCTACCTTGTCCCTTGTCCCTTGTCCCTCGTCCCTCGCCCCTGTTTTTTAACGCTATGTCTACCTTGCCCCTCGTCCCTCGGCCCTCGCTCCTGTTTTCGTAACGCTATGCCTACCTCGCCCCGCGTCCCGCGTCCCTCGGCCCTGTTTTTAGGCCTCGACGTCGGCACCTCCGGTATTCGTGCCTGCGTCCTAAACGCCGATGCCGAGGTCTGTGCCGAGGCCAGCGTGCGCCTGGCCGCGCCACGGCATCAGGGCAATGCGGTCGAGCAGGACCCGCAGCTGTGGTGGTCGGGGCTCTGCACTGTTATCAAAATGCTGTCCCGCAAGATCGATACCCACGCCATCAGGGCCCTGTGCCTCGACGGCACCTCCGGCACGGTCCTGCTGTGTGATGCCCACGGTGCGCCGGTGTCACCGGGGCTGATGTACAACGATGCCCGCGGCGTGGCCTATGTCGATGTCATTGCGCGCCACGCGCCGGCCGACAGCGCCGTGCACAGCGCCACGTCGGGACTGGCGAAGCTGCTCTGGCTCCAGGCGCAGGGCTACGCACCCCAGGCGCAGTACTTTTGTCATCAGGCCGACTGGTTGCTGGGCCGACTCCGTGGCTGCTATGGCGTCAGTGATATGAACAATAGTCTCAAAAGCGGCTACGACCCCGTCAGCCAGACCTGGCCCGCGTGGCTGGATGAGCTGGACATCCAGCGCGACCGCTTACCGCGCGTGGCCCTGCCCGGCGGCCTGCTCGGTAAGATCGCCACCGACATGGCCGAGGACCTGGGGCTGTCGCCACAGACCCAGGTCCTCGCCGGCAGCACCGACAGCACCGCCGCCTTCATGGCCACTGGCGCCAGCCGCCCGGGCGAGGCGGTGACCTCACTGGGGTCGACGCTGGTGCTAAAGGTCATTGCCGAAGCACCGCTGTTTGATGCCGCCCATGGCGTCTATAGCCAGCCCCTGGGTGACTACTGGCTGGTGGGTGGCGGCTCCAACAGCGGCGGTGCGGTGTTGCGTCATTTTTTCAGCGACACGCAAATGCAGGCCATGCAGTCGCAACTCAGGCCACAACAACCCACCGGGCTTGACTACTATCCCCTCCTGCGCCCCGGCGAGCGCTTTCCGCACAATGACCCCCACTGGCCGGCGCGGCTGGAACCGAGACCCGCGGACGACGTGGTGTTCTTTCAGGGGTTGCTGGAAGGCCTGACCAATATCGAACATGAGGGTTATCGCTTACTGGAAAGACTCGGCGCGCCCTATCCGGAAAAGATCTATAGCGTCGGTGGTGGCAGCGTCAATCCACACTGGCGGCAAATGCGTCAACACCGACTTGGTGTTAGCATCGTCCTACCCGCACACACCGAAGCCGCCTACGGCATGGCGCAACTGGCGCATCAGTCCTGGGCCGGACACGCATTTGAGGAGCAGCATGATGATTAGAGATTTCACTACCGGCGCCGGCTATTTACTCAAGGGCTTTGCGCTGCTGGGCAAACCCGGCATCAAGCGGTATGTCATGATCCCGCTCCTGATCAATATTCTGCTCTTCACCGCCCTGGTCTGGCTGCTGTCGGATCAGTTTGGGCTTTTTATCGACTGGCTGACACCCTCACTGCCCGACTGGCTCGCCTGGCTGACCTGGCTGTTGTGGGTCGTCTTCGCCCTGGTCGCCCTGTTGCTGATCTTTTTCAGCTTTAGCGTCATTGCCAATCTGGTGGGCGCGCCCTTCAACAGTTATCTCGCCGCCGCGGTCGAACAGTACCTGAGTGGCACAAAGCCCGCGGGCGGTAATTTGAGCCTGCCGGTCGAGATTATCAAATCCGTTAAAAGCGAAACCAACAAAATACTCTATGCCCTGCTGTGGCTCATTCCGCTTTTGATCATTAGCATCATCCCCGGCATTAACATCATTGCGCCCGTGCTGTGGGCCTGGTTTGGCGCCTGGATACTGGCCATTGAATATGCCGACTACCCGCTGGGCAATTACGGCCTTGGCTTTAGCGAGGTCAAGGCCAAACTCAAACAGCATCGCTGGCTGGCGCTGGGCTTTGGCGGCGCGGTGACGCTGGCCACCCTGATTCCCCTGGTGAACTTGCTGGTCATGCCGACCGCGGTGGCCGGTGCCACCCGCATGCGCCTGGAAAAAATACCGCTTGCCAAAGCGACTGATGACGGCTAAGTATTGCTGAGCGGTTCAGAAAAGTCTGAAGCAGGATTAAGCCGTGTTCGAGTCCGTACTCCGGAATGATTTATTCGGGGATGATTCATTCGGCCAGGCTTCAAACGTGAACGCCGTTACGTAACACACTGTTGCCAGGGCGGGGATTCCTGCCGGGTTCGTTCCCGTACAAAAGGACACTGTCGGAATGCATCAATATCGCTACACCTGTCTACTCATTGCCCTCTTGCTGTTACCGCTGCCCCTGCTCGCCAAGGAACGGGTCGGCTGGGTGGAAAGCGCCGTGCTCTACCCCGGTGGGTTAACGATCAAGGCCAAGATCGATACCGGCGCCACCTCGTCATCGATTAACTGTAATTGCATCACGCCCATCGAGCGCAATGGTGAGCACTGGGTGCGTTTTAGCATTACCAACGCCGAGGGCGAGACCCAGTGGTTTGAACGCAAGATTCTGCGCAGCACCAAAATCAAACGCCACTTTGGTGAAAGTCAGGAACGCTTTGTGGTCAACATGGGGCTGTGCCTGGGCAAGACCTACAAGGAAACGGAAATCAATCTGGTCGACCGCAGCGGACTCAACTACCAGTTGCTGATTGGCCGCCGATTTCTCGAGGGCTCACATATTGTTGATCCTGAGGCCACCTTTGTCAGCAAGCCGAGTTGCAAGGGCCCGTTCCTGAATGAGTAACAAACACCTCTACTGGCTGGTGGCCTGTCTTTGCCTGCTGGCCACCGCCTTGTTCCTCTACAAAACCCTGGTGTTAAAATTTCCGCTCTCGTCGGGCAAACAGGCACAGGTCTGGAACATTGAAGTGCGACTGCACTACGCCCCCAGCGAAGGACCGGCCAAGATCCAGTTACATATTCCCCGCAGCAACAGCCGTTTTGCCATTAGCGATGAACAATTCATTTCCTCAGGCTATGGCCTGGGCATTCGTCAGGCGGGCATCAATCGTCAGGCCAGCTGGACCCTGCGGCAACCCGCGGGTGAGCAGGTCCTGTATTACAAGGCGGCCATTCGCCCGCAGACGGAAGCGGCGGCCGTGATCGACAAGGCCCCCAGGGTCGCGACCGTGGCCTACGTCGATGCCCAGCGCGTGGTTGCCGATAACCTCGTCAAAGAGGCCCGCCACAAATCCGCGGATATTGAGAGTTTTGTGCGTG
>JAWOIE010000107.1:0-14832 GCA_046484825.1 Gammaproteobacteria bacterium | reverse complement strand
GGTCGATAGTGGCGCCGGCAACGGTATTATCTACGGCCTCGGCGCTATCAAGGGGGTGGGGGCCGCGGCCATCGAGGGCGTGGTGCAGGAGCGGGTTGCCCACGGTCCCTACAAGGACCTGTTCGACTTCTGCCAGCGTATCGATCTGCGCAAGGTCAATCGCCGTACCCTGGAGGCCCTGGTCTATTCCGGTGCCATGGACGTCTTTGGCCAGACCCGCGCCACGCTGCTGGCGAGCCTGCCGGCGGCCCTGCAGGTCGCCGAGCAGCATAGCCGCAATGCCAATGCCGGTATGGAAGACCTGTTTGGCATGTCGTCACAGGGTGACGGCGGCCCGGTGACCTACAACGTTCATCCCGAGTGGCACGAGGAACAGCGCCTGGCGGGGGAGAAGCAGTCCCTCGGCCTGTACCTGACCGGACACCCCATTGAGCGTTATGTGGCTGAATTAAAAGACTTTGTCACCGCGCGCATTGTCGACCTGAGTCCGACCCGGGAGCAGACCGTGGTGGTTGCGGGCCTGGTAGTCGCCATGCGGGTCATGAACACCCGGCGGGGCGACAAAATGGCCTTTGTCACCCTGGATGACCGCAGTGGGCGTATCGAAATGGCGGTGTTTTCCGATGTCTACGAGAGCAGTCGGGAGCTGCTGGCCAGGGACAAGTTGGTGGTGGTGGCCGGTGAGGTTAGCGTCGACGACTACAGTGGCGGCTATAAAATGAGCGCCAAACAGATCTACGACATCAATCAGGCGCGGGAACAGTTCGCCCGCTATGTCCTGATCTCAGTCGATGCCGCCAAGGCGGTCAACGGCTTTGTGCCGGAGCTGCAGTCGGTGTTGCAACCCTATCGCCAGGGTCGTTGCCATATCGAAATCGACTATCAGCGCCCCGACGCCAGGGCACGCCTGGCCCTGGGCGAGGACTGGGCGGTGCAGCCGACCGATGAACTGCTGCATCGCCTGCGTAGCCTGGCCGGGGAGGAAGCGGTGCGGGTGATTTATCCCCGCAGCCTGCGTTAAATTGTGCGCGGAATTTTAGGCTAACTGCGGCACATCGTTTATAATTTGTAGCAATTCACACGACAACTGCATAAAGACGACTATGAATCTGAATTTTCTGGACTTTGAACAGCCCATTGCCGAGCTTGAGGCCAAGATCGAAGAACTGCGCTATGTCGGCTCGGACAGTGAAATCAATATTAATGATGAAATCTCCCGACTGCAGTCCAAGAGTCGTGACCTGACGGCGTCGATCTTTTCCAACCTCAAGTCGGCGCAGGTGTCGCAACTGGCACGTCATCCGCAGCGTCCCTATTTTCTGGAGTATGTCAGTCGCATTTTCACCGACTTTGAAGAACTGCATGGCGACCGCGCCTTTGCCGATGACAAGGCCATCGTCGGTGGCCTGGCCCGCTTTGATGACAGACCCGTGATGCTCATCGGGCAGCAAAAAGGCCGCGACACCAAGGAAAAGGTGCAGCGTAATTTTGGCATGCCGCGTCCGGAGGGATATCGCAAGGCCTTGCGTCTGTTTGAAATGGCCGAGCGTTTCAAGTTGCCCGTGTTTACCTTTATTGACACCCCCGGCGCCTATCCCGGTGTCGGCGCCGAAGAGCGTGGCCAGAGTGAGGCCATTGCGCGCAATCTGTTTGTCATGTCCAAACTCAAGACCCCCATTATCAGTACCGTGATCGGTGAAGGTGGTTCCGGCGGCGCCCTGGCGATTGGGGTTTGTGATCGCCTGTTGATGTTGCAGTACAGCACCTATTCGGTCATTTCACCGGAGGGTTGTGCCTCGATTTTATGGAAGAGTGCCGAAAAGGCCTCCGAGGCCGCAGAGGCTATGGGCCTGACCGCGCCGCGGTTAAAAGAACTGGGTCTGGTGGACCGCATTGTCAATGAGCCCCTGGGGGGCGCGCACCGGGATATCGATGCCATGGCCACTTCGCTCAAGACGGCCTTGCAGGAAACCCTGGAGACGCTGACCAGCGTGCCACTGGATAAGCTTCTGGAAGATCGTTACCAGCGTCTAATGAGTTACGGTAATTATACCGAGTGAGTTGTTGGGCAGGGCCAACCGCGGCATGCACGCGGAAAACTGATTTATTATTACGCTTAGGATCGCAGCGCACAGCGTAGCGGAAAGTGATTTCAAACGTGCGCTGGAGATCGCGGAGGTTGAAGTTCTTCATCCCTGTATCGCTCCAGCGTAGCCCGTGGTTAAAATCATCGCCCTGCCGTCCGGCGTACCTTAATTTGGATGACTAAGCCCGTGGTGAACAAAACGGCCTCAACTGGAAAATGACCCTCGACACTGCGCAACTGCTTTCCCTCCTGGCGCAGTTTCCCAAACCGTCACGCTACTGGGTCGCCTTTAGCGGCGGACTCGATTCGACCGTGCTCTTGCATGCCCTGGCGGCCTGTCGTGACCGTTTAGCGGCCGATGTCTGCGCCGTGCACATTGATCATGGCTTGCAGGCACAAAGCCCGGCCTGGCAGACACATTGTCAGCAGGTTTGTGACGCCTTGCAGATTTCCCTGACAGTACTGTGCGTCGAGGTGGATCGGCAAAGCGGCAAGGGACTTGAGGCGGCGGCCAGGTCGGCGCGTTATCAGGCCTTTGCCACCCTCCTGCAAGCGGGCGATATACTCTGCCTGGCACAGCACCAGGATGATCAGGCCGAGACCCTGTTGTTGCAATTACTGCGCGGCTCGGGTGCGGCGGGGCTGGCCGCCATGCCCCGGTACCGCAGTTTTGGTACGGGTGCGCTGTTACGGCCATTGTTGACCTGTTCACGGGCGGAGTTGTTGGCCTATGCACAGCAGGAGCGGCTGACGTGGATCGAAGACCCCAGCAATGCGCACACCACCCTGGATCGTAATTACCTGCGCCATGCCGTCATGCCGCTGTTGCAGGAGCGCTGGCCCGCGGCGCATAAAAGCCTGGCCCGCAGTGCCCAGCATCTGGCGGAGGCGAGTCAGCTCCTGTTGCAGGTGGCGCACGAAGACTGGCACACCGTTGCCGGGGCCTCTGCCGATCGGCTGTCGCTGACGGCCCTGGCCGGTCTTACCCCGGAACGCCAGCGCAATGTCGTGCGTTACTGGCTACAGCACATCAATCACGCCCCCTTGCCCGATACACAGCGCCTGCAACAGATTTTTGCCGAGGTGATCGCCTCGGCCGAAGATGCGACGCCCTGTGTGCAGTGGCATGGGGTGGCGGTGCGTCGTTATCGGCAGACCCTGTATGTAACAGCGGCGCGGTTGGCTCACGCCGAGGACCGCGCCTGGGATTTAACCGCGCCCCTGCGGATCCCCGAACTCAACCTGCGCCTGAGCGTCGTCGATGTCCGCGACCCTGAGGCTGAGGCGGCCCTGGACCGGCACTTGCTCGATGGGCAGGACCTGCGCATTGGCTTTCGGCAGGGGGGGGAGCGTTGTTGCCCCGCCGGTCGCGGTAGGCAACATCACGACCTGAAAAAACTCTTTCAGGAGTGGGGCGTGCCCCCATGGCAGCGTCCCCGTGTGCCACTACTCTACGCGGGGACCATGATTGCCGCGGTGCCTGGCTATTGCGTCTGCGCGGAGTTTGCCGCCGCGCCCGACAGCACGGGAATTGGTATTAAAATCGAGGATTTATCCGCGGCTGGCATTGCAAGCGCGGGGGAAAACAACGACAATACGGAGGACTGATACGCTGTGTACTTGGTTATACCGCACGCCCTGTTTCGGGGGCCTCCAGTCGTTAGAGCAACGCTTTTTAACCCCAACCAGCAAAGCGATCAATGACGAAGTTTGTATTTATCACGGGTGGTGTGGTGTCCTCTCTTGGGAAGGGCATTGCCTCCGCTTCCCTGGCCGCCTTACTCGAAGCCCGGGGCATGAACGTGACCCTCCTTAAACTCGATCCCTATATCAATGTTGACCCCGGCACCATGAGCCCGTTCCAGCATGGTGAGGTCTTTGTGACCGAGGATGGCGCCGAGACCGACCTGGACCTGGGCCACTACGAGCGCTTCGTGCGGACCACCATGACGCAGAAGAACAATTTCACCACCGGGCGGATTTACGAGAATGTCATTCGTAAGGAGCGCCGGGGAGATTATCTTGGCGGGACGGTGCAGGTCATTCCACATATCACCGATGAGATCAAAAAATCCGTGCATGCCGGCGCCGATGGTTATGACGTCGCCATGATTGAGATCGGCGGTACCGTCGGTGACATTGAGTCCCTGCCTTTTCTCGAGGCCATTCGCCAGATGGGGGTGGAGCTGGGACGCGACAATGCCCTGTTTATGCACCTGACCCTGCTGCCCTATATCCCCACCGCCGGTGAGATTAAGACCAAGCCGACCCAGCATTCGGTCAAGGAGTTGCGTTCCATCGGTATTCAACCGGACATTCTGCTGTGTCGCGCCGATCGGCCGATCCCGGAAGATGAGAAGCGCAAGATCGCCCTGTTTACCAATGTGGAGGCGCGCGCGGTTATTGAATGCCTGGACGTGGACAGTATTTACAAGATCCCGGCGCTGCTGAACGAGCAGCACCTGGATGATATCGTGGTGGAAAAATTGCACCTGCAGGTGCCTCCGGCCGACCTGACTGAATGGCAGCATGTCGTCGAGGCCCAGCAAAACCCTACCGGAGAAGTCACGGTGGCCATGGTCGGCAAGTACATGGACCTTACCGAGGCCTACAAGTCACTCTCCGAATCCCTGATTCATGCCGGTATCCAGACGCGCACCCGGGTCAAGATTCACTACGTGGATGCGGAGCAGGTCGAAAAAGAAGGCACCCGTTGTCTCGAACATGTTGATGCCATTCTGGTGCCCGGCGGTTTTGGCGAGCGCGGTGTCGAGGGCAAGGTCGCCACGGTTCAGTACGCGCGGGAAAATAATATTCCCTATCTCGGTATTTGTCTCGGTATGCAGGTCGCCGTGATCGAATATGCGCGTCATGTCGCCGGACTGACCCAGGCCAATAGCAGCGAGTTTGATCACCACACCCCGGACCCGGTGATCGCCCTGATTACGGAGTGGACCACCGGTGATGGCGCCGTTGTGAAACGTGATGCCTCCTCAGACCTGGGGGGCACCATGCGCCTCGGTGGCCAGGAGTGTCGTTTGCAACCCGGGACGCGGGTACATGCGCTTTATGGCAAGGAGGTGATCATCGAACGTCATCGCCATCGCTATGAGTTCAACAACAACTACCTCGACATTCTGCAAAAGGCCGGGCTGGTGATCTCTGGCAAGTCCATGGATGACTCACTGGTCGAAGTGGTTGAGCTGGCCGATCACCCCTGGTTTGTCGCCTGTCAGTTCCATCCGGAATTTACCTCCACGCCACGTGATGGCCATCCACTCTTTAGTGGCTTTGTACGTGCGGCGCGTGAACGGCATGAACTGGCACCGCCCAGGGTAGCGCAACAGTGAACGACCGGCAGGGTCCTGCGTGTTGGCAGGACGCGGCCCTGGACGTGTGTGTTGAACCCCCTGTCCAACGGTAGTGAAACCCGGCAGAACGGGGTTTATCGCAGGGTTTATTATTACTTTTTTAAAAATCAAACAAGAGAGATTTAGCGTCAATGGCAAGTACTGTAATTGAAAATATTATTGGTCGGGAAATTATCGATTCACGTGGCAACCCAACGGTAGAGGCTGATGTAGTGTTGCGCGACGGCAGCGTTGGTCGCGCCGCGGTGCCTTCCGGCGCCTCTACCGGGGCACGCGAAGCCATTGAGCTGCGTGATGATGACAAGAGGCGTTTTGGTGGCAAGGGTGTACTCAAGGCTGTTAGCCACATCAATAACGATATCAAGAATGCCCTGAAGGGTAAGGATGCCGCCGATCAAAAAACTGTCGATCAGATCATGATCGAGCTGGATGGCACGGAGAACAAATGCAAGCTGGGTGCGAATGCGCTGCTGGCGGTTTCCATGGCCTGTGCCCGTGCTGCAGCACATTCACAGGGTAAACCACTGTATGATTATCTGGATCAGGGTAACGGTTTTCAAATGCCGGTACCGATGATGAATATCATTAATGGTGGCGCACATGCGAATAATAGCGTCGACATGCAGGAGTTCATGATCATGCCGGTGGGTGCACCGAGTATTAATGAAGCCATACGTTATGGTGCGGAAGTCTTTCATGCCCTCAAGTCGGTACTGCACGCCAAGGGCCTGAATACCGCTGTGGGTGATGAAGGGGGGTTTGCCCCGGACCTGCCATCTAATGAATCCGCCATTGAAGTCATTCTCGAAGCCATCGCTAAAGCCGGTTTCAAAGCGGGTGAAGATATTATGATCGCGCTTGATGCTGCGAGTAGTGAATTTTACAAGAATGGTAAATATGAGCTGGCGTCCGAAGGCAAGAGCCTGACCTCTGAAGAGTTAATTGATATTTTCGCCGACTGGTGTGAGAAATATCCCATTATCAGTATCGAAGACGGTATGGCTGAAGATGACTGGGATGGCTGGAAGAAACTGACCGACCGTCTGGGTAAAAAAGTGCAGCTGGTCGGCGATGACCTGTTTGTCACCAACACCAAAATTTTCAGGGAAGGCATCGACAAGAACATCGGTAACTCGATTTTAATCAAGGTCAACCAGATCGGTACCCTGACCGAAACACTGGATGCCATGGCCATGGCGCGTAAAGCGGGTTACACCGCCGTGGTCTCACACCGCTCCGGTGAAACCGAAGATACCCTTATTGCGGATTTGGCCGTGGCCACCGGCGCCGGGCAGATCAAGACCGGCTCCATGTCGCGCTCGGACCGTGTCGCCAAGTATAACCAGCTGATTCGCATTGCCGAGCAGTTAGGTGAAGACGCTCATTTCCCCGGTCGTAAAGCCTTCTATAATCTGAATAACCCGGGGTGAGTACTTGATGCTACCGAGCACACGGCGACGCGCTGCCCTTCTGGGGCGGCACTAGCCGCATGGGTATCGGTAGCGACATCCGTGAAAGGGCCAGGTCGGCAAGGAGCCGACAACAACGCTAGGGAACGAGACCATGCGACTGTTGCTACTGACATTGGCGGGACTGCTGGCACTACTACAGTATGATCTGTGGTTTGGTGAATCCAGCCTGCCGGATCTGTGGCAGTTACAGCAGAGTATCGAGCAACAACGCCAGGACAACCAGATATTGAAAGAACGCAACGACAGTCTGGAGGCCGAAGTCACCGATCTAAAGCAAGGCCTGCATGCCATCGAAGAACGCGCTCGCAGTGAACTGGGCATGATTAAGGAAGGTGAAGTCTTTATTCAGGTAGTAGATTAGGTACGAGGTCCTGGGGACTAGGGTCGAGGAAAACCATTGATCATAAGCTGGTATACATACCCATGCTTCAGCATAATTTTTTTATTTTTTTCCTAGAAGCTCGTGACTAGCCCCTCGAACCTGAATCTATGGGCCGTCATCCCCGCCGCCGGTGTCGGCCGTCGTATGCACACCGCTACGCCGAAGCAGTATTTGCAGCTGCAGGGCCGCACGGTCCTGGAACAAACCGTACACCGGCTGGCGGCCGTGACGTCGATTTGTGGCATTGCCATTGCGGTGAACGAACGGGACCCCTACTGGTCCCAACAGCAGTTTGATGTCCCCCAACGAATTTTTCGCGCCCCCGGTGGTGCGGAGCGCTGTCACTCCGTCCTGAATGCCTTGCAGGTAGTGCAGGCACATGGCGCGGCGGCGGATGACTGGGTACTGGTACACGATGCGGCGCGTCCCTGTGTCCGGTGTACGGATATTGTTTCACTCATCGAGCAGGTGAGGGCGGACGGGCAGGGGGGGCTGCTGGCCATGCCGGTCCATGACACCATGAAACAGGCGGATGCGCAGCAGCGAGTCGCGCGCACGGTAGAGCGGAGCGGGCTGTGGCATGCACTGACGCCACAGATGTTTCGTCTGGGGGAATTACACGATGCCTTAGTGGCGGCGCTTGATGAGGGCTATCTGGTGACCGATGAGGCCTCGGCCATGGAACATGCCGGTCATCATCCCCTGCTGGTCGAAGGCCATGGCGACAATATCAAGATCACCCGGCCGGAAGACCTGGCGCTGGCAGAATTTTACTTACAGCATCAGCTGGACATGACGACAGTCATGGATGATGGTGAGTAAAAAATTTCACCACGGGGAGCACGGCGGTCACGGGGTTTTTGAGTAAAATGATCTTCCCCGTGTGCCCAGTGGGCCCCGTGGCAAATTTATATGTTGGATATAAAAATGAATATAAGAATCGGCCAGGGTTTTGATGCCCATCGTTTTAAAGAGGGTGACAAACTCATTATCGGTGGTGTGGAAATTCCCCACAGCCACGGTATGGAGGCCCACTCCGATGGCGACGTGCTGATCCACGCCCTGTGTGATGCCATTCTCGGCGCCCTGGGCGAGGGTGATATTGGCAAACACTTTCCCGATACGGATCAGCAGTTCAAAGGTATCGATAGCCGCGTTCTGTTGCGCCATGTGGTCAAGCTCATGCAGCAAAAGGCTTATCAACTGGGTAATGCCGACATGACCATTATTGCCCAGGCCCCCAAAATGGCCCCCCACCTGACGGCCATGCAGGCCAGGCTGGCGGCGGATCTGCACACCGACCCCGCCAATATCAATATCAAGGCCACGACCACGGAACACATGGGCTTCACCGGGCGTGGTGAGGGCATTGCCGCTCTGGCGATGGTCTTGTTGCAGCGCTCAACAACCTCGGATTGACCCCGTAAAACCTGACATGCAGGCTAAAGATTGGCGGTCTGATTCCGATATATCTCCCTAGTATATGAATCATTGCGGGCTATATTTTACCCCGATAAATCAAAATCTTACGGAGATTACCCATGGCAGCGCAAGAGTCAGGCAGCGTCGGCAATCAGGATAACCACCTGGAGCTTTTACTTTTCCACCTTTACGGCGCGCAGCGCTTTGCGATTAATGTCCTTAAGGTAAAAGAGGTTATACCCTGTCCCTCATTGACCAAGCTGCCCGATAGTCACCCCTCGGTCTGCGGTATTGCCACTCTGCGTGGCGAGCCCATCTCCGTGGTGGATCTGTCCCGCGCCATTGGGCGAGGCCGCACCCACGAGGAAGGCAGTACCCAGGGCTCGGTGATTGTCACCGAGATCAATCGTACCAAGCAGGGCTTTCTGGTGGAGCGTGTCGACCGCATTGTGGTCCGCGACTGGAAAGACGTACTGCCACCACCCAAGGGCCTGGGGGCGCGTAGCTACGCCTCCGGCGTTACCCAGGTCGATAAAGAGCTGATTCAGATCCTCGACGTGGAACGCATCATGGGCGAGGTCAGTCACGAAGCTGTGAATATTCCCGATGAACTGGCCAACGAGGTCCCCGAGGCAGCCCATCAGCAACGCATCCTGGTGGTGGATGACTCCTCCATGGCACGCTCGCAAACGGCCAAGACCCTGGAGCAGTTGAACATCCCCTACGTGACTGCTATTGACGGCAAAGAGGCCCTCGAGCTGCTGAAGAAGTTTAACGCCAGCGGCGCCGACGCCGCTGGGCGCATTAACTTTGTCCTCTCCGATATCGAAATGCCGGAAATGGACGGCTATAACCTCACCCGGGCGATTCGACAGGACAGCCAGTTGAGCGACATCTACGTCCTGCTGCACACCTCACTCAATGGCGCCATCAATACCGAGCGGGCCAAACAGTGTGGCGCCAATGCCTTTTTGACCAAGTTCGTCCCCAACGACCTGGCCAGCGAAGTGATCAAGGGGATGCAGCACTGCGTGGCGAATGCAGCATGAAAAAATAGGGCCGAGTTTCGAGGGACGAGGGACCAGGGTCATATGTTGAAAACCGCGCCGAATGGCGCGGTTTTGTATGATAAATTACAGAAAATCATCTCACAGCTTGTGTATGTGTAAATAGCGGGGTAGACCTGTCCCTCGTCCCTCGTCCCTCGTCCCTATGTTTGATATATACTCCGCGCATGCTAAATCCTGATGCGTTTCACCTGCACTTTCCCTATGCCTATGGCGAGCCTGCTAACACCGGTCGGCTGCGAACTGCGCCGGAAGATTTTTTTGTGGAGGAACGGCTCGCCTTTGAGCCGGACGGCGAGGGTGAGCATGTGCTGGTGTGTATCGAAAAGCGTCAGCTCAATACCGAGGACGTTGCGCGTTGCCTGGGTAAGCAGTTCGGGCTGAAAAACGTCGATGTCAGTTATGCGGGCATGAAGGATCGCAACGCCGTTACACGGCAGTGGTTTAGCCTGACCCTGCCGGGCAGGCCCACCCCGGAGTCGTTTGAACTGCCCGCCGGGGCAACGCTGCTGGCGGTCAAGCGCCACAGTCGCAAGTTAAAAAAGGGTGCGCTCAAGGCCAACGATTTTGTCCTGCGTATTCAAGCGCTTCAGGGGGGGCGGGACGATATTGAGGCGCGCCTGCACACCATCGCCACTCAGGGGGTGCCCAATTACTTTGGCGAGCAACGTTTTGGGCGCGCCCGTCAGAATCTGCTGCAGGCCGATAAACTCTTTGCCGGTGCCCTGCGCGCCAAACGCCACCAGCAGGGACTCTATCTGTCCGCCGCGCGTTCCTGGTTATTTAATCTGGTATTGGCCGAACGTGTTCGGCAGGGCAACTGGAATCAGGCACTGGCTGGTGATGCCTTCATCTTCGATGACAGCCTGCAGTACTTTGTTGAAGAGCACATCAGTACGGAAACGCTGACGCGACTCAACGACATGCAGATTCATCCCAGCGGCCCCCTGTGGGGACGTGGACAGGATTTTCTCTGTGCCGAGGCCCTGCAACTGGAAGCGCGCCTGCTGGCGCCGTATCAGGCCTGGTGTGAGGCGCTGGAGCGCCGGGGGCTCAAACAGCAGCGCCGCAGTTATCGTCTCGTACCACAGGGCTTGTCTTACGACTGGCAATCGGAAGAGGTGCTGGAGTTGCGCTTTAGCCTGCCAAGGGGCAGTTATGCCACATCTGTGATGCGCGAGTTGTTTGTGGATAACGATACCAGAAACCAGAAACCAGGAACAGAGCCTAGTGCTTAGCACTTAGAACCCCTTCGGGGTTCATCAAGTGTATCTACGCTTCGCTACGGTAAACCTGGAGCCTAGAGCCTGGCACTTAGAACCCCTTCGGGGTTCATCAAGTGTACCTACGCTTCGCTACGGCAAACCTAGAGCCTAGGCCCTGGCCTGGTCCTCGTTACTGAATTTTAAACTGCCCAACCAGACGTTGCAGGTCGGCGGCCAGTCGCGCCAGCTCTTCAGAGGCGGTGGTGGTCTGGTCCGCACCGGCGGAGGTCTGTTCAGAGATCTGACTGATACTGGTAATGTTCTTGTTGATCTCTTCGGCGACCGAGGACTGTTCTTCCGCGGCACTGGCGATCTGCGCATTCATCTCGGTAATGGTGCCGACCGCGCGGGTGATGGCCTCCAGGGAGGAGGCGGCTTCCTTGGCCTGGGTCACGCCGGACTGCGCCTGTTCGCGACTCTTTTGCATGACTTCGACCGCAGAACGTGAGCCGGTCTGCAGCTTCTCGATCATTTTTTCAATTTCCTGCGTGGACTGCTGCGTGCGCGAGGCCAGGGTGCGCACCTCATCGGCGACCACGGCAAAGCCACGTCCCTGTTCCCCGGCGCGGGCGGCCTCAATGGCGGCGTTCAGCGCCAGCAGGTTGGTCTGTTCGGCAATGCCCTTGATGACATCCAGGACCGTGCCGATGGATTCACTGTCGCTTTCGACTTCATGAATCACACTGGCGGCGTGTTCAATTTCCTGCGCCAGCTGGGCAATGGCGTTCGCGGTACTGGTGACCACGGCCATGCCGCCCTTGGCCTCGTTGTCCGCATTGGTCGCGGCGCCGGCGGCGCTACTGGCATTGCTGGCGACTTCCGACACGGTGGCGCTCATTTCATTGACTGCGGTGGCGACCTGGTCGGTCTCATTGCGCTGACGATCAATGTTTCTGGCGCTGTCCTTTGCCACCGAGGAGACCTCTTCCGAGGCCGAGGCCAGCTGGCCGGTGGCGCTGATGACCTGCTGGATGAGGGCGGCAAACTTCTCCGTCATGGCGTTGAAGTGACCGGCGATATCGCTCATCTCGTCACGGGCAGTGAGTTTAATGTGGGCCGTGAGGTCGCCATTGGCCAGTTCCTCGGTCGCATGACTGATGGCCTCAATACTGCGTTGTACGGCAAAGTAAAAGCTCGCAAACAGATAGGCCACCAGCAGCAGCACGCAGGCCACCAGGGCAATGGTAATGGTTTCAATTTTGATGTCATAGTCGATGCGCGCGTCGAAGAGGCCGTCGAGGATGGGGACAATGGTGTCGTAGAGCTCATAACTGCCATTGATTGCCGTCGTCGCGGTATTGAAGACCTCCTGACTGCTGATGCTGAGGGTATCCGGGCCGAGGAGTTTGTCCTGCAGCAGGCTGAGCATGGTCTCGATGGCCTTGTTGTTGGCATCGATACCGGCGCGCAGCTGTGTGGCAATCTCCGGGTTATGTTCCAGGGCGGCACGCAGGCCGTCGCGGACACCGCGATACTGACTCTCGATATTGTTCTGCAATACCGACAGGCGGGTAAATTCCCGTGGGGTAAAGGCGCC
The DNA here is from genome assembly GCA_046484825.1 of Gammaproteobacteria bacterium. GTDB lineage: Bacteria > Pseudomonadota > Gammaproteobacteria > UBA6429 > Thiohalophilaceae > CAJYAN01. The sequence goes on along the minus strand of JAWOIE010000107.1, from coordinate 2,230 downwards.
ATTGGTGGCGACGCTGGCGCCGAGGGCCCGCGCCTGGCCCATGTTTTCCAGAAGCCCGGGCAGACCGGAGGTGAGCGCCGCGCCCAGATAATAGCTGTCCAGGCTCGGGTCGAGGGTAATCTGGGAGGCATCGGCGACGTGGGTCATGAGGGCCAGTAGTTCGCTGATCATGTCGATATGTGCCGTGACCGCATCGGCGGTGCTCATGTTGAGGGAATTGGCCTTGATGGTATTCCACTGATCATGCAGTGGGCGCAGCTTGCCCTGGGTCTTCATGGCCTGGCCCAGCTCCGCGTCGATCGCGTCCAGCGCGGCAAAGGCCTTATCCACATCCTGGCGTTTGGCCATAATGCGATCCCTGAACTCAGCGGCGCCATTGAGGAAGGCCGCAGTCATGCCGCGGTGGGCCTGCATGTGCTGCAGGGGCTGGCGTACGGCGCTGACATAGCGCAGTCCCTGTTTCTCGTTTTCGATAAAGGCAATGTCCTCTTCATAGGAGCCAATGAGATTGATACTCAGGGCCAGCAGGGGCACGAGCACAATGACAAAGATCAGGATGAACTTCATGGGGTACTTCAGTCGATCCATCAGCAACATGGCGGGGCTAAATAGGGCCTTCATTTCGCGTTCCTCTTTACTAAAAAGTGTGCAGTTTTAATCAATTAAATTGTTTAGCAAAACTGTGGGTTATTGCCGGTGTGTTTCGATTATCGGCCGGACAAACGGATCCTTTAATCCCGAATCAGTTAATGTTTGACCTTTTTTGTCGTTGGCCGTTTACGTCTGGCTAATAAGTACTCTTCTGTATTCTGAACTGGGCAATCAGCTGTTGCAGGTGCACGGCCAGGCGCGCCAGCTCATCTGCGGCCGCGGTGGTCTGTTCCGTGCCGCTGGCGGTCTGTTCGGAGATCTGGCTGATGCTGCTGACGTTTTTGTTGATCTCCTCGGAGACGGCCGCCTGTTCTTCGGCGGCGCTGGCGATCTGGGTGTTCATGTCGCTAATGGTGGCCACGGCGCGGGCAATGGCGTCCAGCGACTGCATGGCCTCCCGGGCCTGTTCGACCCCGCTCTGGGCCTGTTCACGGCTCTGCCCCATGACGGTGACGGCATTGCGAGCGCCGCTTTGCAGTTTTTCAATCATGGCCTCGATTTCCCGGGTGGACTGCTGGGTGCGGGAGGCGAGGGTGCGCACCTCATCGGCGACCACGGCAAAGCCGCGGCCCTGTTCCCCGGCGCGGGCGGCCTCAATGGCGGCGTTGAGTGCCAGCAGATTGGTCTGCTCGGCAATGCCCTTGATGACATCCAGGACCGAGCCGATGTTTTCCGAGTCCTGCTCCACGTCTTTAATAACCCCGGCGGCATTCTCGATTTCCGTGGCCAGGCGGGCAATGGCCTGGGCGGCGCCCTCCACCACGGCATGACCTCCCTTGGCCTCGTTGTCGGCATTGGTGGCCGCGCCCGAGGCGTTGGTGGCGTTACTGGCGACTTCCTGCACCGTGGCGGTCATTTCGTTAATCGCCGTGGCCACCTGATCGGTCTCATGGCGTTGGCGATCGACATTGCGGGCACTGTCCTGGGCCACGGAGGAGACCTCTTCCGAGGCCGTCGCCAGTTGCGTGGCGGAACTGGTGACCTGCTGGATTAAAGCCTCGAATTTTTCCAGCATGGTATTAAAGGCATGCGCCATACCGCCAATCTCATCTCTGGAGGACACCGCGGAACGCAGGGTCAGATCATTATCCGCTTCCACCTGCTGCATGGTGTTGCTGAGGCGAATAATGGGGCGTGTGATGGACAGGGCAAACATCAGTCCCGCGCCAATGGCGATGGCGGCAATCAATAAAAACATAATCATGGCCGTGGTCATGATGCGCGATTGCAGGCTGACCACCGCGGCGAAGGCCTCTTCCTGATCGATCTCGCTCATCAGGGCGTAGGTGACGCCATTGACGTCAAGCGGGGTATAGGCCGACAGCACGTTGACACCGCGGTAGTCGGGAAAAATTTCGTAGGCGGTCTTGCCGCTGAGGGCGGCCTGGGTACCGGCGGTGTCGATCTCCTGAAGACCGATATTGGTCTCACGCGCCGCGATTTGATCGAGCACCGCTGTAGGGGTACCCAGCCCCTGCAGCATTTGCAGATAGCCGGCTTTGTCCTCAAGCAGGAAACGGCTCATGCTGCGTGCCTTCTTGTCCGGGCCGACCAGGTAGGTTTCTCCCGAGGCCCCAAG
>JAWOIE010000059.1:0-4028 GCA_046484825.1 Gammaproteobacteria bacterium | reverse complement strand
TGGTATTTGCCTATATTGTCGTCATTGCCGAAAACAAAAGCCTGGTGTTTTTCCAGACCCCCTAATGAATGACGTACAGGAACGCTGTTGGATACCCTGACCCTTACCCGCCCCGACGACAGGCACCTGCATGTGCGTGACCATGCGGCCCTGCATACGGTAGTCCCGCACACTGCGCGCTGTTTTGGCCGCGCCATAATCATGCCCAACCTCAAGCCCGCGGTGACCCGGCTCGAACAGGCACAGGCCTACCGGCAACGCATCCTGGCCGCCGTGCCCGCCGACAGCCGTTTTCAGCCCCTGATGACCCTGTATCTCACCGACAACACCCCGGCCGAGGAGATACAGCGTGCCCGGGCCAGTGGCGACATCCATGCGCTAAAGTATTACCCCGCGGGCGCCACCACCAATTCTGATTCCGGTGTTACCGATATCAAAAAGACCTACCCCGCCCTCGAGGCCATGGAGGCCGTCGGCATGCCGCTGCTACTGCACGGCGAAGTCACGGATGCCACTGTCGATATCTTTGATCGCGAGGCCGTGTTTATTGACCACGTCCTGACGCCATTGCTCAAGCGCTTTCCCAAACTCAAAGTCGTGCTGGAACACATCACCACCCGACAGGCGGCCGAGTTCATCCACGCCGCGCCGGACAATGTTGCCGCCACCATCACCCCACAGCATTTGCTCTATAACCGCAACGCCCTCTTCCAGGGCGGTATCCGGCCACACTATTTTTGCCTGCCGGTGCTTAAGCGGGAACAACATCGCCAGGCCCTGATCGATGCGGTCTGCAGTGGCAGTCACAAATTCTTTCTCGGCACCGATAGCGCACCGCATGCACGGGCCAGCAAGGAAAGTGCCTGTGGCTGCGCCGGCATCTATAGCGCCCACGCCGCCATGGAATTCTACGCCGAGGCCTTTGAAGCGGCCGACGCCCTCGACAAACTGGAAGGCTTTGCCAGTTTTTATGGCGCCGACTTTTATGGCCTGCCACGCAACGCCGATACCATCACCCTGCAGAAAAAGGCCTGGCAAGTCACTGAGCGTTATCGCTTTGCCGACGAAGACCTCGTACCACTGCGCGCCGGTGAAACACTCGCCTGGCAGTTGACCCAGTCCTGAGAATAAATATCCTGAGCCGCCATGCGCAACAGGAAGTGCATGACCGGTGGAATGCGATGCAGTGTGTTATAAAGGATGGCGGCCCACATCATTAGCGGCGGTCACTTTAAAAAAGGAGTTTTGGTGCGCAAACTAGTCGGCCTATTACTGTTCTGCATCACCGCGGCTTATGCCTCGGCACACGAGCTCGTGGATAGGCCGGGGCAGCAGATTCGTGTCGGCGTCTGGCAAAATCCACCCGTGGTCCTGCAGGGCCCCGACGGCGAATGGACCGGCATCAGCATTGATATACTCAAACGCATTGCCCGGCAGAAAGACTGGCAACTGGTGTTTGTGCCCGGCACCTTTGCCGAACACCTGCAAAATCTCCAGGACCACAACGTCGACCTGCTCTCCGCCATTGCCTACTCCAGTAAGCGCGCCGAGTTATATGATTACACCCACACCCCCATTATCAGTAATTGGGCGCTGATCTATACCCGCACCGATGCCCGCATCGCCTCGCTGCTGGAACTGGACAGGCGCAAGGTCGCCGTGATGCGTAACAATATCCATGCGCGGGCCTTTCACGAACTGGTGAAGACCTTCGAGATAAACCCCAGCCTGGTTGAAGTGGATAATTTCAGTGATGTCATGCTCAGCGTCCAGCGCGGTCAGGCCGATGCCGGTGTAGTCAATCGACTTTACGGCGCCGTCAACGCGGAACAGTATGGTCTGGTCGAGACCGGCATTATTTTCAATCCCATCAACATGCACTACGCCAGTCCGCGCAATCAACACGGCGCCATTCTCAGGGCTATCGACCTGTCCCTCGGTGATTTCAAGGCCGATAAAAATTCGATTTATTACACCAGCCTGCAACACTGGATGGGCGGGACAACCCCCAGACCGCTGCCCGCCTGGCTACCCTGGCTGGTGGGTGGCTTGCTGGGTTCGATCCTGCTCATGATGGGCCTGACCCTGCTCCTGCGCCGTCAGGTCGCCAACCGTACACGTGAGTTGCAAATTGAAGTCGATGAGCGCCGCATGGCGCAACAGCGTCTGGATCGTCTCGCGCACTATGACGCGCTGACGGGCCTCCCCAACCGCCTGTCCTTCGACGAGAGTCTGCGGACCGCCATTGCCACGGCGCGGCGCAGAAACACCCGGGCGGCGATTTTATTCATTGATATCGATCAGTTCAAAACCGTCAATGACAGTCTTGGCCATGATGCCGGCGATCAACTGATTTTACACATTGCCCATCGCCTGAAGGACTGTCTGCGTGATGGCGACAGCCTCAACCGCTTTGGCGGCGATGAGTTTGTTGCCATACTGCAGGATATCCAGGCGCTGTCGGATATCAATCCCGTGGTGGAGCGCATGCTCAACTCGCTCAGCGCACCCATCACGATTGCGGGCGAGCAGATCTATAGTTCAGCGAGCATCGGCATTGCCCTGTTCCCGGATGATGGCCAGGAGTGCGACGGTCTGTTAAAGAACGCCGATACCGCCATGTACCAGGCCAAGGCACAGGGGGGCAATCACTATGAATTTTACAATGAAGCGTTTACGCACAAGGTACGCGCACGCCTCGACCTGCAAACCCGGTTGCGTCACGCCCTGGAACGCAATGAGCTATGCCTCCATTATCAACCCATCTTTAACCTCGATACGCAAATACCCGTCGGCGTCGAGGCCCTGTTGCGCTGGCAGGACCCACAACGCGGCCTGGTGATGCCGGATGAGTTTATTCCCTTTGCCGAAGAAACCGGTCTTATCGTCCCCATGGGCGAGTGGGTGATCGAACAGGCCTGTACCCAGGTGAAGTCCTGGGCGCAACAGGGGCTCGGCCCGCTGTATCTGTCTGTCAACGTTTCCTCCCGCCAGTTTGACCATAACAAACTACTGCCGGTCATTCAGGCGGCGTTGTCGCGCTGCGGTCTCGCACCGCAACAACTGGTACTGGAAATTACCGAGCGCATGTTCCTCAACATCACCGACGCCGTGCGCGATACCCTGAATCACATCAAGGCGGCCGGACTCGGTCTGTCCATTGACGACTTTGGCACGGGCTATTCCAGCCTGAGTTATCTCAAACAACTCCCCATCGACACCCTCAAAATTGACCGCTCCTTTGTCACCAATATTCCCGACGACAAGGATGATGCGCAGATCGCCACCACCATCATTGCCATGGCGCATAATCTGGGTTTGAAGGTGGTCGCGGAGGGCATCGAGACCCAACAACAGCTCGAGGCATTAAATTCGTGGGGCTGTCGCTCTGGTCAGGGTTACTATCTGGCCCGACCGCAGCCGGTTGCCGCCCTGACGGTCTGGTTGAAAGAGCGACGGGGCGGTCAAGCTGATTAATAGATGGCCTTGACCCGATAGCCCGCGTTTTGCAGCAAGCGTAGAATACCCTGCTCACCGGGGAGGTGCAGCGCCCCCACGGCAATAAAGGCATTGCCCTCGATCAGGCGTGGCTGCATGCGTCCGACCATGCGTTGATTGCGTTCGACAATCAGGCGTTCCTGCAGTGCCTCACTCAACTGGCGCTCACCGCGCGACATCAAACGATCACTGTAGGCCTGCAATGCGCCAAGGTCTCTGTCGAGATACAGGCGAGTAATGTTTTCGATCATCGCCGGGACCTCGTCCACGTACTTGATGGATTCCTCCAGGAAGACAATCTGTTGCGCGGTAGACATGCCGTCGAAGACCCCCATTTGCTCTTCCATGCTCTCCAGGCCATAGACCGCTTTACCGGCGGCACTGGCCTGTTGATAGAGCAGCATATCGAGGAATAGGCCGCTTTGCGCTTGGGGCAGGTTCAACTGCACCGCCACCGCCCAGGGTTTCATTTGCTGCATGAGGGGTTCCGGCACCCCGCGCGCCGCCATCAGCGCAACCGACTGTTGATA
>JAWOIE010000254.1:0-4329 GCA_046484825.1 Gammaproteobacteria bacterium | reverse complement strand
AGACCATCGCGCTCGCCGGCAGCGCGACATTCCTGCTGCTGCTGACCCAGGCGACGACGCCGCTGGCCGCGGTCCTGATCATGTGCGGCGCGACGGGCACCGCGGCGTTCGCGATGTCCGGATTCGCCCCGAACTGCTTCGACATCGCGCCGAAGTACGCCGACGTCATCTGGGGCCGCGGGTGAAGGTGAACAGCACCTGGGTCCGGGCCTTTTCGGGCAGGTCTTTTTCCACTGTGGGCAGGGAGCGGGCCAGGTTGCTGACCGTCTGGGTACCCATCATCATGAGCGCCTGCTGTACGGAATTGACATCGGCCTGCAGGCTGCCGTGCGCCTTTTGGCTGCAGGTGCGTAAAAGTTGTACCGTCAGGCCGGGGTCGCGCTCGATAATGGCCACGATTTTACTCATGGCAACGTCGTCCGACTGGCAGGCACCGGCTAAGTCTTTGATAGTGTTGGCCAGAACCGGTATGGGTTTGCTACCGAGTTTTTTCAGCCACAGGTCGATTTTTTCACTCATAGGCTAGTGGCTGTATTGCCTCATGGTCGCTATTGCCTGTTTTGCAGTCATGTTCGAGCTATCGGATAGTTTAGTGAAAGGCTTTAATGATTTGCTTAAGTTTCTATGACTTGCAGACGATAACAACTCTGAATTGTAAAAATGACTTAATTCGTGGAAGGGAATTTAGCGTAGCAATGAAAATCATATTCGGTATCCTTTTTGTTGCAGGGTGTGTATTCGGTGGCTTCATTATTTCCGGTGGCCAGTTATTGGCGCTCTGGCATCCCCCCGAGCTGATGATCATTCTGGGCGGCGCCACCGGCGCCTTTATTATTTCAAACTCAGCGACGGTCTTAAAAGGCTCGGCCAAAGGCCTGGTGGGGATTCTAAAAGGTGGCAAGTACAACAAGAAAACCTATATGGACTTGTTGACGCTCATGCACAATCTGTTCGCCAAATCCCGCAAGGAGGGGCTCATGGCCCTGGAAGCGGATATTGATGAGCCGCACGAAAGCGAGATCTTCAAGGCCTTCCCCAAGCTGGCAAGCAACCATCACCTGATCAATTTCATCAGCGACTATCTGCGCCTCATGGTCGGCGGCAATATGAATGCCTTTGAACTGGAGAGCCTCATGGATCTGGAAATGGAGACGCACCACCATGAAGCCATGGGACCGGCTAACGCCGTGACCACCATGTCCGATGGCCTGCCGGGTTTTGGTATTGTCGCGGCGGTTATGGGTATTGTTATTACCATGAGTTTTATTACCGAGCCGCCTGAGGTCCTGGGTGCCAAGGTTGGCGCGGCACTGGTGGGGACCTTTCTCGGTATTCTGCTGGCCTACGGTTTTGTCGGCCCCATGGCCAAGGCCATGGAGGGGCAGGCGGAAGAGGACGCCATGCTGCTGACCTGTGCCAAAGCCTGCATCATGGCCACGTTAAACGGTTATACCCCCCAGGTGGCCATTGAGTTTGGCCGCAAGGCCCTGGCCAGTAATGTTCGCCCCAGCTTTTTCGAGCTGGAAGAACATATCAAAGAACAGAAAAACAAGTAAGCACGCAGGTTTTGTCCGGTGGCCGACGATAAAAAACAACCCATTGTTATCAAAAAGATCAACAAGGGTGGTCATGCCCACCATGGTGGCTCATGGAAGGTGGCCTATGCCGATTTTGTGACCGCCATGATGGCCTTCTTTTTATTACTGTGGCTGCTGGGTTCCACCAGTGAGGGCCAAAAGGCAGGTATTTCCGATTATTTCAAGAATCCCTCGGGCGTGCAGGGTCCGGGGGGCGCCAGCACCAGTATGATCAAACTCGGCGGCACCCTCGAGATTCCCAAGGGTGACGACAGTAAAAAGAAAGATCAGCGCCAAACGCAAGCGACCCCGACCGAACAGGACATCAAGGCGCAGGCCAGAGAAATTGTCCGCGAGGTGGAGAAAAAGCGCCTGGATGCACTGCTGCAGGTATTAAAAGAGGCCATTGAAAAGAGTCAGGCGTTGAAACCCTTCAAGGATCAATTGCTGCTGGATATTACCCCGGAGGGCTTGCGCATACAGATCGTGGACAAGGAAAATCGACCCATGTTCGGTCTTGCCAGTGCCACGTTGAAACCCTACATGCAGGGGATTTTGCGCGAGATTACCAAGATTATTGATACCGTACCGAACCGCATTTCCATCTCCGGACATACGGACGTCACCTCGTTTGTCAAAGGCTACTATCGGGAATATGAAGAGACCGGCGAACGTTTCTCTTACACCAACTGGGAATTGTCTGCCGACCGTGCCAATGCGGCACGGCGCGAAATGGTGAAGCACGGTCTGGCGCCCGACAAAATCGGTCGGGTGATCGGCCTGTCGTCATCAGTGTTGTTTGACAAACAGAATCCGCGTAACCCAATCAATCGTCGCATCAGTATTATTGTCATGAACAAGGCGACCGAGGAAAGCCTGGGGCTGGGTGAGCGGCCGGAAGCCACCGTCACCGACGTTGAGTCCTTAATGCAAATCAATGCAGATAGCCCGGCCACGGTGGAAGAACTCCAACTGTTGCTGCCGGGGACGCAAATGCGGGTGCGTTAGCCCGCCAGCTCTGCGGCGATACTCTGATAACTGCGCCAACGCTGCGGGGAAATTTCTCCGGCATCGACTGCCTGACGCAGCGCACAGCCAGGTTCCTGATCATGGCGGCAGTCGCGAAACTTGCACTGGCCCAGGAAGGGACGGAATTCCCGAAACCCCTGCATGAGTTCGGCGGCGCTAAAATTCGGGATAAAAAACTCACGAATCCCGGGCGAATCAATAATATTGCCGCCCCCCGGCAGGTGATACAGTCTGGCCGTGGTGGTGGTGTGCCTGCCCTGTTCATGCACCGTCGAGATCGCCCCGATGCGCAGTTGCTCTGCCGGCAGGATGGCCTGAATCAGCGACGACTTGCCCACCCCCGACTCCCCGACAAAGACACTGGTCTCATGTTGCAGGGCCGTCAACACGCTATCCAGACCATGGGCCAGTTTGACGCTGGTCTCCAGTAGGGGGTAGCCCAGTTGGGGGTAGATGGCGAGGCGCTGGTGGTAGGCCTGGTGTTGCGCCGGATCCAGCAGGTCAATCTTGTTAAAGACAATGGCGGCCTTGAGTCCGCGGTTTTCCAGGGCGACCAGATACCGATCAATCAGTCCTTCATGAATCTCGGGAATGGCGGAAACAATAATCAGGGTCTGACTGATATTGGCGGCAATGACCTTGCGTTCACCGCCGCGGGTATGTCGCGCCCATTCATTGTCGCGCGGCAGCAAGGCCAGGATGACACCGGTCTCACTATGTTCTGTCTGCTGATAGACCACACGATCACCACACACCGGTTTTTCAATATGCGTACGCAGGTGACAGGAAATCACCGCGCCCTCAGGGCTTTCCACCAGGATGCGTTTGCCCTGATGGGAAATGACCGTGCCGTTATAGTGTTCGCCGGCGTCAAGGGTGGAGATGTCAGCATCGTGCTGGAGAATTTTTTGCTGTCGGCCCTGAATGCGCCGCCCCTGTTGTTTACTGATTTTGCGTTTGGGCATGGTGGAAAATGATCAGGGCGTGGTCTGTATGGCGACCGCCAGGGTCACCGGCCAGCCCGCCGCTGCGGCGGCCTTACTCATGGGGAAAGTGGTAAAAGGTAGCGTTGAGATAGGCAATCAGGTCGGCAATCTGGTCTTCCGGCCAGGGCAGGCCGAGACTATCCTGGCAGCGTTGGACCTGATGCTCCAGTGCCGACAGGGATTCAATGCGCCGATCTTCGCGTACATATATCGTCGTGCCGTCACCACCATACATCGAGGCATGGCAATGCAGACAGTTCTCCTGATGCAGGATGCGACCGCGTTCCACATCACTGGCCTGGGCGAGGCCGGCGCCAAGGCAGAGGAGCAGGCCGATCATGGTGCGGCGTAAGTGGTTCACAGCAGCGCTACCTTTACCCGGAGGTCCTGGCCGCCAGGTGCGCGACCCGCACGGGTGCCGGTGGGTGGGAATCATGAAACGCGGAATACAGGGGGTCAGGCGTCAGGGTGCTGGCGTTTTCCTTGTAGAGCTTGACCAGCGCCTGGATCAGATCAGCGGCATTGGTCTGTTCGGCGGCGTAGGCATCGGCCTCAAATTCATGTTTGCGACTGACCCAGGAAAATAGCGGATGAATGACGACCGCGGCAATGGGCATCAATAGCATGAACAGGATCAGCGCCATGTGTTTAGACATGTCGGTAACCCCGAGGCCATGGTAAAACTGCGGCTGTTCGATCAACCAGCCGAGCAGGGCCAGACCGGCAAGGCTCATGGC
>JAWOIE010000285.1:0-25658 GCA_046484825.1 Gammaproteobacteria bacterium | reverse complement strand
CGGGCAAACCCCATGCCCGACTCGGCGCGGGGTTTGCCCGACTCGGCGCGGGCAAACCCCATGCCCGACAGGCACAGCCCGTTGCGGGCATGGCAACGGCCCTTGACGGCAACCTGCCACCACCGCCGATTGATAGTGATGCGAGCAGTGCTCCACAGATAAACAATATCGCCAATGTGTCACTCAACCGCCTCGGATTACTTGTCTATAGCGGTGAATCGCGCGCCAACTTTTACGGCGGCAAGGCAGGCTATGATGCCGGCGGTCACCCCGTGATTACCGATAATAATTTAGGTCCGCATGAAGCGGGCTTTGATACTACGGCCGCCAACTATGCCTTCTGGAAAGGCTCTGCCACCACCGTGAATAGAGGCTCCAAAGACTACGGCAGTGGCTTCGTGGTGGACTGGGGCGTCTGGGATACGACCACCGGAGGCACGGCCATTCGTCAGGTCGACCCGGAAGGTCTGGTATTCGAAGAGGATGTGAAGCGCAATCTGTTCTGGCTTACCCTGTCTCCCACCCCGGCGGCCACCCTCAGCAGTCTGACCGGCAGCGCCACCTACAGCACGTCTGCCTCCATGGGGCACGTCATGGGGGGAGGCTCCGGGGGTGCCATCAATAATACCAATTTTAGCTTTAACGCCAACACCAACTTTGATACCGGCGTGGTCGATGGCAGCATGACCATCTCCAATGCCGAAGCCTGGCATGTCGTTTTCAAGGGTGATCCCAATGATGTCACCAACGGCAAGGGGCTGGTCAACGGCGTCCTTGATGTCTCGGTGGATAAAGGGCTTTCCCATGTACAGGCTACTCTTGGGGTGAAGGCGGATATGGGTATTGTGGTCACCGGCGCCAATGCAGAGGCCATGGCCGGTGCCTTTGATCTTGAGGCCTACGACAAGGGTACCAACGTCGCGATCCCCACGCTGCATGCCGAGGGCGTCTTTGTAGCCGAGCAGTAAGGTCTATTTACTGCGACGTTCAAAGACGCCATCCCAATCGCGGTCGACGGGGTTTGCCTGGTACCAGTCAATACGTTCAAGGTATATCTCGTATAGTCGGTTGCCTGCTGACTTCAGCAGCAGGCGATTAAACAGCTCCCGCGCCCCGCTCCAGTCCTGATGACGGTATAGATCCAGCGCGTCGTGATAACGTCGCAGGGTCTGTATATCACTCTCACCGAGGACGCCTTTTGGTGCAATGGGTTGATAGACATACACCGGTTGAGTCTTGCCCTTGACCTTGACCAGGTCGAGCTGACGGCAATCATAGTCATTTTTTACCTGCGCATAGGTTTCTTCACCAATCACCAGGTCCACATCATAGTAGCGTGTCAGGCCTTCCAGTCGCGAGGCCAGATTGACCGAATCTCCAAGTACTGTATAGGCGCGGCGGTATACCGAGCCCATGTCACCGACATTCATTGGTCCGGTGTTGATACCGATGCCAATGGACACCTCCGGCAGACCGTCGGCGATAAACTGCTGGCGCAATGCCTTAACCTCCGCCAGCATGGCAAAGGCCGACTGGACCGCATTTAAGGCATGCACCTGACTTTTCACCGGTGCGCCCCAAAAGGCCATAATCATGTCGCCGACGTATTTATCAATGGTGCCCTGATGATCAAAGATTACCCGGGTCATGGGGGTGAAGAAGCGATTGAGCAGGTCTTTGAGTTCTGTCGCTGAAAGCTTTTCAGACAAGGTGGTAAAACCACGAATATCCGAAAACAGGACCGTCATTTCGCGACTTTCGCCATCAAAGTTATAGCGTTCCGGTGCCTCGTTCATGATGTTCACCAGCTCGGGCGGGACATACTGGCCGAACATATGCTTGAGCTTGTTGCGCCCCTGTGACTCGGTAAAAAAACCATAGGCTAAATTGAACATGGTCAGGGAGGTGAGCAGCAACACTGGCAGCGCCAGCGCCAGAACCAGTCCCTGTGCTGTCCACATCCAGACATTAAAACCCAGAAACAGGCCAAGGATGGTCGCAGAAATCATGATCTGATAGAGCGCCGATAGGAACGGCAGCCAGATCGTCAACAGCAGACCACAGAAGACCAGAAGAACCAGATTGGCGCCCATGGCCCAGACCGGTTCGGCGGGAAAGACGCCATCCAGCAGGGCGCTGATCAGGTTGGCATGCACCTCGACACCCGGATAAACACTTTGCATCGGCACGGCACGCAGATCAAACAGGCCTTCCGCCGTCGTCCCCACCAGGACAATCGCATTTTCAAACACCTGCGCCGGAAAATCTCGGCGCAACACCTTGCTGGCAGAGACATACTGATAGCTTTGTGCCGTACCACGATAGGGAATAATTACGTGGCCTTCACCATCGGTGGGGATAAAGCGTTTCTTGCCCAGATACAGCCCCGAGATGGCCTGCTGGCTACCGACAGACTCCGTCTGCAGCTCCACCACATCAATGAGATGAAAGACTCTGGCGGCCTCCAGCGCCAATGAGGCATAAACCTGGTCTGCATGCCGCATGACTAATGGCGCCCGGCGCAGGATGCCGTCAGAGTCTGCATCCAGGGAGAAAAAACCGGCGCTTTTTGCCGCGGACTGCAGGGTATCGATATTAGCGGTATAGCCGGGCATGGTGATGAAGGAGACATCGGCCAGTTCCGCCTCACTGGCCATCGTAAGTGGTTTGGGGAGTGCACCAGCGGAGGTATGGGTGTGGCGATGAAAAACATAGCCCAGAATGCTGTCGCCCTGCTGCAGGGCCTTGGCAAACTGCGCATCATGGTCAAATGCTGGAATAATTTCTGCCAGCGCCTGGCGCACCGGCGCAGCCAGACCGGCGCGGGTTTCCAGGGCCTGTTGCACCTCCAGGGCGCGGTTAGCTTCCTGCTCTGAAAACATCACGTCGTAGGCGACGACGATGGCACCGGCGTCAAACAGGTGCTTCGTCAATTGCGCCAGCCGATCACGCGACCAGGGCCAGCGCCCTTCCGTCCGCAGACTGTCCTCATCAATATCAACTATGACAATGCGTTTGTCGGTTTTGATGTCTTGTGGCAGTGTTGCCGTGAGGCGCACATCGTAGAGTAACAGCTCGATGCGCTCACGCAGCTGTTCGACCGGCGGATAATGGGAAATATGGAACCAGACAAAAAATGCAACAAAAACACAACCAATCAGAATGGGCTTAAATTTTCGCCTCAGCATAACAAGCGGGTTCTGTCCGATGGTGAAGTGATGTCAGGAAAAAACAACTCAAAGAAATTGTTACTGGTCGCCTCGGCAATGCGCTCAACGTTGGTCTGGCGCAGCTCGGCGATGTGTTCCGCAACAAAACGTGTATATGCCGGCTGGTTGATTTTGCCGCGATACGGTACCGGGGCCAGATAGGGCGAATCGGTCTCGACCAGGAGCCTGTCCAGGGGTACCTGGCGGGCGACTTCTTTCAGCGCCAGGGCATTTTTAAAGGTGACAATGCCTGACAAGGAGATATAAAAACCGATGTCCAGTGCCTGTTTGGCAATGTCCCAGTCCTCGGCAAAACAGTGCATGACCCCGCCCGCCTCAGCGGCATTTTCTTCTTTGAGAATGCGTAGCGTATCCTCGCTCGCTTCACGCATGTGAATGATCAGTGGTTTGCCGGTCTCGCGGGCCGCAGCAATGTGGCGCCGGAAACGCTCACGCTGCCACTCCAGGTCCCCCTCACTGCGAAAATAGTCCAGGCCGGTCTCGCCGATGGCAACGACCTCCTCACAATTTGCCGCCGCCACCAGCTCTTCGACGCTGGGGTCATAGCCTTCGGTTTCATTGGGATGAATGCCGACGGAGGCAGAGACCTGGGGATACTGTTGTGCGATCGCCTTGACCACTGGAAAGTTTTCCCAGTCGATGCAGACGCACAGCATGTGCCGGATACCGGCAGTACAGGCGGCGTCCAGCGCCCCCGCCATGCCCTGTTCGAACGAGGCCAGATCAAGACGATCCAGATGACAGTGTGAGTCAACGAGAAAAGCAGACATAAAAAACCTGAGTAATAAAGTGCGTGCGATGCTACATCGTGTGGGTCTGGCGGTCGGACTTTAAGGCACCGGCCAGATAGGTTTCGATCTTGGTGCGCGCACTACCATCATCCTGCGCACTGAACTGCACGCCAATACCCGCGGCACGATTGCCCTGTGAACCCTTGGGCGTGATCCAGACGATCTTGCCGGCGACCGGTAACTTTTCCTTTTCATCCATCAGGGTCAGTAACATGAACACCTCGTCACCAAGTTTATAGGCTTTATTGGTTGGAATGAACAAACCGCCATTCTTCACAAAGGGCATATAGGCGGCATACAGCGCGCTCTTGTCCTTGATGGTGAGTGAGAGAATACCCTGGCGCCCCCCCATGGGTGGCATTTTTGCTTCTGTGTTCATATTGATTGCAATCCTTTAAAACTCACTGAAACAGCGCCAGCCATTTGGTGAAAAGACTTTCCAGTTGCAGACGCCGATTGAGCGGCGCCGACCACAGTCGACGGGCCTCCAGGGCATCATCATAGAATCGAAATAGCTGCTCTGTGGTCAATGCGCGTAGCAGTGCCTCAACGTCCGGGTTGGCGTAGGCCGAGCCGGCAGCCCCTCCCGCCTGTTTCAATTTAATCAATACCGTCAGCCAGCGCAATAACCACTGTATCGGCATATATTGCTCCTGCTTTAACCATTGCTCGGCCAGATCAATGGGGTTCTGTGGTGACATACCGGCCTGTATAAAGGCCTGGAAGAGCTGCTGGTGTGCCTCAATTGCCTCGGACTCGAGCAACGCCAGCGCCGCCAGTGGCGCATTGTCGGCCATGTCCAGTGCCTCGGTGTTGTGGGGTCCCTGGCCAGCGGTCTGGGCGAGCCAGTCACCGGCCTGCTGCCGGTCCGGCACCGGCAAATTGAGCCGCTGGCAGCGACTGCGTATGGTGGCCGGCAGTGCCGACAGGCCGCTGGCGAGCAGCAAAAAGAAGGTATTCGCCGGTGGCTCCTCCAGTGACTTGAGCAGGCTGTTGGCGGCCTGGCGATTCAGGGCCTCCGCTGGCGAAATAATGACCACCCTGCGACCCTGGCGGCCATGCGCCGAGAGTGCGAGGCTGGCAATGAGCCCACGAATCTGGTCAACCTTAATCGCCTTGCCCTCTTCTTCCGGGCTGAGTGGCAGGCTGTCGGGGTGCGTACCGGCCGCGTACCACTGGCAGCTCTGACAGGTGCCACAGGCGCTGGTTGCCGCCGGCTGTTCACAGAGCAGATATTGCGCCAGCGCCTGGGCGAATAGCGCACGACCGGTCCCGCCGGGCGCCACGAACAACCAGGCGTGGGACAGCTGGCCCTGCGGGACCAGGGCGCACATTCGCGCCCACGTTTCCTGTTGCCAGGGAAGCACAGTCATAGGGCCAGCATATCGCTCAAGGCCTGGCGAATGTGTATTTGCACGACATTCAGTGGTTGCGCGGCATCGATAATGCGGTAGTGTTTGGGATCATTGTCCGCGCGGGCCCGATAGGCATTACGCACACGCTCAAAAAAGCTGTGCGCTTCTCGCTCAAAGCGATCCGGTGTGCTGCGCTGACCGGCACGCGTCAGGCCCGTTTGCACAGCGATGTCCAGCAATAGAATCAGATCCGGGCGCAACGCCCCCTGCACCCAGGCCTCCAGCATGGCAATGCGCGTGCTGTCGATACCGCGGCCACCACCCTGGTAGGCATAGGTGGCATCAGTAAACCGATCACAGAGCACCCATTTGCCCGCCTTGAGTGCGGGCTCGATGACCTGATGAATGTGCTGTGCGCGAGCGGCAAACATCAGCAGCAGTTCCGTATCATCGACCAGATCTTGATGGCGAGCATCGAGGAGTAAGTCGCGGATTTTTTCCCCAATGGCGGTGCCCCCAGGTTCCCGAGTCACCACGACCGTTTTACCGGCGGCCTCCAGTTGTGCCTGTACATAGGCCATGTTGGTGGTTTTGCCGACGCCTTCGGTGCCTTCGATAGTAATAAATTTTCCGCGCATACGTTGCTGGCCTAGTTCTGGTGTGAAGAAAAGTTCTTTCGCCGGCCCCTGAGCTGGTACTTAATCACGGCCTCATTATGCTCCGCAAGGTTGCTGGAGAAATAATGACTGCCATCACCGCGAGAGACGAAATAAAGTTCATCCCCCTCTTCCGGGTGTAATGTCGCCTCGATGGCCGCTGCACTGGGCAGGGCAATGGGCGTTGGCGGCAGGCCGTGGCGACGATAGGTGTTATAGGGTGTGTCGGTACGCAGGTCGCGACGGCGAATATTACCATCATAGCGCTCCCCCATACCGTAAATAACGGTCGGGTCCGTTTGCAAACGCATGCCTTTTAAAAGTCGTCGGTTAAACACCCCGGCAATGGTGTTGCGTTCACTTGCCAGGCCGGTTTCCTTTTCGACAATCGAGGCCATGATCAGCGCCTCGTAGGGTGTCTTGATGGCCAGTCCGATATCCCGGTCTTCCCAGAGCGCTTCCAGCAAGGTGGCCATGCTGCGATAGGCGCGCCCCAGAAAGTCAATGTCGTGGGTATTGGCCGGAAAAAAATACGTGTCGGGCAGGAATCGACCCTCGGGGTGAATACCGCTCAGCCCCAGGGCGGCCATAATCTCTTCGGCGGATTGATCCAGCACTGTATTGTGGATCTGTGGATGCGTCTTCAGGGCGTCGATCATTTCCCGAAAGGTCCAGCCCTCGATCACGGTAAAGGAATATTGTATGACCTTGCCCTGGCGGATGATGTCGATCAGGTCGACCGGGGTCATGGTCTTGTTCAGCGCATACTCGCCGGTCTTGATACTGTGCGCGTCTCCCGTCAGCTGGGCATGCCAGAGCAAGTAGCGACGCGAGTCAATAATGCCGTCGGTGGCGAGTTGTGTGGCCAGACGGCCCAGGTTACCTCCAGGCGGTACCTGCACCACATAGGTATCGTCGGTCAGGTTCAGGGGTGTAGAGAGAAAGTTGCGATAATCCAGCCACAATCCGCCGCCGGCAACACTGATCACCAGAATAGAAAGCCCCAGGAATTTGGAAAAGCGCTTACGCATGATCTAATTTTGACATATCCGCAATTGTGCAACCAGCTGCCGAAGCCTTTCAGAGGGTGAGTAATGCATGTCGGCAATACGCCGCACGGGCCAGACGCCGATGAGGCTGTTGCTGAGCAGCACATTGTCTACCGTCTGAATGTCGCCAACGGCAATGTCGCGAATGGCGACCTTGAAGCCGAATTGTGGTGCGATATCAAGCAGCCGCTGACGCATAATGCCGTGGACACCACTATGGCTCAGACTCGGCGTCATCAGAATATCACCCTTGACGGCAAAGAAGTTTGTCATTGTCCCTTCAATAATATTGCCAGACTCGTCACACATCAGCCCTTCCTGGAACTCATCCTGCCATTCCTGACGCGCCATGACATTCTCCAGGCGATTCAGGTGCTTGATGCCCGCCAGCAGGGGCTGGCGGCTCACCAGGGTTTTACACAAACAGACATCGACCCCTTCGGTGTAATAACGTGATGGATAGTCGGGCGATTCCGTGTACAGCCAGCCCAGGGTCGGTGACGTGTCAGGGTCCGTTCGATAACCCCGCCCTCCCGCCCCTCGGGTCACCATGAGCTTGAGCACGCCAGTGTCAAGCTGCGCCGTGATGGCCTGCATTTGCGCGCGTAGCACTTCTGTATCGAGTTTGATGTTGAGTCGCTGGCAACCCGACTGGAGTCGTGACAGGTGAGCCTCCCACATATGAATCGTTCCGTGTTGCAGGCGCATGGTTTCAAACACACCATCACCATACTGCATACCGCGATCGTATAAAGCCAGCGTGGCATTTTCCGTACCGTCGATCCAGACTCTCATGGCTGTTGCCTCCTGAAGGCACGCAGCATGCCTTCGGCCTTGATCCGGGTTTCCTGCAGTTCACGTTCAGGATCGGAATCCGCCACGATACCGGCACCGGCACGAAAGTAAAAACGATCTTCATCAACCACAATGGTGCGAATCAGAATATTCATATCCATGCTGCCATCATGATTCAAATAGCCCATGGAACCGGTATAGGCGCCGCGCCCGGTCTGCTCCAGCTCGGCGATAATGGCCATGCAGCGTTCCTTGGGACAGCCGGTGATGGTGCCACCGGGGAACACCGCGCGCAGCACATCGCCCGGCAACACCTCGGCACGCAACTGTCCGGTAATATTCGATACGATGTGTTGCACATGGGCATAGTGTTCCACCGCCATCAACTCGGTCACCTGCACTGTCCCCGGCTGGCAAATGCGGCCGAGGTCATTACGCTCCAGATCCAGCAACATCAAATGCTCGGCGCGTTCTTTCAGGTTGGCCAACAGCTCGTCCTCAAGACGCTGGTCATCCTGTACGGAATCCCCTCGGGCGCGGGTGCCGGCAATCGGCCGGGTATCGATCTGTCGACCCCTTATCTTCACCAGACGTTCGGGTGAAGAACTCAAAATGGCCTGCCGATCGATTTTGACCAGGCCGGAAAAAGGTGCGGGGTTTGTCTGGCGCAATTGCTGATACAAAGTGTTGGCGTAGTCGTGGTTGGGCAGCGTGCCCGACCACTGGCGGGATAGATTCACCTGATAGACATCGCCGTGGTAAATGTACTGTTTAATCTTTTCGATATTGTCGAGATACTGTTGCGGATTATCCTCGCTGATGGCATCGATCGGTTTTGCCTGCATGGTGGGTTCCCGCACACAGGATTGCAGATCGCGCTCCACTATGGCCCGCGGCAGGTCATAGTCGGCTTCCGCGACCAGGTACGCCGTTTGAGTATGATGGTCATTGATGATGGCGACCGGGATGCGGGTGGCAAACGCCTGCGGCAGCGCGCCGTCTGCCGGCGGCAGAGTGAGCCGATGTTCAATCTCGGCGGCCTGCTCATAACCCAGATACACAAACCAGCCACCGGCAAAGGGAAGTGGCGGCGGACAGGTGCGGGTCGCGGCCGCCTGCTGCCAACAGTGATTCAGGCGTGCAAGAAAGTCCGGCTGTGGTTCATGCCCAGCACGATGAGACGGCCCCCAACGCAGGGTCTCACCGGGAAAGGCAAACAGGATATCGAAGCGGGTATTTTCCGACGCCCCCCGTACGGTGCTTTCCAGCAAATAGGGGTAGCGTTCAGGAAGGGCCCGGTGGAGTGCAAAGGCATTCACCGGGTACTCGAGATTTAATATCACCGGCGGCATCATGACGTTATCGTCTTCATGACCGGGCTGGGGAAGATTGGCCGTTACTTGACCCGCCCGAGCACCAGCGTGGCATTGGTCCCGCCAAAGCCGAATGAATTCGATAAGGCCGTTTCAATTTTCATTGGCCTTGCCTCGCCGGCGACAAAGTCCAGGTCGCAGTCAGGATCGGGGGTCATGATATTGATCGTAGGCGGTGCGACCTGATCGCGAATGGCCAGGGCGGTAAAAATGGCCTCGATACCACCGGCCGCACCCAGCAGATGCCCGGTCATGGACTTGGTGGAACTCATGGCCAGCGTGTGGGCGTGGCTGCCGAAGGCTGCCTTGGCGGCCTGCACTTCGGCGACATCACCGGCGGGTGTCGACGTGCCATGGGCGTTGATGTAGTCGATCTGCTCGGGATTGATACGGGCATTTTTCATCGCCTGCAGCATACAGCGCTTGGCGCCATCTCCGCCGACCGAGGGTGAGGTCATGTGATAGGCGTCGCCACTCATACCATAGCCGATGACTTCGGCGTACATGGGTGCGCCACGTTTTTTTGCGTGCTCATATTCTTCCAGCACGACCACCCCGGCCCCATCGCTGAGGACAAAACCATCGCGATCCCTGTCCCAGGGGCGACTGGCAGTGGTCGGATCGTCATTACGCGTCGACAGCGCCTTGGCGGCGGCGAAGCCGCCCAAGCCCATGCGTGTCGTCGCCATTTCGGCACCACCGGCGATCATGACATCGGCATCGCCATATTCAATAATGCGTGCGGCATCACCGATACTGTGTGTGGCCGTGGCACACGCCGTCACCAGGGCGATATTCGGCCCTTTCAGGCCATAGCGTATGGAAAGGTTGCCCGAGATCATATTGATGATCGCTGCCGGGATCAAAAACGGCGAAATTCGGCGTGCGCCCTTCTCCGCATACTTGGCGTAATTCTCTTCAATCGTGCCCAGACCACCAATCCCGGAACCGATGGCGACACCAATGCGCTCGCCATTGGCCTCGTTGATCTCCAGGCCGGAGTCTTCAATCGCCTCAATTGCGGCGGCGATACCATAGTGAATAAAGGGATCCATTTTGCGCGCGTCTTTGGCTGGCATAATGGTCGTCACATCAAAGTCTTTCACCGAACCACCAAAACGCACGGCGAAATCACTGACGTCAAAGTGGGTCACCGGGCCAATACCACTCTTACCCGCCAGAATGTTTTGCCAGGATGTCTTTACATCATTACCTACCGGCGACAACATGCCCACACCGGTAACTACCACGCGACGCTTGGTCAAGACGGGTTCTCCTTTAAAAGCATCCGGATCAGGGATCCAGAAAACGAAAGGCCGCCGCCACTAAGTGTGGTCGCGCGGCCTGTTCGGGTCGTTACAGCTACCTGAAAATTACGACGCGTTAGCGTTGATGTAATTGATAGCCATTTGCACCGTTGTAATTTTTTCTGCCTCGTCATCAGGAATCTCGGTATCGAATTCCTCTTCCAGGGCCATTACCAGTTCAACGGTATCCAGTGAATCTGCACCGAGATCGTCAACGAACGAAGCATCATTTTTTACTTCGTCTTCTTTTACGCCAAGCTGTTCGATAACGATCTTGCGAACGCGTTCTTCAACACTGCTCATGTGGTTTATTCCTCCAGTTTTATGTTCATACGAACGCCGTGGGGCGGTATTGTATTGAAAACCCACGACGGTTTCCACAAGCAAAATCAGACATTCGTCACCCTGCGGTGACTAGCCCATATACATGCCACCATTGACATTCAGGGTCTCACCGGTGATATAGCTGGCCGCAGGCGAAGCCAGAAAAGCTACTGCCTGTGCAATCTCCTCGGGCTGCCCCAGGCGCGCCAGGGGAATCTGGCCCAGGAGGGCCCCTCGTTGCTCCTCAGACAGGGCGCGGGTCATATCCGTGTCGATAAAGCCCGGCGCCACCACATTGACGGTTATACCGCGCGAACCGACCTCCCGTGCCAGTGACTTGCTAAAGCCAATAATGCCGGCCTTGGCGGCGCCATAATTGGTCTGTCCGGCATTGCCGGTCACGCCAACCACCGAGGCGATGCTGACGATACGCCCTTTGCGCGCCTTCATCATTGCCCGCAGGCAGGCCTTGGTGAGGCGATAGACCGAGGTCAGGTTCGTGTTAATGATGGCGTCCCACTCCTCATCCTTCATACGCATGAGCAGATTGTCACGCGTAATCCCGGCGTTGTTGACCAGAATACCGGGGGCGGCAAAGTCGGTCTCAATCTGCTTGATGACGGCGTCAACGCTGGCCGGATCGGTGACATTGAGCACCATGCCAGAGCCTTTAATACTGTTTTCTTTCAAGTAGTTACTAATGTTTTCTGCACCAGATTCTGAGGTTGCGGTGCCAATGACTGTGGCGCCATTGCGGCCCAGTTCGAGGGCGATGGCCTGACCGATGCCGCGGCTGGCGCCCGAGACCAGGGCAATTTCATGTTCGAGATTCATATAGGGCTCCTTGCGTGAAGAGTTAAGCGGACAGCGCCGCTGCCAGGCTGTCGGGGTCAAATACCGCCAGGGTGGCCATTTGCTTGTCGATGCGCTTGTTCAACCCGACCAGGACCCTGCCCGGACCACACTCGATAAGCTGGTCGACACCCATGGCGGACATCTGCTGTACCGATTCGACCCAGCGTACCGGCTGGTAGAGTTGGCGTACCAGGGCCTGGCGAATGCCCTCAGGGGTGCTTTCGGTGGCCACATCGACGTTGTTGATTACCGGAATCGCCGGAGGGGCGATGCTGATGCCGGCCAGGGCCTCGGCCAGCTGCTCGGCCGCGGGCTTCATCAGGGCACAGTGCGAGGGTACGCTCACCGGCAGCAGCAGGGCACGCTTGGCCCCCGCCGCCCTGGCGATCTCCAGGGCCTGCTCGACAGCGGCGCGGGCACCGGCAATCACCACCTGGCCCGGCGAGTTGTAATTGACGGCCTCGACCACCCCGTCTGTAGCGGCCTCATCACAGACCACGCGCACGGCAGCGTCATCCAGACCGAGAATAGCCGCCATGGCGCCTTCCCCGGCGGGGACCGCGGCCTGCATGAACTGACCACGCTTTTCGACCAGGGCAATGGCATCGGCAAAGTCGAGACTGCCCGCCGCGGTCAGGGCGGTATATTCGCCCAGACTATGGCCGGCCATGACCTCAGGCTGTGCGCCACCCTGCGCCAGCCAGACACGCCAGCAGGCTACACCCGCCGCCAGCATGGCGGGCTGGGTGACATCGGTGCTGTTGAGCCGTGCTTCCGGGCCCTGCTGGACCACATCCCAGAGGTCATAGCCCAGCACGGCAGAGGCCTCGGCAAAGGTCTGTGTCACCAGCGGGTATTCAGCAGCCAGATTCGCCAGCATGCCCATACTCTGTGAGCCCTGACCCGGAAAGACAATTGCCAAACTCATGTTGGTAAGTTCCTGTATCTCTGAGGTTAATATTTGAGCAGGGCCGAGCCCCAGGTAAAGCCACCACCGAAGGCCTCAAGCAGCACGGTCTCACCGCGCTGGATGCGACCATCACGTACGGCGATGTCGAGCGCCAGCGGGATCGATGCGGCCGAGGTGTTGCCGTGCTCGGCGACTGTGACGACGACACGCTCAAGGGACATGCTGAGTTTTTTCGCCGTGGCATTAATAATACGAATATTGGCCTGATGCGGCACCAGCCAGTCGATATCCGATTTTTTCAGATGATTGGCCGCCAGGGTTTCGTCGACAATGCGTCCCAGGGTGTTGACCGCAATCTTGAAGACTTCATTGCCCTTCATTTGCATAAAGGCCTGACCGGAGGTGAGCAGCTCGCTGTTCTCCGAGATCCCGGCGGGGACCGTGAGGAGTTCCTTGTACTGGCCATCGGCGTGCAGGTGTGTCGATAGAATACCCGGCTCATCGCTGGCCGATAAAACCACGGCGCCGGCACCATCACCAAAGAGTACACAGGTGCCCCGGTCTGACCAGTCGGTAATCCGCGACAGGGTCTCGGCGCCGATCACCAGTGCGTGCTGCGTCGTACCCGTACGGATGAACTTGTCGGCCACGCCGAGAGCGTAGACAAAACCGGTGCAGACGGCCTGGATATCAAAGGCCGCGCAGCCATGAATATCGAGCCGTTCCTGTAACAGACAGGCCGTGCTGGGAAAAATGCGGTCTGGTGTTGTGGTGGCGACAATAATTAAGTCGATATCAGCAGGCTTCAAGCCGGCGGCTTCTATCGCCTGACGCGCGGCATGCTCCGCCAGGTCACAGGTGGTTTCGTTATCGGCGGCAATATGCCGTTTTTTAATGCCGGTGCGATCGGTAATCCATGCATCGCTGGTATCGACCATTTTTTCCAGTTCGCCATTGGTCAATACCCGTTCAGGCAAATAACTACCCGTGCCCTGAATCCGTGAATAGATCAAACCGTGTGCTCCTCTCCCAGAATGGCCTCAATCTGCTGGCTAATGCGTTGCGGGACATTGTGTTTTACTTCCATCACCGCTTCGGCAATCGCATTACTAAAGGAGTAGGCATCAGCACTGCCATGGCTTTTGACTACAATCCCCTGTAACCCGAGCAGAGTGGCGCCATTGTATTCACGCGGGTCGACGCGCTTTTTAAAGGCACGCAGCACCGGCGCGGCAATCAGGCCGGCCAACAGGGTCAACGGGTTCTTGGTGAATTCTTTTTTGATATAAAAACTGAACATCTTGGCCACACCCTCAATCGACTTGAGCATGATGTTGCCAACAAAGCCATCACAGACCACGACATCGGCCTCGCCCATGAAAATGCCATCACCTTCGATAAAACCGGTGTAGTTAAGCTTGCTCCTGGATAACAGCCGCGCGGCTTCCTTGACGCGCTCATTGCCTTTGATTTCTTCTTCGCCGATATTGAGCAGCCCCACTCGTGGCTGGGCGATATCCTCGACAGCATTTACCAGTACCGACGCCATAACCCCAAACTCAAACAGGTGTTCAGCGGTAGAATCAATGTTGGCGCCCAGATCCAGCACGTGCGTATGGCCCTTGGTCGTTGGCAGGCGGGTACAAATGGCGGGACGGTCGATGCCCGGCAGGGTCTTGAGGACAAAGCGGGCGGTGGCCATGAGGGCGCCGGTATTGCCCGCGCTGACACAGGCCTGGGAGACACCTTCCTTCACCAGATTGATGGCTATCCGCATGGAGGAATCTTTTTTGCCGCGCATTGCCTGCGATGGCAGCTCATCCATTTCAACGATCTGGCTGGCATGATGAATCGTCAGCCGGCCAGTGTCGGGGTTACCGCCGTGTCTGCCCAGCGCTTCTTCAATTGCGGTTTGCTGGCCCACTAGAATTAGCTGTAGCTGACTGAAACGCTTTAGCGCCATGATGGCTGCAGGGACAATCACATCGACACCGATGTCTCCACCCATGGCATCAAGCGATATTGTGATCTTATCGGCTGGCGATTGACTCATGTGATTTTATCGTTATTGAAATAACAAATTGCGGGAACATGGCATGCCATGTTCCCGCGATGTTCTTATTATTTGAACGTAGCAAATACCTGTCCGGTAAGTGTTACGTTGGTAATGTCTATTCGCTGTCAATAACTTTGCGACCACGGTAATAGCCGTCCGGGCTAACGTGGTGGCGCAGGTGTGTCTCACCTGTGGTAGGTTCAATCGACAATGCTTGTGTGCCAAGGGCGTCATGCGAGCGGCGCATGCCACGCTTAGAAGGGGTCTTCTTGGTTTTTTGTACAGCCATAATCGTGCCTCTATCTTTTAAATCGTTCAGTCGTTTTTAAATAAATCACTCAGTCCCGCAAACGGCTGATGGGTATCGCCCTTGCTCACCTGATGCGCATCACTCTCTGTTGCAAGGTATGATCGCGCCGGGCACTCATCCAGGTTGTGTTTCGGAATCTGGGGGAACACCAACAGCAACTCATCCTCAATTATGTCCTGCAAATATACCGGTACAGCCTCTACCACATAGGGTTCATACTGTTCCGGCAGTCCCTCAAGCGAGGCCTCTGACGTCAGCAGCCCCAAACAGAATTCGGAAGCGACCGGCCATGTCATGTTCTCCGTACACCGCTGACAGCGCAGGTGCAGCACCGTGCGGATACGACCGTTCAGTACCGCCGTGCCCGCCGGGTCAATGGAGAATTCTAACACAACCTCCACCTCACCTTGCGAATCCGTTAGCAACGGCGTCAATCGACTCAGCTGCTTGAGCGGAATGCTGCCACTCAGGCGCTGCCCCGTGTGCGCCAGGCGAAACGGGTCTATCTGCTGCGGTAGCCGCTGGTGGTGGCTCGTCATAGGCCGCGGATTGTAGCCGCGAGCCCGGCACGTGTCAAAAAATTCCAGCAGAATCCGCAGCTTCCGCTCATCGCCGGGAACCTGCCTTACCGGATCGGGGCACCTGGTCCCGGAGGCGGCGGCTCAGGCCTGACCGGACCTGAATCGACCTGAGGATCTCCGGGGCCCTGGAGCGTACAGGACGATCAAGGTGTGCCGGTCTTAAAATGGGCGGCATCTGTCTGCCCAGCGTAACGCCGGGGGGATTGATGAGATAAAATAAACATTATAATAAACATAATAATAGGAGTGTTTGTTAAGGTTATTTATAATATGTGAGGCGTGTCCTGGGGGTTAGGTAATGCCGCCATGGTGCGTACGGCCCGTGCCGCGGTGTCGAGCGTCAGTGTGGCTCGGTTACTGCTTGCTCCAGAACTGCTCCGCCAGCACCTGCAGGTCTCGGGCCTGCTGGTTCATGTCCTTGCCGGCGCGGTCACTGTCGGTAAAGGCCTCGACACTGCGCTCGGCAACATCCCGGATGCGGGTCACGCTCCGGTTGACGTCTTCGGCGACGGTGGTCTGCTCGGTGACCGCGGCGGAAATCTGGGTACTCATTTCCGTAATGCTCTCCACGGCCTGCATAATCGCCCGTAGCGAGGCCGTGGCTGCATCGGCCTGGGCGACGGTACCACTGGCCTGTTCGAGGCTCTGGCCCATGACCGTAACCGCCTGTCGCGAGGCCCCCTGCAGCTTTTCGACAGTTTGCTGAATCACCGTGGTGGACTGCTGGGTACGTGAGGCCAGATTGCGCACCTCATCGGCGACCACGGCAAAACCCCTGCCCTGTTCCCCGGCCCGGGCCGCCTCAATGGCCGCATTCAAGGCCAACAGATTGGTCTGCTCGGCGATGCCCCGGATGACATCCACCACCGAGCTGATTTCCTTGCTGTCTTCTTCCAGCTGGTTGATCACCCCGGCAATGTTCTGAATCTCACGTGACAGCTCATTAATAAAGTCGGTGGTCTTGTTCACCACCGCCTGGCCGTTGCGGGTCTCGTCATGGGCTGCACTGGCCGCCGCCGCGGTGGACCGGGCACGCTCGGCAACCTCGTGTATGGAGGCCGTCATTTCATTCATGGCCGTCGCCACCTGATCGGTCTCCGCGTATTGTTGCTGAATACCGCGCTGACTGACGTCCATGTTGTGCAGCAGGCCATTGGAGCCTTGCATGAGGGTATTGGCGGTATCGGCAATACGCCCGACAATCCCGCCGGTGGCCGATTCGAGTTTCTTTAACGCCAGCAGGATCTGGCCTGCTTCGTCACGGCGCCCGGTATAAATCCACTGCGCTACCGGATTGTCATAGACCTTGCGCGCCATGTGCACCGCCTGCTTTAGCGGCGCCAGAAATCGATAACTGCTGAGCGTCGTTAGGGTACTGCCCAGC
Organism: Gammaproteobacteria bacterium; assembly: GCA_046484825.1. Classification (GTDB taxonomy): domain Bacteria; phylum Pseudomonadota; class Gammaproteobacteria; order UBA6429; family Thiohalophilaceae; genus CAJYAN01. The sequence goes on along the minus strand of JAWOIE010000285.1, from coordinate 8,682 downwards.
AACCAGGTGATGAGCGCCGGGATTGGTTCGAGACCACTGCTGCTGACCAGCACCGACAAGGCCACCAGCCAGATCAGGGCCGCCGCCAGTGACAGGCGCGCCGCCAGCGACAGACGTACAGGTTTGACATAGGCGGGCAGTTTGCCCTCCATAAGGGGTTTATAGAGTTTCTCGGCACGCTGCACATATTCACGCTTGGGCTTGCGGCGAATGGACTGATACTCGGCCACCGCACCGTCTTTGGAGATGGGGGTGACAAAGGCATCGACCCAGTAGTGGTCGCCATTCTTGCAGCGATTTTTGACAATCCCCATCCAGGAGTCGCCGGACTTTACGGTTGACCACAAATCGGCGAAGGCCGCCGGCGGCATCTCCGGGTGGCGCACCACGTTGTGGTTTTTTCCAATCAGCTCGTCCTCGTCAAAACCACTGATGTTGAGGAAGTCCTCATTGATATAGGTCAATGCACCTTTCAGATTTGTGGTGGACAAAATGTTCGCGCGTGCTGAAAAATCGACTTCACGATGGCTGATAGGGAGATTCTTTTTCATAAACTTTCGTTTTATCCTCTGGCTTGTCCGATTGCTGTGATGCCACAATTTGAGTAGCATTATAACGGTCCGCTCGAACAATACAGCCGGTGTAACAAAAGTTCACAGATTCCCGATGCACCTGCCAAAACACCGGTGTGTTTCCGCACTGAGCAGCGGCGCTCAGAAAATTAAAGAAGCTAACTTAAAGTTAAATGAGTACCGCCCTATGCGCCCCAACGTAATCCTTGCCTCAACCTCACCCTTTCGCCGTGCCCTGCTGGAAAAGCTCGGTATTGACTTTGAGGTAGCTTCCCCCAAGGTCGATGAGACCCCACAGGCCAATGAAGCGCCCCGGCAACTGGTGGAACGTCTCGCCATAGCGAAGGCCAGGGCCGTTGCCGGACAGCGCGACGAAGGTCTGGTGATAGGCTCTGATCAGGTGGCGGTCAACAACGGTGTAATTCTGGGCAAGCCGGGCGACCATGCCGCGGCCGTTCAACAACTCCGGGCAGCCTCGGGTCAACGCATTACGTTTTATACCGGCCTTTGCCTGATGAACGCCGCCACCGGCAATATCCAGTCTGAGGTCGTCCCCTTCCATGTCGTCTTTCGCCAGTTGAGTGACCAACAGATCGAAAACTATTTGCAGCAGGAACAGCCCTACAACTGCGCCGGCAGTTTCAAGTCTGAGGCGCTGGGTATTTGTCTGTTTGAAAAACTCGAAGGCGACGACCCCAACACGCTCATCGGTCTGCCGCTGATTCGGCTGGTGCGAATGTTGGAACATGAAGGGCTTTTTGTCATTTAGCGTAGCGGTTGTTCTTTTACCGCAAAGACGTTCATGTCTGTGGTTTGGGCACAATGCACGCCAGGCAATCCCCCCTTCGGGGGGGGGCCGGCAGTGAATTTAAGCGGGCTTGTTCAGGATGATGTGTTCGCGCCCGATTATATGGCTAACGCAAGGGTGTCTGTCCGCCGCTGAGGGTCGTGCTCATGACGTTCGCCATGGCAACCCCCAGTCTTTCGGCGAAGCGTTCCAGGTAGTTGGCCTTGGGGGTAAAGTCGACAATTCGTTCTTCCTGAATCACTTCGCGGGCAACGTAGCTGCTGCTACCGAGGCCATCGATCAGGCCGAGTTCGACACTTTCCTCGCCGGTCCAGATCAGGCCGGTAAACAGACGTGGGTCATTTTTCAGGCGGTCACCACGCCCTTCCCGGACGACATCAATGAACTGGTCGTGAATGTTTTTCAACAGGCCGTGTACGTGTTCAACATCGTCGGGCTGTTGTGGTGAAAATGGGTCGAGGAAGCCCTTGCTTTCACCCGCGGTGTAGAGCCGGCGCTCGACGCCGAGTTTCTCCATGGCCTTGGTAAAACCGAAGCCGTTCATGAGCACGCCAATGGAACCGACCATGCTGGCCTTGTCGGCATAGATCTCGTCTGCCGCGGCGGCAATGTAGTAGCCCCCCGAGGCACACACATCGGTAACGACGGCATAGAGTCGGGTGTCGGGATATTTTTCCCGCAGACGTTTGATTTCGTCATAGACATAACCGGCCTGTACCGGGCTGCCACCGGGGCTGTTAATTCGCAGGATAATGCCCGCGGTCTTTTTGTCGTCAAAGGCCGCCCGCAATGCCGTGATGATGGAGTCTGCATTGGCGTCGGTATTGTCAGCAATCACGCCATTAACATCGACCAGGGCGGTATGCTTGCTGCGTGCCAGTGACCCTGCGTCCTGGCCGTCACCGGGCAGAAAGGTAATCAATAAAGCGAACAGGTAGATAAAGGTCAGGGATTTGAAAAAGATCCCCCAGCGACGCTGACGCCGTTGTTCCTTGATGCTGGCCATGAGCAGGTTTTGCATGACTTCCTGTTGCATCGCTATCTGCTCGTTTGCTTCCGGGCGGTCTTGTTCACCGTACATACTGCGGTCCTTATAACGTTGAATAATTGAAGTGTAGTGTAATTAGGCGTTGCTGGCCTGAAGTGTATCTGTCGTGAGGTCCAGGCCTTTCCTGTGTTGCTGAAACCATGCCTGCAGGGCATACAGGTTCTCCACCAGGGCGAGGGGTTCGCAGGCCAGCAGGCGTTGTGCCTCGTGGACGCCATGCCCTACCGCCAGCGAGCGGACGCCGGCATTTTTCGCCATGAGCAGATCGTATTCCGTGTCTCCCACCATCAATGTCCTGTCGGCCGTTACGCCTATTTCGTCCATGACCTCCAACAACATGTGTGGATGGGGTTTGGAGCAGGTCTCATCCGCACATCGAGTGGCCTGAAAAAATTCCGTCAGATCGGTGCTGCGTAATACCTCATCAAGACCGCGACGCGCCTTGCCGGTGGCAATCGCCAGCCAGTAGCCCTGGTCACGCAGCAGCTCCAGGGTCTCACGCGCCCCGCCGAACAATTGCGTGGGCGTCGGGTCGGCATCGAGAAAATAATGTCGATAGCGTTCCACCAGCAGGTCATAGTCCGTCTGGGTGGCCGCCGGAAACAGCGACTCCAGTGCCTCCTGCAGACCGAGGCCGATAATATTGGCCAGGGCCCTGTCTTCGCGCCGCGGCAGGCCGGCGTCGTCGATGGCGGCGCGCAGGCTGGAGACAATGCGGCCGGCGGAGTCCATTAAGGTGCCATCCCAGTCAAAGACAATTAACTCATAGTGCATCGGCATCAATCCCCAGATTGCTTAATACTTTTTTCAATTCATCCTCCAGCGGCGCGGTGATACAGCCACGCTGATTGTCCGGGGGAAACTCGAAACACAGGCGCTGGGCGTGTAGAAATAGCCGCCGCAGTCCCCTGGCCCGTAACTGGCGATTAAAGGCCTCGTCGCCATATTTCTCATCACCGGCCAGCGGGTACCCGGCATGCTGGGCATGTACGCGTATTTGATGGGTGCGGCCGGTCTTTAATTCAACCTGCAACAGACTGGCCTCATCGGTCACCGCCAGCGGGGTGAAAATACTGATGGACGCCTTACCCTCACTGTCCACCTTGACCATGCGCTCGCCGGATTGGCGGATATTCTTTTTCAATGGAGCATCGATGGTGCGCGGCCCCCCCTGCCAGCGCCCTTTTACCAGGGCAAGATAGGTTTTCTGCACCCGGTTGTCACGAAACTGTTCATGCAGGCTGCGCAGGCTACTGCCGCGCTTGGTGACCACCAGGCAGCCCGAGGTGTCCCGGTCCAGGCGGTGTACCAGCTCCAGGCGCTTGGCCTTGGGGCGCAGAATCCGCAGGGCCTCAATGGCCCCATAGTGGATACCACTGCCCCCATGCACGGCCAGGCCGCTGGGCTTGTTGAGCACCAGCAGACGCTCATCTTCGTACAAAATGCCCGCTTCCACCGCCGCCAGCACGGAGCGGCCCGGCAGGCCCGGTGCCTGGGCCTCCGGCAGCTTGACCGGCGGGATGCGAACGATATCGCCGGCCTGCAGGCGGTACTCCGGCTTGATTCTGCCCTTGTTCACCCGCACCTCACCCTTGCGCAGGATGCGGTACACCAGGCTGCGCGGCGCCCCTTTGAGGCGGCCGAGGAGAAAGTTGTCTATTCGTTGACCAGCATACTCGGCATCGACTTCGACCAGGCTGACCTGTGACTGTTTGTGGGTATTTGGCATAAGTGGTTGATATTCTAACAGGTAACACACTGATTGAAGCGATATTCGAAGACTGATATAGTCCGTGAAATCTGGCACCTATTATATAGACGCAATCTGTGTCGGTCAGATCGAAAATGGTTCTAAAACCCACCCGCAGTGGCGAGTGGGCTAAAGATAAGGCCTCCCCGACAAACACAAGAGATCGGGACCAGGCCGGTAAATTTTAATGCGCTCCCAGGTGCTGAGCATGAAATGCCAGACTGGGGGAATCGGACTGAAGAAGTACTATGACGTTTGCGGCAGACAGGACATGTCCTGGCGCATCAAAGACGGCCGGCTGAAGCAATATCAGCGCTAATGTTGGGGTCATAAAATTTAAGTCTGGCGAACCCGCAAGGTGATTCTCCCTCACCCTGGTCGAGCGCCTAACCTGAAGGTTTTATTAATGAAAAGAATGCTTTTTAATGCGACGCAGCCAGAAGAGCTGCGCGTTGCCCTTGTCGATGGCCAACGTCTTTATGACCTCGATATCGAAACCGCCCACCGCGAACAGAAAAAAGCCAATATCTACAAGGGTAAAATTACCCGCGTCGAGCCCAGCCTTGAGGCCGCCTTTGTGGATTACGGCGCTGAGCGTCATGGCTTTTTGCCCCTCAAGGAAATTTCCCGTAACTATTTTCTCAAGCCAGTTGAGGCGGGTAACCGCATCAATATTAAGGACGTAGTCAAGGAAGGTCAGGAAATCGTCGTCCAGATCGGCAAAGAGGAGCGCGGCAACAAAGGCGCCGCCCTGACCACGTTTATTAGCCTGGCCGGTCGCTATCTGGTGCTTATGCCGAATAACCCGCGTGCCGGTGGTGTCTCCCGCCGCATCGAGGGTGAGGACCGCTCCGAGGCCCGCGATGCCATGAGCTCGCTGGTATTGCCCGACGACATGGGGACCATTCTGCGCACCGCCGGTGTGGGTAAGAGTGTTGAGGAGTTACAGTGGGATCTGGACTACCTGATCCAGTTATGGAAATCCATCGAAGAGGCCTCGTCCGGGCGCCCGGCGCCGTTCCTGATCTACCAGGAAAGCAACCTCATTACCCGCGCCATTCGTGACTACTTTCGCAATGACATCGCCGAGATCATCATTGACGAAGAAAAGATTTACAAACAGGCACAGGAATTCATGACCCATGTCATGCCGCACAATCTCGATAAGATCAAGCTCTATCAGGATGCCGTGCCGCTGTTTACCCGTTACCAGATCGAAAACCAGATCGAATCCGCCTTCCTGCGTGAGGTGCGCCTGCCCTCTGGCGGCGCCCTGGTCATTGACCATACCGAGGCCCTGATCTCTATCGACATCAACTCCGCCAAGGCGACCAAGGGTGGTGACATCGAAGAAACGGCCCTCAATACCAATCTGGAGGCGGCCGATGAAATCGCCCGCCAGCTACGCCTGCGTGATCTGGGCGGCCTGGTGGTGATCGACTTTATTGACATGACCCCCGCACGAAACCAGCGCGAAGTGGAAAACCGTTTGCGCGAAGCCCTCAAGCTGGATCGCGCCCGTGTCCAGGTGGGTCGCATTTCACGCTTTGGTCTGCTGGAGATGTCACGCCAGCGGCTACGTCCTTCCCTGGGCGAGTCCAGTCAGATTGTCTGTCCCCGTTGCGAGGGTCAGGGCACTATCCGGGGTATCGAGTCGCTGGCGCTGTCCATTTTACGCCTGGTGGAAGAAGAGGCCATGAAGGAAAACACCGCCCGCGTACACGCGCAGATGCCGGTGGATGCCGCCACCTTCTTGCTCAATGAGAAGCGCGAGGCACTGCATGAGATCGAGGCACGACACAAAATCTCGGTCATGATTATCCCGAACATCAATCTGGAAACACCGCATTACGATGTGCAGCGTATTCGTGAGAACGAAGTCCCGAGTGATGAGCGGCAACAACTCAGTTATGAGCTGGCGGCGCAGGCGGATGAGCTGGCCGTGCCCTCTTCCTCGGTATTGAAAGAGGAACGCCCGGTCGAGGTCGCCGCCGTCAAGGGGGTTGCCCCGTCAACGCCGAGGCCGGTCACGGCCCCGGTGCAGGGCCCCGGTCTGTTTGTGCGCATCTGGCGTGCATTGTTTGGCACCGGCCAGAAAAAACCCGTTTCCAAAAATCCGCAACAGCAGCGTCGTACCAATGCCCAGCAGAGTCGCGGACGCAGCGGCGCCAGCAGCAAGCAGAGTCAACCGCGTCGTCGCCAGCCACAGCCACGGCGTGACGACACGGCCGCCACACCCAAGCCCCAGGCCAGTGACGCCCCGGCACAAGCACAGGAAGCCCAGAACGACCAGACTCAGGGGCGTAGCGGCAATCGTAGTCAGGGTCGTCAAGGCTCCGGCAGTAACCGCCGCGGTCGTCGTGGTGGTCGTCAGCGTCAGAATCGTCAGACAGAGGGCGGTGGCGCAGCCGATGCCCAATCAGGGGCCCAGACGGGTGCAGCCTCCGCCGCAACCCCATCCGCTGCGGCGCCACAGTCACAGTCGAATGCAGCGGCGCAGAACAAGTCCTCTGACAGCGAGCGGCCACAAAAGACTACAGATTCAGCCCCAGCGGCACAGGCAAAGCAGCCAACAGGCGCACCCGTGGCAACGACACAGCAGCCTGCTGCGCCAACACCAGCACCGACTCGGACAGAGGCTCCGGCACAGTCTTCGACAGCGGCTCCAGCCAGCAGGCCGAGCCCGGCGCCAACAGCCGCTCCACTGAACCAGATAGAAACCAAACCCAGGCCCGCCCCGACGACACCCTCCAGTCAGGGCAGTGGTGATACCGGTAAAACAACCCAGAACGAGTCCTGATACTCCCCGCCATCAGGCCCTGCAGAATCGCAGCAGGGCCTGATTCAGGTGGCCTGCTGTATTCAAGTTTTCCCCCACCACACCCGATATAACTCCAGAGCATCCCTACAACCTGGAGCCGTCAAGATGCAATTGTCACCCCGCGTAATCCGCCATAGTCTGTTATGGCTGTTCTTGTTTTCTCTCTGTCAAAACGTTCACGCGGAATATGTCGATCTGGACCCGCCCTTCGTGGTCAATTTGTATAGTGAACGGGAAATCAAATTTGCACAGGTCTCGGCGCAGGTGCGGGTCAACGGCAAACAAGCGGTAAGTGCCCTCGCCACCCACAACCCGGCCATTCGTCATGCCCTGGTCATGCTCTTTAGCAGCAAGACACCCGAACAGGCCAGTTCACGTCAGGGTAAAGAAGAACTCCGCACAGAGGCCGTCGAAACCATTCGCCAGGTCCTCGAAGAACAACAGGTAAAATTCAACACCGTCCAGGAGGACGCACCACAGGACACCGCTCCCCAGTCACCCATACAGGATGTCTTCTTTACCCGCTTCATTATTCAATAAGCAGCGGTGCAGCGAAAGAACCCGGTTGTAGGTAACCGCCCTTTGGCGGAGCGTCAGCGATAGAGAAGCATTGGGGGGATGGCGGTACATTCGCACCAGAAATAAAATGTAGGTAGAACAAGGCATAACCGTGGTGATGAATCGCCATAGGTGTCAGCCTGCCACAGGTTTACTTGAGATGGCGCTGCCGGATATCGTTGAGTAAGCCCTGTGATGCCGCCTCGATCATCTCGAAGACCCGCTCAAAGCCTTTGCTGCCACCATAGTAGGGGTCGGGGACTTCACGTTCCCCGAGTTGTGGCGCGAAGTCCATAAACAAACTGAGACGATCCAGACGGTCCGGCGGACTGATGCCCTCCAGAATGGCGTAGTTGTCATGGTCCATGGCCAGCACATAATTGAAATAATCAAAGTCATCTTCCACCGCACGCCGCGCCCGCAGGTCGCCCATATCGATACCACGACCGACCGCCGTCGACAGGGCCCGAGGGTCCGGCGGCTCACCCACATGGTAGGCATGGGTCCCGGCAGAATCGATATAGATGTGTTGACTCAAACCCTGCTGCTCCACCAGATGACGGAACACCCCATGGGCCGTTGGTGAACGGCAGATATTGCCCATGCACACGAACAGGACATTGACGGCTTTTTTTTCTTCGGGGTAGGGATTGTATTGCTGTGACTTCTTTTTAAACACGGCACGTTTCCTTTACAGCACAAACAGGTGCAAAAAAAGAGTATACAACGCAGGCGTGGGGTTATGAAGGGATAAGGTCATTTGTCTGGTAGATTGGGAAATACCCTAATGATGATGTTTGGTGAATTTTGACGCCGACGAAGGTGGTAGCTCACGCCGCAGACCATTGTTCTCACTTTTGAATTATCCATTAAGCTGACGGAGGTTCAATACGACCTCCGGTGTGTTCTCCACTTGAATCCTGTGTTCGTGCGCGGCGCGCACCCTACCTTTCGCGTCATGCAGCCTTGAACCAGGGCAAATAATTTTACGAAGTGTATTTTTTGATGGCCTTGGCAATCACCCGCGAGGCGGCCATGAAACCAAACGTCGCGGTGACGTGCGAGGCGGTGCCGTAGCCGAAGCGGCAATCCAGGGAGACGCCGTGGATGCCCGGCTTTGCATGG
>JAWOIE010000048.1:0-14642 GCA_046484825.1 Gammaproteobacteria bacterium | reverse complement strand
TTGTCGGCCAGGTCATGCAGGTCGATCCGCTCTTTGAGATCGCTGATAGAAATATTCGTCATTTCCTTTTTACCTCTTTGGACTTGTTAACAGCCTCGATCAGAGCGATTACATCGCGGGCTACTGAAATGTGCCCCGACTTCACTTGCCGCACGTATCCAAATTTTTCCAACTCTTTGATCGCCCGCCGCACACCCGTTTCCGGATCGAGGTGCGTTGCGCGGTTCGAGCTGAGCTCGGAAAAGTTGAATGATTTGCGCCAGGGGTGGCTGACCATCATCAGCAACAATCCTCGGGCAGTGAAAGATATACGGGCGTCCCAGATGGGGTGGTAAAAGGCTGGATGCCCTGACTTGAACGGGTCCGCCGGCGGGAAGGGGTTCGTAAAATGTGCATTGTTGGCCATGTTTTTGCTCTCTCTTCATGGCCATCGAGCTAGTTTTAAACGCACCGGCTTGCGTCGCCTTGCGTGTTTCACTAAAATCATTGCGTTCGCCTGCAAGTTTCCCTGCCTAGTCGATGGCGAATATCTAAACCCCAGGCCTTGCCACCTGGGGTTTTTCTTTTACCAGATAAAAATATCTTCAGCGCGCACTTGCAACCATACGCTTTTCGGCAACGGCCCTTTTCTCGGCGTAGCGTTTTTCGGCGGCCGACTTTTTCTCATCCAGCCAGGCCAGAAGATGGCTCTCGAACCACGCGACGCGGCCGCCGGCGAGGGGGACCTTTGCCGGGATCAGGCCGGCGTTTTCAAGGCGCCAGATCGATGAAACGCTGTAGCCCAGCCGTTCGGCGACCTCATGCACGGTCAAAAGGTTGTCGCCCTTCGGCGCTTTGTTCGTGTTTTGTTGCGACATTGTTGTTTCCTCGTTTCGCTGCTCATTCGTTGTCATCCATGTTTAACTAAAAGGGCACCGCAAAAAAAGGGCCAGGTATGTTATTAATAAATTCATGAGGTTAGAGAGTCCGATTGTCGGGCGCGAGTAATTCGGGATAAACAGAGCTGTTCAGGGAGGCCCTGGTGGCAAAGCGAAAGACGAAGGAAACCAGGCTGCTGTGACCCGCCTGCAGGGGCTATCTCCGCCTCAGGTTGAGCGAGCGAGCGTCTGGGAGGCAATTGAAGCTATCGGGGGATATGCAGCTTATAAATCTTGCCTGGCTCATCGAGGCCAAGAATGGATTTTAACTTTGCACACCACATATCCATGGCCTTCTGTTTTTCAGCGTCGTAGCTGTGCCGGTCATAGACTGCCGTCACGCCACTTTCGGCGTGATTTAATAATTTCCCAACCACAAGCCGCGAAATGCCGATGCTGGTCATGTGGCTGGCAGCTGTGCGCCTGAGGTCATGCGAGGTGAAATGGCTGATACCAAAAATATCTCTGTTACGCGTGATGGCTCGCGTGAGTGCGCCCGGCTTGATTGGCTGTGTGCACCGGTTTTCTTCCGACTCTCCAGTGATCTTTATGGGTGAAGGAAAGAGGAAATCCGAATCTATCGAGAGCTGCTTAAGCTCGCCGATTAAATTCATAGCCAGGTCAGACAATGGCACTCTATGCGAGAGACTGTTCTTGCTGTCTTCCTTTGGTATGGTCCACCACTTAGACTCGAGGTCGAAATCTCTCCACTTGGCCAGCGTGATTTCCCCTCTGCGTTGGGCGGTGACAAGCTGAAACTTAAGCGCAATTTTGATCGGTGACGTGGCATTTGCCTGTTCGATATTTTTCCAGAAAAGGGCTATTTCTTCCTGGGTAAGTATTCTGTCTCGCTGAGCCTCCTTTCCAGGTGCGCGGACCATGGTGCATGGGGTGGCTTCAATAATGGCGCGCTCAATCGCATAGTTAAACATCTTGCGAATGATCTCTAGCGTGCGATTGGCGGCGATAGGTGCGGGGGGTCTTTTTACCTTGCCGGTGTCGATGCCATTGGCAATATCGTCAAGCAAATCGATGATATCTCGTCGCCTTACGTCTTTGGCCTTGAGCTCACCCCAGCGCGGGATAACCTCCTTGTGCAGTATTCTCTGATCCTCGCGCCAGGATCGCTTGTGCTTTTTTGCGTGGCCCTCGATGTACTTCTCAACCAGCGCGCTCACGCTGTCAGCATTACGCTCGGCTTCCAGAAGGCGCTGCTTGCGAGCCCCTGGATCAACCCCTTTGTCTTTGAGTAGCGAACGCGCGGCGGCGTGAGATTGCCGGGCCTTCGAAATTGATAATTCGGGGTAGGTCCCGAGAGTCAGGCGCCTCAGCTTTTTTTGGTACCGGTAAATATATACCCAGGTCTTTTTGCCGGATGGGGAAACCCGGATCCATAGCCCGTTCCCGTTATCCTCGGAAATCTCAAAGCGCTTTACTCTTGGAGTCAGTTTTTTAATTTGCTGGTCAGTAAATCGCATAGCCCGCCTTCCAACTCAATTATCCGGGGTAAACTCCGGGGTAAACTTTTTTCTAATAATGATTGAGATTCGATGCTATCCGAAAACATAAAAAAAGTCATATTAGAAAATGCAACACACTGAAAAACAAGAATAAATAAGACCGGATAAGAGACGGTAAGAAAGCATGGAAAAGGTTAGTAAATATGAAAATTCAGGCTACGAACCAGGCGGTCGGGCGTTCGAATCGCTCCGGGCGCGCCATTTATAAAAAAACCTCCCTCGTGGAGGTTTTTTTATGCGCGCTGACTTTACAGGGGGGGTGTCAGTCAGGTGCCTTTTGCAGGGCGCGCGCTGTGCGCTGCTACAGAAGAGGTGCCCATATTGGGTGAGAAAAGCAAAAGGCCCGGTATATTACCGGGCCTTTTGGGCTGGAGCGGTCATGAGTGTCTAGCCCAGGCGCCAGGCATTGCTGGGGTCGGGGGTCGCGCTAAGAATGTGCTCTTCCAGATATCTGCTGGCATCTTCCTTGCGCAGGTATGGGCCGCTGATGCCTGCCCGGGTATGCAGGTACCAGCCCTGATTCATGACATGAAAGTAACGTTGTTGGTTAAGGCGAAAGCCTTCGCCGGCACGAGGGGGGAGATGCTTATTCAGGTCTAAAATGTCCATGTCTGCTGCCATTGAAGTTGTGAATATGGCGGCAGTATGATGACCGGTCTGACAAATGGGTAGTGGGAAATTCGGATACGGGTTGTAGGAAATATCTTACAAGCGGTACGGCCTGGCTCAGGCGTCTGCTTCATCCCCTGCCGGGTCTTCGCCGTAATCAATGGTCAACTCCTCGCCCGCGGCAATCTGGCGAATCGCGTAGAGTTCAAAGCCTTCGAATTCGCAGCAGGGATTGGTGCTGTGATTCAGGTAGCGCAGGATGTTCTGGCCATCGCGTCCGATCCAGCGGCCGTCTTCCATTTCGGCCCAGAGGACATGGGAATCATTGTCTTCATCGTTTTCGATATGCGGACCGTCGTATTCGCCCAGATAATCGCCCTTGTCGATCTCGGCCTTGGCGAACAGCCCGAGGCCGTGAATATTCGAGTCTTTTACGTCAAAGAATTCTTCCAGTTCCACTTCGAGGGTTGCCATAGTTAATACTCTGAAATTTAAACCAATATTTGGTGCCCCGAACACGATTCGAACGTGTGACCTTCCCCTTAGGAGGGGGATGCTCTATCCAGCTGAGCTACCGGGGCGTTTGCGGGTGGGATTTTAACACTATCCGGGCCTGATGCCAGTGATGAAACCATTTACCCTGGCAGGGCGCTTTTGCGGTTTTCCCGATCAAATTTCATGACCCAGCGTTGCAGGTCACGACGTTCCGCAGCGGACAGTTCATCAAACGCGATCCCCAGGCGGAAAATGTCCAGCGACTGTTCCGCCGCCTGAATCGTGAGTACCCTGGCGGAATTAATCTTGATGAGGCTGTTCTCCAGCTGGAGGACACACTGGCTGATGTGGGTGTCATGCTTGACGGCGGGATGGGTTCGGATATCGATTTCCACACAGACGCCGCTGAGCGACAAATCCGTCAGACGCCCACTCAGCTGTTGTTGTTCTGACAGTCGCGCGCTGAAGCGGGCATGGAACTGTTGACCGATATTGGCGCGGAAGGCGGCACGGCGTTGTTCATAGTCGACTTGCATGGGGAGTCGCAGGCGATAACTGTGCGGGTCGCCGGTGTTAGCAATGAGGGCTTCTATCACGGCATCGAAACCCAGCAGCAGGCCCTGGAGTTTGATGCGAAATTTCAGCCAGTCACCGACGCGGGCCTGTAAGGGGATTTGACTACTGGCGGGGGCATCAATGATGAAGTGTCCCTCATCAGGGTGGACCGCCAAAATGGCGCTATTGTAAATAAACTGTTCGTGCGGGCGACGCAGCGAGGCGATGGCGCGGGCCGCCTGAGCCCGCTGCAACAGACTGACAATGCGGTAACGGTTGCGAATGAGTTCGGTGTTGGAGACAACCATGGGCGCGACCCGCTAAACAGGAAGGGCTGATGATAAAGGGATCTGTCGCAGGGGCATAGCCTGATCAGGCGACGCCGACGCTCCGGCTGTATTGGGGTGGGGCGGTGCCGCCACTGGCATCGTAGACGGCCTGGTTGGGGGATTGTTCAAACAGTATATTCAGGGCGCGTTTGACGTGCTGACGTTGCTTCTCCAGCAGGATTCCGTTGAGGCGATTCTGGTCGGCGGCCTTTCTGAGACAGGCCAGCAGCGTGTCCCAGTCTCGGGCCAGGGCCTGGAGGGCGCCATGCCGCGGATGCGCCGCGAAGAGCACTTGCATGGCATGGCTATCGGTATCCTCTTCTGCCTGCTGCAAAATATCCCGGCGTTGCTGTTCGGCCGTATCGAGCGCCTGACTGATGCAGACTTTTTGTCCCATCAGCACCTCGAGGTGATCATAGTCTTCGCTCAGCAGGGCCTGTTGCTCAGCCTCGAGCGTGGCCAGTAACTGTGTTGCCTGTGTCGTCGCTACGCCGATGACGGCAGTGAGTGAGGCAATGGCAGGGGAGCTTAACATGGTCATTACGCCTAGAAGTTTTCCTCAAAATTCATCATTTTGTCGGCAATATTTTCCGGATTGATGTTATAGCTGCCATTGGCAATGGCCGTCTGCACCTCGCTGACCTTGCGCATATCCACATCCGGCTGGGTCGCCAGCCCCTGTTCCAGGGCCTTGAGCCTGGCGGCGGTGCTGGTGAGACTAACCTTGTCTGACTGCGCACCACTGTCCGATGACGAGTCACTGCCACCCGGGCGGGCAGAGTCCCGTTTCACACCCTGCATCTGCCGGTCAGCAGATTGCTGGGCACGGTTCTGGCCAAGGCTGGTAATATCATTTGGCATTTCACTTCACTCCCGTACTACTTCACATCTATTAGCGTCTTAAATTGACAATTCTTTAACCCGTCGGTTGAACCAACTGCTGATTCAGAGCCTTACCTGGACCACGCCGGGGGCAATGACCTCGGCCTGTAAAATACGCTTACTGCGTTGATTTTTCACGCGAATCGCCTCACCCCGGTAGCCATCGGTGAGGGCGTGGCCCTTGACCCTGACGGTCAGGCCGTCCACCTCGGCCAAAATAGTGACGATATCACCACGCTGCACCATGCGGCGTGGTTTGAGGTTGCCGGGGCTCAGGGACTCGCCGCGTTGCACATGCCGTTTCAACTGCATGCCGATGACTTCATCGGTGGATTTGAAGTAGCCATAGTTCAGCTGGCTCAGATCCTGTTTTTGTAACCTGACGTCTTCCGTACCGATCACCGTGCCCCGGGGCAGGGACTGTTGGCTGACCACGACGTGAGCGTAGCGGGTGATGTGCACCGGCAGGTAAATTTTCCAGCCGGGCGCGTCACCACACAGCACCTCAAGGGTTGACTGGCCGACGCGCTGTGCGCCTCGGGGTAATGACACCTGCAGGGGCGCTGCGCAACGGCTGAGTCGCAGCCGTGAATCCAGGTGCCCCAGCTTCACCTCGTCGGCGGACAATTTGTCCAGGGCATAGGCATGGACCGCCTGACGGATTTGCGCTGCCGGTTCCATGGCCTGGGCCAGGGGCGTCCCGCCGAGGAGGCAAAGTATTGCCAGCCCAGCGGAAGCCAGCTGCCTGACGCGTAATGTGTTCACAATTGTTTGCATTTGTCTGTCTTGCGTTGCTCGGCAAATCCTCTGCGGTGTTTATCGGTCATAAATTTGACGACTTTAGTCGTAGGGCAAAATAAGTCGCTAACTTATTGAATTCAGGTGCGTTAAAAAATTGACTGTATGCTGGCCGCCGGTGGCTGGCACGAATAACGTCGTTCTCAGGGTCCGCTGCCGACCGCTATGCGCCTTTTGGAATAGATAAAGCAATCGCCATGCCATGTGCGCACATTTAAACTATTTCCAAAACGGCCGATAAGGCACTGTGCTTACAACCTTTTTTGTTTTGGAGTCGTTATGGCAAGTGTTTTGGATAAAGTCGATCAGCGTACCCGCCTGGCGGGTGAGAATCGACTGGAGCTATTGTTGTTCAACCTGGGTGGCCGGCAACACTTTGGTATCAACGTCTTCAAGGTGCAGGAGGTCATACGCTGTCCCGGCCTGACGGGCATCCCGCACGCCCACCGCATCATGAAGGGGCTGGCGCACCTGCGCGGCAAGACCATTCCCATCCTTGACCTGGCCCTGGCCATTGGTAAACCGGCGATGCAGGAGATCAAGGACAGCTACGTCATTATCTCTGAGTACAATCGCTCGACTCAGGGCTTCCTCGTCAATGGCGTGGATAAGATTGTTAATGTCAAATGGGATGATGTAAAGCCGCCGCCCAAGGGTCTGGGTAATGATAATTACATGACGGCCGTGACCAATATCGATAACGAGCTGGTGGAGATCATTGATGTTGAGAAGATCCTTGCGGACATGATGGGCATCGTCACGGACCTGAAAGGTGGCCGCGGCAATCTCAACAAGGAAAGGTCTTTGCGTATCCTGGTGGCGGACGATTCATCGGTGGCGCGTAAGCAAATCAAGAAAACGCTGGACCAAATGGGCGTGGAAGTGACCCTGGCCAATGATGGCAAGCAGGCGCATGACATCCTCAAGCAGGCCGTGAGTGACGGTAGCGCACTCACCGAGCACTTTGATCTGCTGATCTCCGATGTGGAAATGCCGGTGATGGACGGTTACACCCTGACCAAGGCCGTGCGTGACGATGAGCGACTCAGAGATATTCCCATTATGCTGCACACCTCACTCAGTGGCAGCTTTAATGATGCCATGATCAAAAAGGTGGGTGCGGATCGCTTCGTGCCCAAGTTTCGTGCCGAAGAATTTGCCGATGAGGTTACTGCCCTTGCCAAAGATAAGGGCTTACTTTAGCGTGTAAACATTTCGGGCGACAATGCTATCATGTCCTCGCCGGGCGCTTGCGTGCGGCGACACTACAGCGGATTAAAGAAAAACAACGTGTCCACCGACCAGGTTATTTCAAAAGAGCAATATGATACCTTTCGTGGCTTTCTGGAAAAGTCATGTGGTATTTTGCTGGGCGACAATAAGCACTATCTGGTGACGAGTCGCTTAAACCGACTGACCAAGGAATTTTCCTTTGACTCCCTGGGTGCCTTACTGGACTCGCTGAAAAAAAATAGCGACCGGGCACTGCGTGAACGCGTCATTGACGCCATGACGACCAACGAGACCAGCTGGTTTCGTGATACCTATCCCTTTGAGATCCTCAAGGTGCAGTTGTTTCCGGAACTGGCCAAGGCCAAACCCAATCCCTTGCGGATTTGGTCGGCGGCGGCGTCTTCGGGCCAGGAGTCGTATTCGATCATCATGACCTTTGATGAATATCGCAGCAAAAACCCGGGACAGTTGCAGGGACGTCTGGAAATCATTGCCACGGATATTTCACCTTCGGTATTAAAGGTGGCCCAGAGCGGCAAATACGATGACCTGAGCATTATGCGCGGCCTCTCCGCCGAGCGGCGTGACAAGTATTTCAACAAACTCGATAGCGGCTGGGAAGTGAAACCCAGCCTCAAGGGCATGGTGCGTTTTTCGGAAATGAATCTTCAGCAGAGCTACAACCTGCTGGGAAAATTTGACATCATTTTCTGTCGTAACGTGCTCATCTATTTCTCCTCTGAACTCAAGACCGACATTCTCGAGCGCATGGCGGCCTGTCTCAATCCGGGCGGCATTCTCATCCTCGGGGGCTCGGAGTCACCCTCCGGCTACACCAAGGCCTTCGAAATGGTGCGCTTTCCGGAAGGTGTGGTCTATCGCCTGCGCAGTGACTGGAAGGCCTAGGCCGTAACGCTCCCGGCAGCACCGCAACCCGCCAGGACTTGCCGCCGAGGCGGCAATTTGCCGCAAGGGCAGCGGCCACCAACCCCCCCACCTCTGATTAACCTCTTGTAAAACAACAACAAAATTAATTGGCACGGCAGTTGCAATTTCCTGGTCAAGACCGTTAAAGGAAATGTGTTATGCCCATGAGTTTTGAGAAAGTATTAGGTGTCCACGAACCCGCCCTGCATCTACAGTCGCGCCGCGCGCAGGTGCTGGCCGCCAACATTGCCAATGCCGATACCCCGGGGTACAAGGCGCGGGACATCGATTTCCGCGTTGCCCTGCAACAGGTCCAGGGCCAGGGGGCCGGCCAGGCCGTGCAGATGCTGGCCACCAGCAAGCGTCACCTGAGCCCCACTGATGAGCTCGGCGGCGACGAAGTCCTGTATCGCCAGCCCCTACAGGCCTCACTGGACGGCAATACCGTCGAATCGCATGTCGAGATGGCGGCCTTCACTGAAAATTCCATGCGCTACCTGATGAGCCTGCGCTTTGTCGGTGGCAAGTTTAAAACCCTGAGTATGGCAATCCGAGGTCAGTAATTATGTCGCTATTTAATGTCTTTGATGTTGCCGGTTCCGCACTGAATGCCCAGACCGTTCGTCTCAATACGACGTCAAGCAACATGGCCAATGCCAACAGTGTCAGCAGCAGTACCGAGAATCTGTATCGGGCCCGCCACCCGGTGTTTGCACCGCTGGTGAAGGCCTTTGACAGTGAGAGTAAAGGTCGTGGTGTCAGTGTGCAGGGCATTGTCGAGAGTGCAGCGCCCGCCCGGCAGCAATACAACCCGGACCATCCCATGGCCAATGAGGAAGGTTATATTTTTATGCCCAATGTGAACGTGATTGAGGAAATGGCCAATATGATTTCCGCGTCACGCTCCTATCAGGCGAATGTTGAAGTGATGAACAGTGCCAAGCAAATGATGATGCGGACACTGGCCATTGGCCAGTAATGGAGTAAACGATGGACGCGATTAATAGTAAAAATCCTGCACAGATGCAACAAATGCAGGCGACCCTGGACTCGTTGGGTTTGTCCAAGCCAAAGGAAGGGATGAAGGAACAAAACCTGGGTCAGGAAGACTTTATGGAATTGATGCTGGCGCAAATGAATCACCAGGACCCGTTCAAACCGATGGAAAACGGTGACTTTATCGCGCAAATGGCCCAGTTCAGTTCGGTCAAGGGCCTGAAGGAAATCAAGGACTCCTTCAATACCCTGGCGACTTCGTTGCAGTCATCACAGGCCCTGCAGGCCTCCAGTATGGTGGGACGCAGTGTGCTGGTGCCGGGTAACGCCACTCGTCTGAGTGCCGGCAGTGATATGAACGGCGCGGTCGAGGTCCCCTCCAGCACTTCCGACCTCAAGGTCAAGGTCTATGATGCGGGCGGGCAGTTGGTCAAGACCCTGGACCTGGGTAGTCAGCAGGAAGGTGTCGCTCACTTTAGCTGGGATGGCAGCCTGGATACCACCGCGCCCGATGGCAGTATCCTGAAGGCCAATGACGGCAAGTACACGGTGCAGGCCGAGATGCTGACCGATGACAAACCACAGGCGCTCACGACCCTGATTACCGACCAGGTGCAAAGTGTTTCGTTAGGCAAGCCAGGGGAGCCCGTGACGCTCCATCTGGCAACAGCAGGCAAAACCAGCCTGGCTGAAATTAAACAAATTATGTAATTGGAAGCATAAAGGAGAGTCATCATGCCATTTCGTTCAGCACTCAGTGGTATCAATGCCGCCGGCCAGGAACTCAAGGTTATCGGCAACAACGTTGCCAATGCCAGTACCACCGGTTTTAAACAATCCCGTGCGGAATTCGCCGATGTCTATGCCAGTGCCGGTGCCGGTGCGGCGGCCACGGCCATCGGTTCCGGTGTGCGTCTGGCCGCAGTAACGCAACAGTTCAGTCAGGGCAATATCGGTTTTACCGATAATAAGCTGGATATGGCGATCAATGGCCGCGGCTTTTTTGTTACGGAAAACAACGGGACGCGCTCCTATACCCGCGCCGGTTCGTTTCAGGTGGACCGCGAAGGCTATATGGTCAACAGTAACTCTGATCGACTGGTGGTGAATAACGCGGATGCCGATGGCAATATTACCGGCGCCGTGGGGCCTCTGCGTCTGGATACCTCTAACATTACACCCAGGGCGACCACCCGCCTGGATGTGGGGCTGAACCTTGACAGTACCCAAAAGGTACCGAATACCGTGCCCTTTGATCCGGAGATTGCCTCCTCGTTTAATCACTCCACCTCCTTGACGGTCTATGACTCACTGGGGGGCGCGCATCTGGCGACCATGTATTTTGTCAAGTCTCCCGAGAACAATGTCTGGGAGGCGCACACCTTTGTCGATGGTAAAAACATCAAGGGTGGCGCGGCGCCACCGTACCAGTCAGACAACCTGACGTTTAACGGTTCGGGCGCACTGGCTGCCATTAATGGTACGCCGGTACCACCGGGCGCCATCGAATATCCCGGTTTTGATGTTGGCAATGGTTCTGATCCCCTCAGCCTGTCGATCAATCTACTGGGTGCTACGCCGACGACCCAGTTTGGTAGTCAGTTCAATGTCAGCGCCCTGACCCAGAACGGTTTTACCTCGGGACGTCTCAGTGGCATTGATATCGACGACTCCGGTGTGATTCGTGCGCGTTACAGCAATGGTCAGACGCGGACGCTGGGTCAGGTCTCCATGGCCGATTTCTCTAACCCGCAGGGCCTGCGTCAGTTAGGTGATACCGGTTGGGCGGAGAGTTTTGCCTCGGGCGCACCGCTGGTCGGTACCCCCGGTTCCGGGAGCCTGGGTGTGCTACAGGCCGGGGCGCTGGAGAATTCCAACGTCGACCTTACCGGTGAACTGGTCAACATGATTACCGCGCAGCGCAATTTCCAGGCCAATGCGCAGGTGATTTCAACGGCCGATACGGTCACCCAGACCATTATCAATATTCGATAGATACCGGCGGGAGTGATTAGCTAATGGATCGCATGCTGTACATGGCCATGAACGGCGCCAGGCAAAATATGCTGGCGCAGGCCGTCAACACCAATAATCTGGCCAATGTCAGTACCACGGGATTTCGTGCTGACCTGGAACAGTTTCGCAGCATGCCCATGTTTGGCCCGGGACATGCGAGTCGTGTCTATGCCATGGCGGAAAAACCCGGTGCCGACTTTACTCCCGGCCCGATCAATACCACCGGCCGGGATCTGGATATCGCAGTGCAGGGCAAGGGCTGGATTGCGGTGCAGGCCAACGATGGCACCGAGGCCTATACCCGGGCAGGCAACCTGCAGATTTCGCCCAATGGTTTATTGACCAATTCGCAGGGCCTGCCGGTCATTGGGGATGGCGGGGCCATTACCCTGCCGCCGGCGGCAAAGATTCACTTTAGTCAGGATGGCAGTGTCGCCGTCGTGCCCCTGGGTGACGAGGCCGCGGCGCCGCAGATCCTGGCGCGCATCAAGCTGGTCAATCCTGAGAATGCCGATCTCGTCAAGGGCACCGATGGTCTGATGCGTCTGCGTGACGGTGAAGAGGCCGATGCCGATGCCGACGTCCGTCTGGTGCCCGGCGCCCTGGAAGGCAGCAACGTGCAGGTCGCCGATGCCCTGGCCAAGATGATCGATTTATCGAGACAGTTTGAAATGCAGGTAAAAATGATGAAAACGGCGGAACGCAATGCGGACCAGACCATGCAGTTATTGCGTTTGGCATAGTTCCTGCTTTTTTCAAAGTGTCGTACAGCGAATTGAATTTTATGTGGAGTGACAGGTAATGAATCAGGCATTATGGATTGGTAAGACGGGTCTCGACGCGCAACAAAGTCGTCTGGCCGTGGTGAGCAATAATCTGGCAAACGTCAACACCACCGGATATAAAAAAGGTCGTGCCGTCTTCGAAGACCTGCTCTATCAGAATGTAAGACAGCCCGGTGGGCAGACCAGTCAGGAGACGCAACTCCCCTCCGGTCTGACCCTGGGCACCGGTGTGCGCATGGTAGCGACACAAAAGCTTCACTCCCAGGGAAATCTGTTGCAGACCAGCAATCCGTTGGATGTCGCCGTGCAAGGACGCGGTTTTTTTCAGGTGCTGATGCCCAATGGGGATCAGGCCTATACCCGTACCGGGGAATTTCAGGTGAACAGCGACGGGCAACTGGTGACCTCTGCCGGTTATACCGTACAACCCGACATCACCATTCCCGACAATGCGACCAGTGTCACCATTGGTCGTGACGGTACCGTCTCCGTCAGCCTGCCCAATAACCCGGCACCGGCCCAGGTCGGCACGCTGCAACTGGCGGATTTTGTAAATCCTTCCGGGCTGCAACCCGTCGGCGAGAATCTCTATAAGGAAACCGGCGCCTCCGGTGCACCGCAGATTGGCACCGCAGGACAGAACAGTCTGGGGACGACCATTCAGGGTTCCCTGGAGAGCTCCAATGTCAATGTGGTGGAAGAGCTGGTCAACATGATTGAGACACAGCGCGCCTATGAAATGAATTCCAAGGCCATCTCCACCGCGGATCGCATGCTGCAGTTTGTTAACAATAATATGTAAGGCAATGGCCGTGAACTACGTTAAGCAAATTACCCGCAGCGTCTTTGGCGCACTGATGTTGTTGCTGTTGCTCGCCAATACGGGCTGCGTGAAGCCCAAGGATGTGCGCAGTCAGCCGGCCTTTGCCCCTACCAAGCCGGAAGTCGTGCAGTTCAAGCCGAAGCACAATGGCGCGATTTATCAGGAAGGTATGCTGATTGGTTTGTTCGATGATATTCGTCCACAGCGCATCGGCGACATACTGACCATTGTCCTGGAAGAAACCACCTCGGCTACGGTCAGCTCCAACACGTCGGCGAAAAAGGAAAACAGTGTCGATATGCCGCCCCCGACGGTGGCCGGCGACAAAGTCACCCGCGAAGGCAAGGAAGTATTGCAGAACAAGATCGACGCCGGTCGCGATTTTTCCGGGGAAGGTTCCAGCAGTCAGAGTAATAACCTGTCGGGCACCATTACCGTGACGGTGGCCGAGGTGCTCGCCAATCGCAATCTGGTGGTCCGTGGTGAGAAGTTGATTGTGTTGAATCAGTCGGATGAATTCGTCCGCTTTTCCGGCATTGTGCGTCCCACAGACATTCGTCCCGACAACACCATTTCATCCAGCCGCATTGCCGATGTGCGTATCGCCTATGCCGGTCAGGGCGCCCTGGCGGCGGCCAATACCATGGGGCCATTGAGCCGTTTCTTTCAGAGCACGACATATCCGTACTAGTGGATCCGGAGGGGTTTATGTTTCAGGAAAAAGATTTTCGTTTTGTGATATTTGCCGGCCTGCTGATCTTTTTCGCCAGCATGTTCACCGGCGTGGTCCATGCGGAACGCATCAAGGATATCGCCAAGGTGGCCGGAGTGCGCAGCAACCAGCTGGTGGGTTACGGTCTGGTGGTGGGGCTGGATGGCACCGGCGACAGCTCGGCGGCCTTTACCCGCCAGAGTCTGCGTAGCATGCTGACTCGCATGGGTGTCAACATCCCTGTTGATGTCAACGTCCAGTCAAAGAATGTCGCGGCCGTTTCCATCCACGCCGAACTCCCGGCCTTTGCCAAACCCGGACAGACCATTGATATCACGGTCTCTTCCCTGGGGGATGCCAAGGGCCTGCGTGGCGGTAGTCTGCTCATGGCGCCACTGCGTGGCGTGGATGGCGAGGTCTATGCGGTGGCGCAGGGGAATGTCGTGGTCAGCGGTTTTGGCGCCGAGGGTGCCGATGGCTCGCGCATCACTGTCAATGTCCCCAGTGTCGGGCGCGTGCCCAACGGCGCGTCGGTGGAGCGTGTGGTGGAAACGCCCTTTGGCGAAAAAAATGAGATCGTCCTGAATCTGCGCAATCCCGACTTTCCCACCTCGCATCGCCTCGCCGACAAGATCAACCAGACCATCGGTGCCGGCACGGCCTACTCCATTGATGCCGGCTCGGTGAACGTGAACGCACCCCGTGACCTGGGGCAACGTGTGGCCTTTATTTCCGTCCTGGAAAATCTCACCCTGGAACCGGGTGAGGCGTCGGCACGGATTATTGTCAACTCGCGCACCGGCACGGTGGTGATTGGTCAGCATGTCCGGGTCACACCGGCGGCGGTGGCCCATGGCAGCCTGACCGTGACCATTACCGAGTCGCTCAATGTCAGTCAGCCCGCGCCGCTGGCGCAGGGGCAGACCGTGGTGGTGCCGCAGACCGATATCAATATCCAGCAGGGCAACAACCGCATGTTTGTCTTTGACCCCGGTGTCTCCCTCAACGAGATTGTCCGTGCCGTGAACCAGGTGGGCGCCGCCCC
>JAWOIE010000231.1:0-3385 GCA_046484825.1 Gammaproteobacteria bacterium | reverse complement strand
GGCTCTCGCGGCCTGTTGACCATCGCGTCGACATAATGCTCTGCTAGTCATAACACGACAGGAAATTTTTATGTCAATGGACTCTCTGAACGATGAACAGCTGGAACTCGCGGCGCTGGATCAATTCTGGATGCAGCATGCGCTCGTGCTGGCCAAACGTGCCGAGTCCGAGGGCGAGGTCCCGGTGGGGGCTGTGCTGGTCAAGGATGACCAGATTGTGGGCGAGGGCTGGAACCGACCGATCGGCGCCAATGACCCGACGGCGCACGCCGAAATCATGGCCCTGCGCGACGCGGCAGCAAGGCTGCATAATTATCGTTTATTAAACACCACTCTGTATGTCACCCTGGAGCCCTGCAGCATGTGCGCCGGGGCCATGGTGCATGCACGGGTTCGGCGCGTGGTTTATGCGGCTACGGACCCCAGGGCCGGTGCCGCGGGCAGTGTCTTTAATATTCTTAAGAGCGAGCAACTCAATCACCAGCTCGAGGTCACTTCAGGGGTGCTGGCGGAGGAGGGGAGTCGTCTGTTGTCCGATTTTTTTCAGCGGCGTCGGCAACAGAAAAAATCTATAGAGTCAAATGACTCAGAGGGCGGCTGAATTCAGCGCGATCAACCGCCTGGGCTTGTAGGGTAGGTCGTTGTTCAGTTGCCAGTTGAGAATGGTGTAGTAGCTTCGAATATTTTCAACATAGCGCACCGGTTCCATGCCACGGGCATAACCGTAACGCGTCTGCTTGTACCAGTGACGCTGACGCAGCAAGGGTAGATGATCTTTAACATCCACCCACTTGTCAGGATTACCACCGCGCATGGCGGTGAGCATGCGGGCATCCTGCACATGACCGTAGCCGACATTGTACGAGGCCAGTGCCAGCCAGGTACGATCGGGTTCCTTGATATGCCCTGGCAGTTTGTCGATGAGTTTGCGCAAATAGCGGCTGCCACCATCAATACTCTGTTCCGCGTCTGTCCGTTTTAAGACCCCCAGGTATTCCGCCGTGTTTTGGGTCAGCATCATGATGCCACGCACTCCGGTGGGCGAGACCGCACGGGGATTCCAGTGGGACTCCTGATAGGCGGTGGCTGCCAGGAGGCGCCAGTCAAGCTCATAGCGTTCAGCGGCCTGCAGGAACAAGCCGTGATAACGCGGCAGGCGTTCGCGTATCTGGCTGATAAAGCGTGTGGTGCCCGCATAGTCATAGTTACGCAGGTGTGAGTAGTGACGGCGAATAATCTGGTTGAGTTCGCCGCTGGCCTCAATTTCGCTGATAAAATTATTGGCGACAGTATAGAGCGATAGGTCGTCCTTGATGGGCATGGCCCAGGCCAGGTCCTGATCATCAGACAAATCAAAGGCGACGCGCAGCGTGGGGTGGTACAGGCGATTGATGCTGATCTCATTCGAATCGGCAATGGTGTAATCCACCACTTGCTCGGCCACCAGATTTAATAATTCGGTACTGCCCACCCGCTTGTTTTCAGTCCAGCGCAGACCGGCGACCTGGGGGACGAGCGCCTTCAGGCGTTCAACATGGCTGCTATTGGCGACGACCTCGAGATGGCCATCGATCAGGTCCTCCAGGGAACGGGGGCGTCGATTGTTGTGGTGATAGACCACCTGCTGCTTGATTTGCTGGTAGGGCGTGGTGAAAAGGACCCGCTGTTGACGTTGTTCCGTCACGGTCAGGCCCGCCGCGGCGAGATGGGCCTTGCCTCGCTGGATATCTTTGAGCAGGTCGTCGAGATTGTCGCGGGTCTTGATCACCAGCTCCACCCCGAGGTAGTCGGCAAAGCGTCGCGCCAGCTCGTACTCCAGCCCCGAGGGTCCGTGGGGGCCCTCGTAGTACGTCGTGGAGGCCGTGCGGGTCAGGACTTGCAGCTTGCCGTCGTGGAGCACCTGCTGAAGGATCGAGCGCTGCGGACTACAGGCATTTAAACTGGCCAGTAGCACGACAACGGGCACAGCTATTCCGACCATCAGGCGCATTCTTCCCCACCGGTTTTTTGTGATGCTGTTCACAATATCGGCCTGCTCCAATATGAACTATAAAAAATATACTTATTGGCGGATAGATTACATTATGGGTAAAAATCTTGTCTCGCCTGAGTATTATAACACACTAATATTATTTAGCATAATATAACCCTTATAAATCAGTATGTTATGTAAGTCCTTCGTTAAGTTGTTGAAAGGTTGACCAAAAATTTCCAGGCGCCCGTGGAAACCGCTCAACAATTAGGCAGTGAGACCGGCCATACCGTTGAGAGTTGCGGAATGGTTTGCGCAAACCGGGCTGCTGGTTTAATCTTGCGGCCCTTAAAACATAGGAACTAGGAACCAGGAACTAGGTGCTGTTTTTTCTGGAGAAGTGTCCGCACCCAGAATCCCTTCGGGCTTCGTTGGGTGTACCTACGCTAGGCCCCGGCAAGCGGTTGAGCGAATCTTCGAGAAGAATTCGGGCATCCTGACCGGATGACCTCGAAGGGCAGGGTACAGGAAGTACCGAGCCAGAAGCATGCAGGCGTGCGGGATAGCGAAACGTTGTCTGTTAGTGGGTACAAATCAGGTTTTTTGGAGAAGTGTCCGAGCGGTTGAAGGAGCACGCCTGGAAAGTGTGTATACGCTAACCGCGTATCGAGGGTTCGAATCCCTCCTTCTCCGCCAATCAAAAACATAAAAGGCCTTTTTAAGGCCTTTTATGTTTTTGAAGTATCGAGGGACGAGTGACGAGGTCCTGGGAATTTCATTAATCTTGTTCACTCGAACCTGTCAGTTAATGGTGACCCGCGTCGGTCTCTTCGCGACAAAACATTGCAGCCCCGGCTGGGGCAGGTTAGCAAACTGTCCCTCTGCTCAGACAACCCTGACGGGTTTATTGTGAGTGCCCTAACCACCGGAGGTGGTTAGGGCATCTCCGCCAAACAAAAACACAAAGGGCCAATCACGGCCCTTTGTGTTTTTGAAGGCTCGAGGTTCCAGGTTGATAAATACCTACCTCGGTTCACTGAACCCTGACCAGCTCCGGTGGTTCAGGGCGCGCTGCCAAAAATGAAAAAGACAACCAGGTCGGGTTATCCCGGCCTTTTTTGTTTGTCTCATAAAAGGCCCATCGATAAAACGCGGGCCTTGCCTATGCCGTTTTCCGCAACAGGCGGATGATCGCCTTTTCGACTTCCACCAGGATAAATACCGTGGCGGCTACGCTGACGATCAGGCCCCAGTCGGACAGGCTCAGCGCCGTGGTGGTAAACAGGGTTTGCATGAGCGAGGCATAGGTAAAGAGCCATTGCAGGACCAGCAAGATGCCAATGGCATAGTAGATCGTAATGTTGCCGGTGAGACCACGCACTGAGATGGAGCTGGCGAACAAGTAGCGTGAAT
>JAWOIE010000224.1:0-4332 GCA_046484825.1 Gammaproteobacteria bacterium | reverse complement strand
GCCTATCGCAATCAGTGCCCCCACACCGGTGTCGCGCTCAACTGGCAGGAGGATGTCTTCCTCGACAGCCGGGACGAGCTGATTCAGTGTGCCATGCATGGGGCGCTGTTTGTCCCGGAAACAGGTCGTTGTATCTGGGGACCCTGTCAGGGTCAGGTGTTACAAAAACTGCATGCCGTAACGGATAGTGCCGGCCGCATTTATATCGAGGCAGAGTGAAAAAACCTTATAAAATAAGGAGTTTGTGATTTTTTTAAAGGCCAGCGGTGACTTGCCGATATATTGATTCAAGACAACGTTACATGGGTCAGTATTTAATGCGGTTTTTGCGTCAAATTGTGTTTTTTAGCCTGCTGTTACAGCCCTTATGGCTGGCGGCGGAGCAGGTCTATATCAATGATACCCTGCGTGTGGGGGTGCGGCCTTCACCCTCGGGCAATGTCGCCCCCATTGCCGTGGTTACCACGGGGATGCGTCTGCAGGTCGTCGACCGGGCCGATGGTTATTTAAAGATTCAGGGTGATGACGGTATTGAGGGCTGGATCAAAGAGATTTTTACCATTGATGAACCGCCGTCTGTGATCAAATTACAGACCCTACAGAAGCAACACGCCGCGATGCAGCAGGAAGTAAAGCGCCTCAAGACGGAATTACAGGTGGCCGCCAAGGCGACCCAGGTCTTGACCGAAAAGCTGGAATCGCAGAAGGCGGATACCTCCAAGCTGCAACTGGAACTGGCGCACAAGGTGGGGCAGGAACGCCTGGAGGAAACACAGCACTCCATTTTCTGGTGGCTGAGTCTGTTTATTATTCCGACCCTGGCCTTTGCGGCATTTTATGGTGGTATTGTCTGGTACCGTAATCAGGCGCAAAAACGCCTCGGCGGTCTCCGCGTCTAATACCCTCAGGCGCTGCGGGCCGTTACCATGGCGGCAAGCATATCGCCGTTCTGAACGACCTGATCGATGGCTTCATACACCCCCTCTTCTTTCAGGCCGAGTTGTGCAAAGACCTGGTCAGGGACTTCTTCACTATCGGCATCAGACAATCCATGGGGCTTGAGCAATCGATCCACCATCCCCACCAGACGAACGTATATCTCAGCGGTGCCGGAATAGTCGTTGCTGTGGTGGTGTCCGGCGACAATGGCCATCTCCACGGGTAATCCCCAGTGTGTCAGTAACCATTCACCCAATTGCATGTGGGTCGTACCCAGCAG
This sequence comes from Gammaproteobacteria bacterium, assembly GCA_046484825.1. Lineage (GTDB taxonomy): Bacteria > Pseudomonadota > Gammaproteobacteria > UBA6429 > Thiohalophilaceae > CAJYAN01. Next base: position 3,113 of record JAWOIE010000224.1, on the reverse strand, counting down.
GCGGGCTTCGAGGACGCTGACCGGTTCCCGAGGGTGCGCAGCGGCCATTTGATTGAGCCAGGCATATTCACGGTGAAACAACTGGGCCATGGCTAGTGTCCCGATGTCATGTAGTAGACCGCCCAAAAAGGCGACGCCTGGCTGTACCTGGGGCGCCCTGGGCATAAGGGTCGCGAGCTTCTGGCACAGGGCCGCACTATAGCTTGCGTGTTGCCAGAACTGTTTGCCACCGAGGGGGCCGTTCACCGGTAACTCGAAACACTGTGCCATGCTGATACCCAGGGACAGATGCAGGGTGGTCTCATAACCCATGACCCGGAAAATCGCGTCGTGCAGTGTCTGGATCCGGCCACGCATACCAAACAGGGCCGAGTTGGCATAGCGGGTAATTTGTGCCGCCAGCGAGGCATCACCTTCAATAATCATCACCAATTGGCTCACGGTGCCCTTGGGGTCATCGCGCAGGTGCAGTAGTTGCTGGGTGCTTTGTGGCAGGACAGGCAGTTTAGACATTGTCTTGAGGCGTGCGAGTAAATCCGTCGTGTTCTCCTCGGTGGCTTCAAGCTGGTTGAGGGTTGTTTCCAATCGGGGCTCGGAAAAGCGACGGCCCAGCAGGACGGGGTCATGCAGCTGTTCAATGAGGTCGGTCTCCAGGGCGAGCAGTTGCAACTCGTTATTGCCCCGAAAGTAGAGGGTGTCGTGATTGCTCAGGGCCTCGTCGACAATGACCTTGGCAAAGGGCGCGCCGATCCCTGCACTTAACTGCGCCAGGCGGATTTCCTGATCGACGGGTTCCAGCAGTGACAGGGAGCGGTGCAGTATCTGGCAGATGCGGTCAGGTTGCAGCTCATGGCTGGCCGGGAACAGGCAGAGCACCATGCCGGCACGGTCCTGGAGGATCTGTGCCTGTACCTGCTGGATCGCAGGGGCCATTTTGTCGGCCCAGTCCTCGGTCAGTGAGAGGTGATCCGCAGGGCGAATAGTTTTATAGGCCAGTTGCTTGCTATCCAGCAGTGACTGAAGCTTGAGCATCATTTCCCTAGAACCTTGTTTTTTTGGTTTATTATGGCTAAATCCCTGTCCCCTATGCCATCGGCCATGAGCAGAAAAACCTTTAGTTATTCCCCCGTTGGCCGAATGAGAAGGGGGTCACAGATCTTTACCGATGAGTGGAAACCTGTGGGGACTTACGGGCATTATCAGATGATGAATAAAAAGACTCAGGTCAGTGTAGACCGCCTTAAACAACTGGAACCGATTTCCGCCCTGTCGGCGGCGAGACTGGAAGAGCTGGTGAGTCTCTCCTATCTGGAAAAAATCGGCCTCGGGGTCAGTCTGTTTCGGGAAGGCGATGTGGACAACCAGACCGTCTACCTGCTCGACGGCGATGTGCAGATGACCCGCTCCGATGGGCGGGTCGATAAACTGATCAGCAGCAAGTCTCCCGAGGCCCGATTCCCCCTGGATGACAGCCAGCCGCGACAGGTCTCCGCGACCGCCATGAGCCTGGTGGAGATTGTCCGCATCGACAACAGCGTACTCGATTACATGATGATGTGGGACCAGATGGCCATGTCGGAAGAGCCGGAAGAACCGGCAGTGGCCGCAACCTCTGAGGACAGTAATTCGGCTGAGCCCGATGAGGCGGCAGAAACGGCCCCGACGCAAGACCGTGCTGGCAACAGCACAACGGTCGCACCGCCGGCGGCCGATACAGCGAAGGCCGGCGAGGACCGCAGCTGGATCCGGAAAATGCGCCATATTATGGCCTTCAAGAATATGCCGTCGGCCAATATCAAACGACTGCTGGAGCGCATGGAAAACGTACCGGTCAGGCAGGGCGAGGTCATTATCGAGCAGGGCAGCGAAGGGGATTACTACTATGTTCTGACCGATGGCCAGGCCCGGGTGACCCGCACCGTGGAGTTGGCCGTGCTACAGCCGGGGGCGAGCTTTGGTGAAGAGGCGCTGGTTTCCGGTGGGGCACGCAATGCCTCCATTACCATGACCAGCGATGGCGTTGTCATGCGGCTGTCGAAAGACCACTTTAATGAGTTGCTCAAGGAGCCGTTGCTCAACCGCGTCTCCCCCGACGAGGCGCGTGTGCGCGTCGCCAAGGGCGCCCGCTGGCTGGATGTGCGCCATGCCAAGGAATTCGCCTACAGTCATCTGCCCAAGGCGCTCAATATCCCCTTGCATGAGATTCGTATGCGCATGGAAGAGTTGAACAAAGATACCCACTACATCTGCTATTGCGGCACGGGTCGGCGCAGCTCCGCCGCCGCCTTTTTACTGATCCAGCAGGGCTATGAGGTCAGTGTCCTCAATGGCGGTGTCCAGGTCATGCCGCAGGATTTGCAAAGATGAATTTTATAGGATGGGTATTAGGTAAAATAGATTTTCCTAGTTCCTAGCGCCTAGTTCCTAGGAGCTAGTACCTGACTTTATCCCGGCGGCCAATGCAGCGGCCGCCCGGCGAGAAAGTGCAGGTGCAGGTGAAACACGGTCTGGCCGGCATCACGGTTACAGTTCATGACCACGCGGTAACCGTCCGCGGCGACCCCTCGTTGCACGGCAATGTTGCGCGCTGCGAGATACAATCTTCCCAACAAGTCTGACTCCGCATCATCAATATCGTTAATGGTGGCGATGTGTTTGCGCGGGATAATCAGTATGTGATGTGGCGCCTGGGGATTGATATCGTTAAAGGCGACGACGAAATCGTCTTCATAGACGATATCGCTGTCGATTTCATTGTCGGCGATCTTGCAGAACAGGCAGTTGCTCATGTGTCTGGTCCTCCTGGGTCAGGCATGGGGGTTGTCTATGACACGGCCATTGCTTGCAGCTAACGGTTTCTTGTCACGCTGATACGTACAATTTATTCGTTGCACTACACTAGGGACTCGGGTTGGAAATCTCGGCATGAATCATTTCAATCCCGTTCAGTACCTCATCACTCAACCGTATTTCTTCGCTGGCAATATTCGCCCTTAATTGTTCCATATTGGTGGCGCCGATAATGGTACTGGTCAAAAAAGGGCGGCTCGTGACATAGGCCAGCGCCATTTGTGCCGGGTCCAGGCCATTGGCCAGGGCCAGGGCGGTGTACT
>JAWOIE010000021.1:0-7519 GCA_046484825.1 Gammaproteobacteria bacterium | reverse complement strand
AGCGAGGTATAAGTGACGAGATATGCGGTAGTGGGTGTTCCGGTTTTGTTGTAAAGAATAGGTAAATATGCAATTAGATAGTTTTACCTCGAAACTCATCCCTCGATACTCGATACTATAATTTATGAAATTTGTTGATGAAGCCAACATTCGTGTTGAGGCAGGCAAGGGCGGCAATGGCTGCGTCAGTTTCCGTCGGGAAAAATATATTCCCCTGGGTGGCCCCGATGGTGGTGATGGCGGCGATGGTGGGAGTGTCTATCTGGTCGGCGACACCAACCTCAATACCCTACAGGATTTTCGTTTTACGCGGCGCTTCGCCGCGGCGAATGGCCAGTCCGGCATGGGCAAAAACTGTACCGGCAAGAGTGGCGATGACCTGTTTGTCCCCGTACCGCTGGGCACACAGGTCTTTGATATTGATACCGACGAACTGCTGGGGGACGTGGTCAGCGAGGGCCAGCAGCTGATGGTGGCCAAGGGCGGTTTTCACGGCATTGGTAACACCCGCTATAAAAGCAGCACCAATCGTGCGCCGCGCCAACATACCGCGGGGACACCGGGTGAACATCGCCAGTTGCGCCTGGAGCTCAAGGTGTTGGCCGACGTGGGTCTGTTGGGCCTGCCCAATGCGGGCAAGTCGACGTTTATTCGCGCGGTATCGGCCGCCCGGCCCAAGGTCGCGGATTATCCCTTCACCACCCTGCACCCCAATCTGGGCGTGGTCAGTGTCGAGTCGCATCGCAGCTTTGTGGTGGCCGACATCCCCGGCATTATTGAAGGTGCCGCCGAGGGGGCGGGCCTGGGTCTGCAATTTTTAAAACACGTCTCACGTACACGGCTGCTCTTGCACCTGGTCGATGTGGCGCCGCCGGACCCGGCGCACGACCCGGTGGAGGATGTGCGTGTGATCGAAAGGGAGTTACAACGCTATAGCGATGCACTGGCCGGCTACGAACGCTGGCTGGTGTTGAACAAGATCGATCTGTTGCCCGAGGCCGAGCGCGCGTCCCGCTGCCGGGAGATTATTGAGACTTTAGACTGGCAGGGCCCGGTGTTTGAGTTGTCGGCGATTAAAAAACAGGGTACAGAAAAACTCTGTTATCGTATTATGGAATACATCGAAGCCAAGCGTGAACACGAACAACATGATGAAGCGACAGGACCTTAGCAGCCACCGGCGCTGGGTTATCAAGATCGGTAGTGCCCTGCTGACCAACAATGGCACCGCCCTGAATACCGATGGCATTGCCAACTGGGTGGAGCAGGTCGTCGCCCTGCGGCGGCAAGGTTTGCAAATTGTGCTGGTGTCCTCCGGGGCGGTGGCCGAAGGCATGACCCGGCTCGGCTGGCATAAACGTCCCCACGCCATCCACGAACTACAGGCCGCCGCCGCCGTGGGACAAATGGGCCTTATCCAGAGCTACGAGTCCTGTTTTAAAAAATTCAATCTGCACACGGCGCAGATACTCCTGACCCACGACGACCTTTCCAACCGGCAACGCTATCTGAATGCCCGTAGCACCCTGCGGACCTTGCTGGACATGGGGGTGGTCCCGGTCGTCAATGAAAACGATACCGTGGTGACCGATGAGATTCGTTTCGGTGACAACGACACCCTGGCCGCCCTGGTGGCCAATCTGATTGAGGCCGACGGCCTGATCCTGCTGACGGATCAGGAGGGGCTGTTCGACAAAAATCCCCGTCTGCACGAGGACGCCGTGATGCTCGAGGCGGCCGATGTCAATGACCCGGCACTGGATCAAATGGCCGATGGTGGTGCTGGTAACCTCGGCCGTGGTGGCATGACCACCAAGATCCGCGCGGCGCGGACCGCGGTGCGCTCAGGGGCCTCGACCATTATCGCCTCGGGTCGGGAAAAGGATATCCTGGTGCGCCTGCATCAGGGTGAGGTGCTGGGCACATTCTTTTCCGCGCAGCAGGGTACCATGACTGCACGCAAGCAGTGGCTGGCGGGGCACCTGCAGACGCGTGGTCGCCTGACCCTGGATGCCGGCGCGGTCAGGGTGCTAAGGGACCAGGGCAAGAGCCTGCTGGCCGTCGGCGTTAAGGCCGTCGAGGGTCACTTCAAGCGCGGTGAGGTCGTACTCTGTGTCGATGAACAGGGCCATGAAGTTGCCCGTGGCCTGGTGAACTACAATGCCGATGAAGTGCATAAAATAAAAGGTCGCGCCAGTGAGCAGATCCAGGCCCTGCTGGGTTATGTCGACGAGGCCGAGCTGATTCACCGGGATAACCTGGTGTTGATCTAAGGCCCTGGCCCGATTGGCCCTGCTCGTCTATTTAGTTTATAACCCACCGGGTTTATCTACGGCCTGGTATTTTAAACAGCGTTCCTGGTATCGACACACGGTGGTCAAGAGGGAGTAAGTCATGTCGGAATTCGGCCTGTTATCTGCAGCACTTGTCCTGGTGGCCCTGGCCGCCTTCATCTGGCTGGTCATTGTCGCCTTTCGCGAGAGCCTGGTCTGGGGTCTGCTGGTCTTGCTCGTGTTGCCCTTTGGGGTGCTGCCGCTCGCGGCCATCGCCTTTGCCCTCTATCACTGGGATGTGGCCAAAAAGCCGTTCCTGGCTTTTATCCTGGCGTACATCAGCTTTGTCGCCATCTCGCTCAATGCCTTTAACCAGATCGGTGGATGGGAAGTCTTCGAGACCGCGCAGCAGGCGACCACTCAGCTGGAAAATGACGAGATTAGCGAGGCCGAGGCCGCCCGACGCGTCGCCGAGCAAATGGAAAGCAGCATCAGGCGCATGGAAGAGGCCGGTCTCATTGCCAGCGAGAAAGGCCAGGTGTTACAGGAAAAGGTGCAGCGTCTCAAGCTGGAGGAAGAGGGCGCCGCCGCAGGGGGGACCCCGGGCACCACGTCGTCACCATCCACGATCACCACAACAGACGAACCGAGTACAACGGTGTCAACTACCACCGCCGGGGATGCTGCGGGAAGCCCCGAAACTCCAGCAACAGAGGTTCCCGCAATTGAACCCCCTGCAACAGAAGCCACGGGTGTGGTGCAGGAAGGACCGGGCTGGTCACTGGATGAAGTGGAGGCCAGGCGGCACGAAATTCTCAGACAGCAGCAGCTGGACCTGCCCGCGCCCAGGCTGGAAGGCGACTATGTGCCGATCCCGGTGAGTCGTGCCGAGGACTACCTGGGTCGGCAGGTGCGGGTGGTCACGGCCGCCGCCAGCCATGAAGGTCTGCTCGTGAGCGCCGATGCCAACCATCTGGTGCTGGATATGCCCGCTGCCGGTGGGCAGGTGCGCTTTGATATCAAACGTCCCCAGGTACAGTCGCTGTATTACCGGTTACCAGCACCCGCGGAGTAAGATCGTAGACATAAAAAAAGCCGGTCAGTGACCGGCTCTTTTAATATTCTCGCCAAGGGGCCGCAAACGGCGGACTATGACATGGCGCGAATGCGTGCGTTCAAACGGCTCTTGTGACGCGCGGCTTTGTTCTTGTGGATCAGGCCCTTGCTGGTGGTCTTGTCAATCACCACAACGGCATTCTTGTACGCGGTCTCGGCGCCTGACTTGTCACCGGCATCAACGGCGGCAACCACCTTCTTGATAAAGGTGCGGAACATGGACCGGAACCCGGTGTTGTGCTGGCGACGACGTTCAGCCTGTCGAGCGCGTTTTCGTGCTTGCGGCGAATTGGCCACGGGCGTACTCCTTAAGTATTCGTATAAAGCCGCGCATTATGGCCAAAACGGGCAGCAGAATCAATGCCCTTGAGGGCTGATTTTTCCTGCTGGGCGGCATCCCCCTGCATAGGGTATGATTATCCCGAGATGGAGGAAAAAGTCTTGTACAGCAAACAGTTAGCCAATCATTCGGGGCCTCATGGGGCTGCTTAGGTCGACCGCGACCGTCGGCGCCATGACCCTGTTCTCCCGGGTCCTGGGGCTGTTGCGTGATATGGTCATGGCCCGCATGTTTGGCTCCAGCGTGGCCACGGATGCCTTTCTGGTGGCCTTCAAGATTCCCAATTTCCTGCGCCGCCTGTTTGCCGAGGGGGCCTTTTCCCAGGCCTTCGTCCCGGTACTGACCGAATACAGGGAGCAGCGCGAGGTCGAGGAGGTCCGCTCCCTGATTCGCAATGTTGCCGGCACCCTGGGGTTGGTCCTGTTGGTGGTCTCGATCCTGGCCATGCTGTTCGCGCCGGCGGTGACCTCGGTGTTTGCCACCGGCTTTCTGTTGCAGTATCCCGACAAATTCGAGCTGACCTATGAGCTGTTACGCATCACCTTTCCCTATATCCTGTTTATTTCCCTGACCGCCCTGGCAGCAGGGGTGTTGAACAGCTATGGGCGTTTCGCGGTGCCGGCGTTTACCCCGGTACTGCTCAATATCAGCCTGATTGCCGCCGCCCTGTGGTGGTCGCCCTATTTTGCCGAGCCGATTACGGCCATGGCCTGGGGGGTCTTTATTGCAGGGGTGGCGCAGTTGCTGTTCCAGCTATTTTATGTAGCCCGGCTGGGGCTGTTGCGCTGGCCGCGGCTGAACTGGCGGGACACGGGGGTCAGGCGCATCGGTCGGCTCATGCTGCCGGGGATTATCGGCTCTTCCGCCATGCAGATTAATCTGCTGTTCGATGTCTTGATTGCCTCTTTTCTGGTGACGGGGAGTGTGACCTGGCTGTACTTTGCCGACCGCATGATCGAACTGCCCCTGGGTGTATTTGGTATCGCCCTGGCCACAGTCATTCTGCCCAGCCTGTCCAGTGCCCACGCACAGGGCAATCCACAGGCCTTTTCGCGCACCCTGGACTGGGCGCTGCGCCTGGCGGTGGTGATTGCCCTGCCGGCGGCGGTCGGTTTGGGGGTGCTAGCCACACCGATAATGAGCACCCTGTTTCAATATGGTGATTTTACTGGCCATGACGTGCAAATGGCGGCCTGGAGCTTGCTGGCGTATAGCTTTGGCCTGCTCGGCTTTATCCTGGTGAAGATTCTGGCGCCGGGGTATTTTGCCCGCCAGGATACCCGCACCCCGGTCAAGATTGGCCTGATCGCCATGTTAGTGAACATGGTCTGTAATGTAATTTTTGTGCTGTTGCTGCTCCAGTTCGACTTTGAAGGTCCGCACGCCGGCCTGGCGCTGGCGACGACCATATCCTCCTTCGTCAATGCCATGCTGTTGCTGCGCGGTCTGCGCGGCCAGCAGATCTACCGGCCGCAGCCGGGCTGGAGGCGCCTGCTACTGCAGGTGGTGGCGGCGACCCTGGTCATGGGGCTGGCGCTCCACCTGGTGGCCAGCTCGGCCTCGTGGTGGCTGGCCGGTAGCGCCGGGGAACGCGTCTTACAGCTCGCCGGCCTGATCCCGCTGGGCGTGCTGGCCTATGCCCTGGTGCTCTATCTGAGCGGGGTGCGCCCCGCGCAGTTGAGCCGCCCGACGCGCCCGTAAAGCCCTGCCCGCCGCAGGGGGACCATATCCAGGCTCGGGGTGGTGGCGCCTCTGTTCGTCATAAGCCTATAACCTGTTGTTTTTAAATAACTATAACTCTTAACCCCGGCTGCGACAGACAACCCTAGGCCGGCCCCGCAGGGCGTTGCCTGGCCGGGCAGGTCATAACGGCAGGGTAGTATCTAGTATTGTACGTTGCGGTCCGCCCGGATGGAGGTGGGCAAGGGGAGCGTCACATCCATGCTACGGACCAAGACCGCGGCGCGTGTCGATATCCCGCTGGTGCGGCCGCCAGCTGAAAATTCGTCGAATCCAGAGTCTAACTTCTTGTTATACTTCGGTTCTTTTAATGGCGCTGGTTTGGTATGGAGCTCATTCGCGGTCTACACAATTTACAGCCGAGACACAGGGGCTGTGTGGCGACGATTGGTAATTTTGATGGCGTCCACCTCGGCCATCAGGCCGTTCTGGGGCAGCTGGCGGAAAAGGCGGATGAGCTGGGCCTGCCGGCGACCGTGATTACCTTTGAGCCACAACCGCAGGAGTACTTTGCCCCCGAGCGGGCGCCGTCGCGGCTGACCAAATTCAGGGAAAAGTTGCAGGTCTTGCGGCGCTTTTCAGTGGAGCGCCTGCTGTGCCTGTCGTTTAACCGTCGTCTGGCGGACATGAGTGCCGCTGAGTTTATTCAGCGCGTCCTGGTCGAGGGCCTGGGTATTCGTTATCTGGTGGTGGGCGATGACTTTCGCTTTGGGCAGGGGCGTGCGGGCGACTTCGCCACGTTGCAGGCCGTAGGGCAGCGGCAGGGTTTTGACGTAGTCCACATGCACACCTTTGAAGTCGCGGGGCAACGTGTCAGCAGCACCCGTATTCGCGAGGCCTTGACCGCGGGGGCCATGCAACAGGCGGCGCAACTGTTGGGGCGGGACTACCGCATGAGCGGCCGGGTGGCGCACGGGGAAAAGCTGGGTCGGCAGTTGGGTTACCCGACGGCAAATATCTACCTGCACCGCAAGGTCTCGCCACTGCACGGTATTTTTGTGGTTGAGGTCTTCGGTCTGGTGGGTGAACCGCTACGCGGTGTCGCCAGTCTGGGGACGCGCCCCACGGTCAATGGCACACGGGTCTTGCTGGAAGTATTTTTGTTTGATTTCAACAACGATATTTACGGTGAACATATACAGGTGAGTTTTTTACACAAACTGCGCGATGAGTTGCGGTTTGATTCGCTGGAGGCATTGAAGCATAAAATCCAGCAGGACGTTGATGACGCGCAGGCCTTTTTTGCCGCGCAGCGGGCATTGGCTTAAATAGGCATAAGTGGAGTTAGTGTGGCTGATTATAAAAATACCTTGAACTTACCGCATACGGATTTTCCCATGCGCGGTAATCTCGCCCAGCGTGAACCGGAACAGGTGAAACAATGGCTGGCGATGGACTTGTATGGAAAATTGCGGGCACAGGCCAAAGGCCGCAAAACGTTTATCCTGCACGATGGTCCGCCCTATGCCAATGGCGACATTCATCTTGGCCATGCGGTTAACAAGATCCTCAAGGACATTATTGTCAAAGCCAAAACCCTGAGCGGTTTTGATGCTCCCTATATTCCCGGTTGGGACTGCCACGGTCTGCCGATTGAATTGCAGGTAGAAAAGAAAAAGGGCAAGGCCGGGGTGAAGATTTCGGCGAAAGAGTTTCGCAAGGCCTGTCGTGAATATGCTCAGCGGCAGGTGGATGGTCAGAGCAAGGACTTCCAGCGTCTTGGCGTGATTGGCGACTGGGATAATCCTTATCTCACTATGAATTTCAAATTCGAAGCCGATATTATTCGCGCCCTTGGCCAGATTATTGACAAGGGACATTTGCACAAGGGAGCCAAACCCGTGCACTGGTGTGTCGATTGCGGCTCTGCCCTGGCCGAGGCCGAGGTTGAATACGAAGAAAAGACATCACCGGCTATCGATGTGCGTTTTGAAGTCCTGGATGAGGCGGCACTAATGGCGCGCTGTCATCATGTTGAAGGTCATGAAGGTAAAGGTCTCATTTCAGTGGTGATCTGGACCACCACGCCCTGGACCTTGCCCGCCAATCA
>JAWOIE010000013.1:0-6177 GCA_046484825.1 Gammaproteobacteria bacterium | reverse complement strand
CCCTTCAAAACCCAGCATACCGGCCTGCCGCATAACCCGAAGCGCAAGCGTCGCCAGTAAGTCGGTGGCGGCTTGCTCGGTGCAAGACAGTGTTAGCAGCAAAGTGATGCCTAAAGGGCATCCCGGCCGGGGGCGTAAACATCATATCCTTGCGCGCAGTGCCGTTGGCCGATAGTACAAATCACTCCCCTGATTGCGAATCCAGCGCAGCCACACACAACTATCTTGATGCCCTGTGCGTGCTGTGTTTAACCCCGATAGTGGTAACGCCGTTAGCCCCCACGCCGTAGTTGCGCATGTCGAAAACAGTCCAGCGTATGGTCATTGACCATCCCCGTGGCCTGCATGAAGGCATAGCAAATGGTCGGCCCGACAAAGGTAAAGCCGCGGCGTTTTAGCGCTTTGGACATGGCCACGGAGGCGGGGGTCTGTGCCGGGATGTGTTGCAGGGATGGCCACTGATTCTGTTGCGGCCGGCCGTCGACAAACTGCCAGAGAAAATCGGCAAACGTACCCTGTTGGGCCTTGAGTTCGAGGTAGGCGCGGGCATTCCTGACCGTGCCTTCGACCTTGAGGCGATTGCGGATGATACCGGGGTCGTTTAACAGGCTGTTGATCTTGCGCGTGTCATAGGCGGCGATCTTGCTGGGGCTAAAGCGGTCGAAGACCTTGCGGTAGTGCGGGCGCTTGCGTAGTACCGTTATCCAGCTGAGCCCTGCCTGGGCCCCCTCCAGGATCAACATCTCAAACAGGCGGCGGTCATCATAGAGGGGCACACCCCATTCGGTATCGTGGTAGCGCATATAGGTCGGGTCGTCCCCGCACCAGCTACAACGCTGTTGCTGTTTCATGATGAGGCCTCCTGGGTTGGTGAACATTGCGGCGACGTGGCCTGGTGTTGATGGTAGTACAACAGGCCTGTCGGTGGTGAGTATGAAATACGGGCCTGCTCAAGAAATGTGCGGCGTAGTCGATAACGGTTACTGAGACTTCCGGGGGGTGTGACCGGGCCGTCCATAGCAAAGTAAGTACCCTCTAATAAAGTAATGTTATTGCTTGACGCGCTGTCCTGGGGTTAAATACCGGACAACGCGGTGGCCAGGGCTGTCTCCACGATATTAGATAGAGTAAGGGAATGACGAACAAGGATCCGATACAGCTCACGACCCCGGCGGAGACCCCGCTCTTCTCCCGGCAGATGTGGCTGATCCCGCTGGTGTTGGCCATTATCCTGATCCTCACCAGCCGCTACAGTTTTCTACTCTTTCACACCCTGGCCGAATTCATTGCCATCAGCGTCGCCCTGTTGATGAGTGTGGTGGCCTGGCAGATGTACCCCTTCACGCGCAATAACTATCTCATGTACCTCGGTGCCGGTTACTTCTGGATCGCGGTGCTGGACCTGATGCATACCCTTTCCTATAAAGGGATGCAGGTCCACGAACTGGCGGGCGCCAATGTCTCCACCCAGTACTGGATCGGTACCCGTATCCTCGAGGCACTGCTGCTCCTGAGCGCCCCCTGGTTTTTGTCTCACCGTCTGGCGCGGCGGCCGGTGTTCTTTCTCTATGGCGCTATCGCCATCACACTCATCGTGCTGGTGTCGCTGGGTATGTTCCCCGAGACCTTTGTGGAAGGCGTCGGTCTGACGGCGTTCAAGGTCAACAGTGAATATGTGATTGTCGGTCTGCTGGTGATGGCGCTGCTGTGTCTGCGCCGCCAGCGTGCACTGCTGGAACCGGACATTCTGAACATCATGTCGTTGTCGATTGTCCTGACCGTGTTTGCGGAGCTGGCCTTTACCTTTTATATCGATGTCTATGACCTGTCGAATCAGGTGGGGCACATTTTCAAATTGTTTTCCTTCTGGTTGATCTTTATGGCGACCGTGCACACCACCTTGCAAAAGCCATTTCAGGCCATGGCGCGGGGTGCCAGTACCTATGACGCGATCCCCAACCCGACTATTGTCACCGATGCCGAGGGTATCGTGCGCCAGGCCAATCAGGCCGCCTGCGACATGGTCGGACTGGGCAAAAACCACATCCTCGGCACTTCAAGTCATGACCTGTTTCACCCCGCCTTTATGTCGCCGGCGGATTGCCCGGTCTGTCTCAGTCGCCGGCAGGGTAAAAATCTGGATGCCTGTGAAATCGCCTTTCCCGACAACCCTGTCTGGCGCGACTACACGCTCTCGCCACTGGCGGGCGGGGCGGTCGAGGTGATTCGCGATATTAGCGAAAAGAAACGTGTGGAGTTTCAGTACCAGGAACTGAGTAAATTAAAGAATACGATTGTGGATAACCTGCCCGCCATGCTGTTTGTAAAAACGGCGGGCGAGGGCCGTTATGTGGAATGGAACAAGGCGGCCGAAGAGCTGACGGGGCTGCGCAAGGATGAGGTCATTGGCAAGACCGACTTTGACCTGTTCCCGGAGGAGGCCGAATTCTTTGCCCAGATGGACAGGCAGGTGCTGGATAAGGGGGTATTTGTGGATATCCCCGAGGAACCCATTCATACGCGCAGTCAGGGCATACGCCTGTTGCATACGCAAAAGATCCCGATTCAGGACGAGCAGGGCCGTGCCGCCTACCTGTTGGGTATTTCCCTGGACATCACCAGTCTGCGCAATACCGAAAAGATGTTACAGCACAGTCAGAAAATGGAAGCCATTGGTCAGTTGGCCGGCGGCATTGCCCATGATTTTAATAACCAGCTGGGGCTGGTGATCGGCTATCTGGATTTTCTCAAGGACTTTGTCGAAGCGGACCCGGAGGCAACGGAGTGGGCGAGCATCAGCATCAAGGCGGCCAGACGCTGTGTGGACCTGACCCAACAACTGCTGATGTTTTCGCGCCACCATGCCAGCAGCACGGAGATCATCGATATCAATGAGCGCATCGAGGAGATCGCCATCATGATCGAGCGTGCCGTGACCCCGGCCATTACGGTGCAGTACCACTACGCCGATCAGGTGTTGTTGACGGAAACGAACCCCGGAGAGCTGCAGGACGCGTTGCTGAATTTGGCCATCAATGCCCGCGACGCCATGCCCGAGGGCGGCACCTTTCGGATCGAGACCCGCCTGGTGCATTTTTCCGCGGACAGCACCCCGGAGTACCCCGAGATTAGCAGCGGGGATTATATTCGCCTGAGTCTCATCGACACGGGTATGGGCATGACGGCGGACCAGCTGGAACGGATCTTTGAACCGTTTTATACCACCAAGCCCAAAGGTAAGGGTACCGGGCTGGGCTTGCCTATGGTCTACGCCTTTGTGCACCGCTATGGCGGTGTGATTAAGGTGGACTCTACGCTGGGAGAGGGGAGCCGTTTTCATATTTTTCTGCCCTACGTTAGTGAGGCCAGCCTTGCCGTTGCGCACGCGCCCGCACAAGCCGACGCAGTGCTGGGTGGCAATGAGACCCTTCTGGTGGTGGAGGACGAACCCGCCCTGTTGCGCCTGGCCAGCCAGCTGTTGCGCGAGGCCGGGTACCATGTGATGACGGCCACCAATGCCACCGAGGCGCTGACCCTGTTGCGCCAGCACTCCTATATCGACCTGCTGTTCAGCGACATTGTCATGCCCGGCAGTTGCAGTGGTTTTGAACTGGCGGAACAGGCCAGGCAACTCCATCCCCAGCTCAGGATTTTGCTGACCAGTGGCTTTGCGACCGAAAAGGTGCCGGCCGGCACGCCCGCGGACTGGCTCGATAGCTTGCTGAAAAAGCCCTACCGGAAGCAGGAGCTTTTACAGGCCGTGCGCGCCCGACTGGATAGCGCGCACCAGGCACCTCCCGGCTCGCGAAGGTGATCCCGCCGGGCACGGCAATTTTTTGCATGTTTCTTGCAGGTCCTATGGCGTGTTTTTAACAAAAAGAGACTTCATGCGCAGGACCCCCGCACCACCCGCTTCGCCCGATACTCAGGAGGCCTTTGAACATCTGGTCTTGCACGAGAGTATTCTCAGTGCCACCGGTCTCAACGCCGAGTCTCTGCAGATTGGTATTCGTGGCGACCCCTCCTTACGCGAGACCACCGGCGTGCGGCCGCGTTATGAAAGCGAGGTCGATACACATCTGGACGCGTTGACCGCTAATTTTGAGGAGTTACTGTTAAGGCGCAGCACCTATCGCCTGTTCGTCGGCTTTAATAACGGTGAGATTCGCACCCACTCGGTGTTTGATCCCCTGACCCAGGAGATCCATACCGCGGAGCGCCTGGCCAATCCCGGTTATGTCGCCAGACAGTTCCCCATGATCGATTACGCCGCCAAGGTGCAACTGGTGCGCGACCTGTATCAGGCGTTGCGAGGGCTGCCGGCCTACCAGCAAATGCCGGCCTACTGGCGCAACATCCTGGTGCGGCGTAGTCAGGAATGGTCACCCATGACGCAGGATGAGATTGTCCGGGTGATTGCCCGACTGCGGGCACTACGCGCCATGCCGGTGTATTACATGCGTAACATTACTATCTGTATGGTACAGCGCATTATTCGCATTCAGTTCAATTGTGACGGCACGCAAATCCTGCGCGCCGAGGATTTTCAGCGCTTTCTCGATGAGAACATCCCGAGCGAAGCAGGTCAGGCGTTATAAGACATATAAAAGAATCACACAGTAGTGACTGATACTGCCGGCCAGGACAAACAAATGCCAGATGGCATGAAAATAACGCACTTTGTGATCCAGGGCATAAAAGACAATGCCCAGGGTATAAAAGCCACCGCCAATGATGAGCCACAGCAGTCCATTGAAGGACAATGATGCCAGCAGCGGTTTGATGGCCACCAGACCGACCCAGCCCATGAGTACGTAAATGACCACCGGTAGAATACGGTGGCCCTTGTTGGGCAGGTGCTCCAGGGCGATGCCCAGAATCGCCAGACCCCAGACCACGCCAAACACCGACCAGCCCCACACGCCGTGCAGGGTGACCAGGGTAAAGGGGGTGTAGGTGCCGGCGATCAACAAATAAATAGCGGCGTGGTCGAGGCGACGAAATATCGCCTTGGCCCGACCGCTCAGGCTGTGATAGAAGCTGGAGGTCAGATAGACCAGTAACAGGCTTACCCCGTAGACGCTAAAGCTGACGATCTTCCAGGGGTCGCCCTGTCGTGCAGCGAACACTACCAGTACGACCAGTCCCGCCAGCGCCGCAGCGGCGCCGATCACATGCGTAAGACTATTGAGACGTTCACCCTCTTGCATAGCCGCGTTCCTTAAAATCCCTGTCGATCGAAGAGTCTACGGGGCTTAGGCCTCATAGACACCATATTCCCAATAATGGCGGCCGGGACTTTTTGGCCCCTGCCAGCCGCGGGCGCGTAACTGGCGGGCGATAAAGTGATTCATAAACCCGTGCCCCACCAGCAGCACCGAGCCATGTTGTCGCGCCAGCTCGGTTAAGACGTCCGTCGCCGCAATGGCACGGCGACGGGCCTGTCGCAGGGATTCACCATTTTGGGCATAACCGAACAGCCAGAGGAGACGAAAAATAACAAACCAACTGTACAGCGACAGCCTGGGTCTCTGCCAGTCGGCATACGGTAGTTCCGCCTCGCGAAACAGTGGCGCAATCAGGGTTTTTTGTGCATGGCCCAGCCGCGTGGCGGATTCCAGGGAACGTCTCAGGTCACTACAGACAATCGCCCGGCAGTCCCGGGCATGTTGCAGCGCGTGCACTGGGGGCGGCGGCGCGGGGGCGATGGGGCTTTGCGTATAACGCCGGATGACCTGTGACAGTTGGGCGGCGGCATACGGGTCCCGGCCTGTGCTGAACAGGTCAAACTCGGGTTTGCCATGCCGCAGTAGCATTATTTTCGAGGTCATGGGTATGTGTTGTTGTGCAAATGAAAAAAGACGGGCTTTAGCCAAAGCGGCCATCGACCCGAGGCCGCCAGAGTATGGGCAGAAACACCACCATGAACAGAGCAAAGGCCAGCACCCATAGGGTCTGGGAGAGTCCCACCCAGAGCAGGTATTGGCCCGGCGCCAGGAGCGGCAGCAAGACCCGCGCGATGCCGGCGGCTAAGAGTAGGACAAAGCTCACGCCCAGTAGGGGCGGTGGTGCAAACACGTTGCGGCCGGTGTGCCCCAGGGCCACGCGCGACATCATGCCCAGGGTCATGACGCCGATGCCACCCACGGCAAAGGCATGCAGGGGGATAAACGCTGA
>JAWOIE010000243.1:0-8920 GCA_046484825.1 Gammaproteobacteria bacterium | reverse complement strand
TTTAGGCATAAACATAGAGGAATCAATATATGTATCAGCAACAATCAGCCATTAGTCGTCCAGCGACTTCCGTCCTGGAGACCAACAAGGTCTTGCGCAACACCTATTCCTTGCTCTCGATGACGCTGATTTTCAGTGCCATCATGGCCTTTGTCGGCATGTCCATGCAGCTCTCTCACGGCATGGCGTTGGTGGCCAATATCGTCGCGATCGCCATGCTCTGGTTTGTGCTGCCACGCACGGCCAATTCCGCAACCGGTATACCGGTGATTTTTGCCATTACCGGCCTGTTTGGCCTGGGCTTGGGTCCGGTACTCAACGTCTACCTCGCGGTGAACCCCAGCATTGTCATGACGGCCCTCGGTGGTACTGGCGTGATCTTCCTGGGCCTGTCCGGTTATGCCCTGACAACCCGCAAGGATTTCAGCTTTATGGCCGGCTTCCTCATGGTGGGTATGTTTGTAGTGCTGGGTGCGGCCCTGCTCAACATCTTCCTTGAAATCCCCGCCATGTTCCTGGCGGTGAATGCGGTGGTTGTCATGCTCATGAGCGGTTTCATCCTGTTCCAGACCTCGAGCATTATCCACGGCGGTGAGACCAACTACATCATGGCAACAGCAGGTCTGTTCCTGTCCCTGTTGAACATGTTCCAGGCCCTGCTGCACCTGCTGGGTGCGCTTAGCGGCCGAGACTAGTCTCGTTGCCGGTAGTACCAGCGAAAGCCCCGATTCGTCGGGGCTTTTTTATTAGTAAATGATTCAAGGGGAGCATCAGGATGGGTTGGGAAAAAATTGGTACGGCGGTCTTACTGGTAGCGATGTTGATTTTCATTTTTCCGCGTATGCGCCATGCGTTAAAGCACTCCCCCAAGGGCAGTGCCTCAGACTGGAAGGGCTTTCTGCTGCCCCTGGCCGGGGTCATCCTGTTTGTGGTCTTTCTGATTATGATGGTGCGATAACGCTAAGCCCGCCCATATAGGGCAACAGGGCCGCGGGGACATCAATTCCGCCGTCGCCGCGCTGATAATTTTCCATCACCGCCACCAGGGTACGGCCAATGGCCAGGCCGGAGCCATTCAGGGTATGCACCAGCTCCGGCTTGCCGGTCTCCGGGTTGCGCCAGCGTGCCTTGAGGCGACGTGCCTGAAAGGCCTCAAAGTTACTGCAGGACGAGATCTCGCGATAGGTCTGCTGGGCCGGTAGCCAGACCTCCAGGTCATAGGTCCTGGCGGCGGCAAAACCCATATCGCCGGCACACAGGGCCATGACGCGATACGGCAGTTCCAGTTTTTGCAGGATCGCCTCCGCATGGGCAGTGAGTTCCTCCAGCACCCGCTCGGAGTCTTCCGCTCGCACCACCTGCACCAACTCGACCTTTTCAAACTGATGCTGGCGGATCATGCCGCGGGTGTCTTTACCATAGGAACCGGCCTCACTGCGAAAACAGGGGGTGTGGCAGACAAACCTGCGCGGCATCTGTGCGGCCTCGACAATCACGTCCCGAACGATATTGGTGACTGGTACCTCGGCCGTAGGGATGAGATAAAAATCCTGCTCGTCGTTCTGCAACTTGTAGAGGTCGGCCTCAAACTTGGGTAACTGACCGGTGCCACGCAGGCTTTCGGCATTGACGATGAACGGGACGTAGGTCTCGGTATAACCATGTTCCTGAGTGTGCGTATCCAGCATTAACTGAATCAGGGCGCGGTGCATGCGCGCGAGGGCACCGCTCATGGTGACATAACGTGAGCCGGTGATCTTGACCGCGGTTTCAAAATCCATCTGCCCCAGTATGGCACCAAGGTCGACGTGATCCCGAACGTCAAAGTCATAGCGCTTTGGCGTACCCCACTTGCGTATCTCGACATTGTCGTTCTCATCCTTACCCAACGGTACGCCCTCCTGCGGCAGGTTGGGGATCGCCATGAGTATCTGTTGCAGTTCATCCTGCACCGTTGCCAGAGCCGTCTCTGCCGCCTTGAGGCTGTCGCCGAGTTGCGCCACCTCCTCCAGCAGCGGTTGAACGTCTTGACCCTGGGCTTTGGCCTTGCCGATATTTTTGGACTTGCTGTTGCGCTCGGCCTGTAGTTCCTGTGTCTGTACCTGTAGTGCCTTGCGCTGTGCCTCCAACCGCTCCAGGGTCTGCGTGTCCAGGACAAAACCACGACGGGCCAGTCTTTCTGCCGTGGCGGGTAGCTCATTACGAAGGGTTTGCGGGTCTAGCATGGTTAACCTTTATTGTTAAGTGATGGGCATCCGCGGTGAACTCGTCGCGTTACCCATGTTCGATTCTTGTTATGCGTTGACTTCAGCCTTCCATTTCACTAAATGGCCGGCGGGTACAATATGCTCCAGGTGTTCCAGAATTTCATTGACTTTGTCGGTCGAGTCAAAAAACTCAATCACAATCGGCATGTTCAATGACAGGTCCACCAGTTCAATACCGTGCATGATGCCAGAGGGGCCAAAGCCGGCAATGCCACGAAACACGGTGACACCGCGCAGTTTTTCCCAGTCGCGCAGGCGCTTTATCAGACTGTGTAACTGGGCCTCGCCCTCGGTCAGATAGATGCGCACAATGGTGACTTCGGAGGAATGATTCGTTGTAGTGTTCATAGTTGCCTGCCTATAAGGATACCGGCCCAGCACGTCAGCAGGCAGAGTATGACATTTGCAGCGACGTTGGCCGTGGCCTTGAACATCGCACCGTTTTCAATCAACTGAAAGGTCTCCAGGGAAAATGTCGAGAAGGTGGTTAAGGCCCCGATGAAACCGGTAATGACCAGGGCGCGCCAGTGCGGTTCGAGGGCCATGCGTTCGAGCATGACAATATAGAGAATGCCGATCAGTAACGAGCCGGCCACATTGACGACCAGAGTCCCGTAAGGAAAGCCCCGCCCCAGTAGCTGGTGCACGCCGCTGCCAACGGCAAAGCGCATGACGGCGCCGAGCGCCCCACCCATGGCGATAAACAGGAGAATTTTCAGATTCATGAGGGGGATTGTACTGGATGTTGCCGGGACTGGAAAATATTCACTCCCGCCCGGCCTTTTTATCCAGTGCCCTGAGGTGCGCCAGCTTTTCGGCAATCTTGATTTCCAGCCCGCGTGGCACCGGCTGATAATAGACCTTGGCGGGAAAGTCGTCCGGAAAGTAGTTTTCCCCGGCGGCATAGGCCTCTGGCTCGTCGTGGGCATAGCGATAGGCCCGGCCATAGTCCATGTCCTGCATGAGTTTGGTGGGGGCGTTACGCAGGTGCAAGGGCACCTCGCGCGACGGATTCTGGCGGATGTCGGCCATGACCTGTTGGTAGGCCGTGTACACCGCGTTGCTCTTGGCCGCGCACGCCATATAGACCACGGCCTGGGCAATGGCCAACTCCCCTTCCGGGCTGCCAAGCCGTTCCTGTACGTCCCAGGCGTCGAGCGCCAGGGACAGCGCCCGCGGATCGGCATTGCCGATGTCCTCGCTGGCCATGCGTACCACGCGGCGGGCGATGTACAAGGGGTCACAGCCGCCATCGACCATACGCGCAAACCAGTACAGGGCCGCATCCGGCGACGAGCCGCGCACGGATTTATGCAGCGCGGAGATCTGGTCGTAAAAGGCCTCGCCCTGCTTATCAAAACGCCGTGGGCCGGTGGTGAGCACGTCCTGCAAGACGGACTCGCTGATAATGGTTTCATCACCCCGGGTCTCCGCCAGTTCGGCGGCGATCTCCAGCAGGTTGAGGGCTCGCCGCGCATCACCGTCGGCGACGCTGGCCAGCTGCGTGCGCAGCTCTGGGTCCATGTGCAGATGCAACTGCCCAAGGCCCCGTTCCTCATCGGCCAGGGCCCGATCTATCACCGTGCGCAGGTCCTCGACCTGGAGCGACTTCAGCACATAGACCCGGGCGCGTGACAACAGGGCGTTGTTCAATTCAAACGAGGGGTTCTCGGTGGTCGCGCCGATGAAGGTAATGGTGCCGTCTTCGATATGCGGCAAAAAGGCATCCTGCTGTGATTTGTTAAAGCGGTGCACCTCATCGACAAACAGGATGCACTGGCGGTTGTGCATTTGCCGCAGTTGTTTGGCCTCGTCGATGGCGGCGCGAATGTCTTTGACGCCGGAGAGCACCGCCGACAGACTGAAGAAGGTCGCCTCGGCGGAATGGGCAATCAGCCGCGCCAGGGTGGTCTTGCCGGTGCCGGGGGGGCCCCAGAAGATCATGGAGTGCAAGCGTCCCTGACGGATGGCCTGATAAAGCGGCTTGTCTTTGGCCAACAGGTGTTGCTGGCCGATATATTCATCAAGGCTTTGCGGTCGCATGCGATCCGCCAGCGGACTGAAGCGGTTATCCGACTTGCTGGCGAACAGGTCGTTGTTACGGACCATTGGCGGTGCTTATTCGCGTTCCCCAATCACATCGACGCCGGCTGGCGGTACAAAACGAAAACGCTGTGCCGGGATGTTGTGATTGCTCTGGATGTTTTTAAACCGCAAAGAGGTACGCTGGGCAAAGTGATCGTACATGTGCATTTCGCTGAGCCGGTCATTTTGAAACAGGATCTCGATACGCTCAAAACCCGATTCCGTACTCCGCGGCCGCAGGGCATACAGCACCCCTGCCCCTTGTGTGTGGCTGCTTATTTCATAGCTGGCGGCCAGGCGTGCCGGCTGACTCAGGATCATGGCCGGGGTCTGGTCCAGCGAGTCGCCCTGGGGTTTGACGGTCACCTGTTCCAGGTCTTCATCAAAAAACCATAACCGCTCACCATCGGCGACATAGACCTGTCGATAAGGCTGCTGGTATTCAAGACGAAAACGATCCGGGCGTAACAGCCACAGCGTGCCCTCGCTGGTGATATCGGTCTCGGTGTCCTTGTTGCTCAGGGTCTGCACAAAGTCGGCCTGCCAGGTCTGGAGTTTGGCAAAGCGCCCTTGCAGGTCCTCGGCGAATACCGCCAGGCTGCCGAGATAGAGAAGACTAATCAAAAGGGTGCGTATCATGGTGGCCTAATCTTTGGGGGGTGGGGGGGCAATGACTTCGCGACTGCCGTTGGATTCCAGCGGCCCGACAATGCCCGAGGCCTCCATGGTCTCGACCATGCGCGCCGCGCGGTTGTAGCCGATTTTCAGCCGGCGTTGCACACCGGAAATGGAGGCCTTGCGCGTTTCGGTGACAATGCGCACCGCCTGATCATACAGCGGGTCGTTTTCCGTATCTTCGACCATGCTGTCAGGATTATTCGGGTCCGCCTCGGCCGGGCCATCGAGGATGGCATCCTCATACTGGGGCTTGCCCTTGGCCTTGAGATAGTCGACCACATTGTGTACTTCCTGATCGTCAACAAAGGCGCCGTGCACACGAATGGGCACCGCGGTGCCGGGCGGCAGATACAGCATGTCGCCGTGGCCGAGGAGTTGCTCCGCCCCCATCTGGTCGAGAATGGTCCGTGAGTCAATGCGTGATGAAACCTGAAAGGCAATACGCGTGGGGATGTTGGACTTGATCAGACCGGTGAGTACATCCACCGACGGCCGCTGCGTGGCGAGAATCAGGTGGATACCCGAGGCCCGCGCCTTTTGCGCCAGACGGGCAATGAGTTCTTCGACCTTCTTGCCCACCAGCATCATCATGTCGGCAAGCTCATCGACCACGACCACAATAAAGGGCAAGGTGTTCAGTTCCGGGGCTGGCAGGTCGCTGTCCGCAGGGTGCAGGGGATCGAGCATGGGCTTGCCGGCGGCCCGGGCCTCCTCGACCTTTTTGTTGAAGCCGGCGATATTTCGCACCTTGGCCAAGGCCATGAGCCGGTAACGGCGGTCCATTTCCACCACACACCAGCGCAGGGCGTTGGCGGCATCCTTCATGTCGGTGACCACCGGGGTGAGCAGGTGCGGGATATCGTCGTAGACCGAGAGTTCGAGCATTTTCGGGTCTATCAGGATAAGGCGCACGTCCTTGGGCTGGGCGTTATAGAGCAGACTGAGGATCATGGCATTGAGCGCCACCGACTTCCCGGCGCCGGTTGTCCCGGCCACCAGCAGGTGCGGCATGCGCGCCAGGTCGGCCACCATGGGCACACCACTGATATCCTTACCCAGGGCCAGGGTCAGCGGGGATTTGGCATCCTCGTACTGGCGGGACTTGAGATTATCCACCAGACGCACGACTTCGCGTTCCTCATTGGGAATCTCAATACCGACCGTCGTCTTGCCCGGGATGACCTCGACCACGCGCACGCTAATGGCCGAAAGTGAGCGTGCCAGGTCCTTGGCGAGATTGGTGATTTGCGAGACCTTGACGCCGGCGGCGGGTTGTAATTCGTAACGGGTAATGACCGGACCGGGCTGCACCGCCACCACCTGCACCTCGACACCGAAGTCGGCCAGCTTGATCTCGACCTGACGGGAAATATGCTCCAGGGCCTCTTTGGACATCTGGTGAACATTGACCTCGGGTTCATCCAGCAGCGCCAGCGGCGGCAGTTCGGTATTGCCATCGGTGGTAAACAGCGGCACCTGGCGCTCGCGCTGGGCACGCTGACTGACGACGGGCTTTTTCACCACCGCCGGGGCAATGACCGGGGCAATACGGGTCTCTGCACGCGCTTTTTGCTGCTCGGTCTTGACCTGAAACGTCGTCTCCCGCCGGCGGCGCTGGCGGGTGGCAATAATCCATTCCTGCAGGTTGCTGTAGGACCGGCGCACGAGGGACAACAGGCTGAGCGTCAGCCGCCCCAGCTGGTCCATGAGCCAGAGCCAGGACAGGTGGGTAAACAGTGTGACCCCGGCGAAAAACAGCGCCAGCAGCAACAGGGTCGCACCCAGAAAGCTGAAGATTGCCTCCATGCCACCGGCAATCAGGTCACCCAAAATGCCTCCGGCGCCGACCGGCAGGGGGCTGGCAAGGCTGTTGTCATGCAGACTGGCCAGGGCGCAGCCCGCCCCGAGCGTGAGGACGAAGCCGAGACTGCGCAAGAGCAGACCGCGGATATCAAAGGGTTTGTGTGCCTGATGGCCGCGATACAGCAGCCAGCCACTGTAGACCACCATGAGGGGGAATAAATAGGCGGAATAACCAAATAAAGTGTAGAAAATATCGGCATACCAGGCGCCAAAGGGCCCACCGAGATTGGAGACATAGCCATCGGCACGACCACTATTGGTCCAGCCGGGATCGGCGGCGTGATAACTCACCAGGGCCAGCAACAGGTACAGGGCGACAAAGCCGAATACCAGCAGCGTCCCCTCCTTGATGCCGCGCACCAGGTGGTCCGCCAGTGGCGACCTTTGCAGGGGTTTATTGTGTTTTGCGTGGGCCAAAATTTATTTGAGCAACCAGTTTAAGTTGTATTTATAAGATAATAATATTTAAGGAATTTTATCTTCATATCAGGTCAATTGCAACGCCGGATGCAGGATCTGTCCGGCGCGCACATTAATGCCCGCCTGCAAGTCGCTCTGCTGCTCCCAGCCCGGCTGTGCAAGGCGCAGGATATACGGGACCAGAACCGCCGACAATGCCTGCGAGGCGGTTCTGGGGACGGCGCCCGGCATATTGGTGACACCAAAGTGAACCACCTCCTCCCAGACAAAGGTTGGCGCGGCATAGCTCGTCGGCCGCGTGGTCTCGATGCAGCCGCCCTGGTCCACCGCGATATCCACAATCACACTACCCGGCTGCATGTGTCTGACCCAGTCCGCCGGCACCAGATGGGTGGCCTTTTTACCCGGCACCAGAATCGCACCGACAAGCAAATCCGCGCTCAGGACGGCGTCCTGGATGGCCTGGGGATAGGCATGCAAACTGGTAACGTTACCGCCCAGTGTCCGCATCGCCGCGAGTTTGTCCCGGCTGCGGTCAAAGACCGTCACCCTGGCCCCCATGGCGCTGGCCATCAGGGCCGCGCTGCCGCCGGCCGTGCCCGCTCCCAGAATCACCACATGGCCACGGGGTGTGCCCGGCAGCCCGCCCAGGAGTACGCCCCGGCCGCCCTGGGGTTGCTGTAACAGGGTGGCGCCGATCTGTACCGCCAGGCGACCGGCAATGTCACTCATGGGAACCAGCAGCGGCAACTGGCCATGGTGTTCCACTGTTTCGAAGGCCACTGCGGTCAGGCCGATGTCGAGCAGCACCTGCATCAGCTCACGGGCGGCGGCCAGGTGCAGATAGGAAAAAAGAAGGTGATCCGCACGCAGCAGCTCAAGTTCCTCTGGCTGTGGTTCCTTGACCTTGACGATCATCTCGGCAGCCGTATAGATGTCCTTCGCCGTGGGCATAATTTGTACACCGGACTGGCGATAGTCCTCATCGGCATAGCCACTCAACCGGCCTGCGCCCGATTGGACGTAGACCTCGTGACCTTCTGTTACCAGTTGCCCCGCCGCTGCGGGGATTAAGGCCACGCGCCCCTCAAGGGTTTTGATTTCTTTTGGTACACCGATTCTCATCTTTGCTTTACCCTGCCAGTCGCATTACGTAACATTGGGTCCTCTGAATATCCGAGATGGAACTTGCACTCTATCTTTCCGTCCAAGAGTTGTTAAGCAGTTTCTCAGTTTCTACAGATTTCAATTGCATAGCGACATAATTTACACAGACAAGTTTAGTCGAGATAATTTCCGGAGTGAAAACATGAGTGATACCAAACATTGCCGCCTGTTAATCCTGGGCTCCGGCCCTGCCGGTTATACCGCCGCCGTCTATGCCGCCCGCGCCAACCTGAATCCCGTCGTGATTACCGGTATGCAACAGGGGGGGCAGTTAATGACAACCACCGAAGTCGACAACTGGCCCGGCGATGTAGAAGGTCTGCAGGGCCCGGCGTTGATGGAGCGCATGCAAAAGCATGCCGAACGTTTTAATACCGAAATTATTTTTGACACCATCAACAAGACCGACTTGTCCAAACGCCCGTTTACCCTCGTCGGTG
>JAWOIE010000078.1:0-14654 GCA_046484825.1 Gammaproteobacteria bacterium | reverse complement strand
GCAAACACGTGGGCAGAGCTCCCTTCGAGCCGGCGTGCCGGATTCGAGAATGCGGCGCCCACCGGATCGTCCAGGGCGATCCCCACTCGGCCCATCCCCATGGAGAGCGAAGGGAAGAGCAGGAACTGCTCGCCGGTGGGGATGGGTACGGTCTTGAGCGTGATGTTCTGTGCGGCCGACGTCGCCGGAAGAGCGGCGAGGGAGAGGGCGAGGGCGAGGAAGTGGGCGGGGACGGACGCGTGACGATTCATGATCCTCTCCACGGGTCTGCTCCCTGACGCGCGCAGCTCATGGGACCATTGTGCTGTTCGAGGGGGATCTCCAGGCCGAGGAGCAGTTCCCCGGCGCGCGACTCGGCGGTATAGCCATCCAGCTCGGCAAATTCCACCTCCAGTTCCGCCACCTGCATACCCTCGGCCTCGCTCATTTCCGGCAGGGCATAGATGCGGTCACGCTCGGCCTTTACCTCCCAGAGGCGCTGGTGGCCCATGATCACCGTATCGATGACCGAATAGGCCTCAAAGGCAAACTGGTCCTGGCGGAGCTTGCCGATACGCTCGTTGGGGTCGGTCATGACATTGCCCGAGGTCGGCTCCAGGTCACCACCGAGAATTTTCATGAAGGTCGACTTTCCGCAGCCATTGGCGCCGATAAGGCCGTAGCGGTTGCCTTCACCGAATTTGACCGAGACATTTTCAAACAGGGGCTTGGCCCCGAACTGGATAGTAAGATTGGCAGTAGAAATCAAGACAGGCTTCCGAATAAAACTGTGAGAAGAAAAGACGCCGCAGCGAAAGCCGCGCATTATGCCACAAGCGTATAAATTTGTTTGCAGTTTCCCCCTTTGGCGGGGAGAAAATTGCCCGCGGGGCGGGCGCAGCGCCTGGCGGCAGGCCGGCGGAACAGGGGCGCGGGAGCGCGCTAGTAGGACGCCTCCCAGTTGATGTAGTGTTCCAGCTGCTTAATCTTGTCGCGTTGTTCCCGGATGATTTCCTTGACCACGTCCCCCATGGAGATCATGCCGATCACGGTCTCGCCCTGCATCACCGGCAGGTGGCGAATGTGATGCTCGGTCATGACCACCAGGCAGGCGTCAATATCCTGCTCCGGATAGGTGTAATAAACCCGCCGGGTCATGATCTCTTCAACCCGGGTGTCGCTGGAAGCGCGTCCCTTGAGGATCACCTTGCGGGCATAATCGCGCTCCGACACCACGCCCGCCAGGGCCCCGGCATCCAGCACCACCAGGGCGCCAATGCCCTTCGTCTCCATGAGTTTTATCGCCTCATAGACCGTTGTCTGCGGTGCGACAGACCAGACCTCCGCTGTCTTGGCGGATAAGAGTGCGGCAACGTCCTTCATGATTCTGACTCCCTGGCAGGCCTATGTCCCTAAAGTTAAGACCACCCGGGGGCGATTGTCATCTGGCGGCAAATGGCCACCCGCGCCGCGCCTAAATTACCCCTCACCAGGCCTCACGCATCGGCAAAAACCCTACAGAAAATATCAAGCCCGACGGCACCCTGGCCGATAGAAAGGGGGTCAAAATTAGGAAGATAATGCCATGTTAAACAAAATATTGCCCTGGACACTCTGTGTCCTGAGTATGATGCTCGCGACCACCGCCCATGCCCAGGATGACGGCATCAGCTTTGGTTCCGTGGCCATGGATGTCCCCGCCGCCATGCACAAGCGCCTCACCCCACTCATGCAGTATCTCAGCGATGCCCTGGGGC
Source organism: Gammaproteobacteria bacterium (assembly GCA_046484825.1). Classification (GTDB taxonomy): domain Bacteria; phylum Pseudomonadota; class Gammaproteobacteria; order UBA6429; family Thiohalophilaceae; genus CAJYAN01. The sequence goes on along the minus strand of JAWOIE010000078.1, from coordinate 12,918 downwards.
GGCCGGTCTCGCTCAAATTATCGAAAAATATGCCCGAGGCCATCCGCGCCATCAGCAACCAGAGTGTTGACCTCGCCTACCTGACGCCCGTGGCCTATATCCGCGCCCACGACGCCGGCCAGGCCCGACTCGTGGTCAAGACGGTGACTGATGGCTCCAGCGCCTTCAAGCTCATGGTCGTGGTGCGAGAGGACAGCCCGTTCACCAGCATGGAGGACCTGGCGAACAAACGCTTTGCCTTTGGTGATCCGGCCGCCCTGCTCCAACGGGCCGTGGTCGTGGGCGGTGGTATGCCGCTGGAGATGTTCAGTAGCTACAAGTTCCTCGGCCACTACGACAATATTGTGCGCGCCGTGATGCGCAAGGAATTTGATGCCGGCATTCTCAAAGATACCACGGCCTATAAGTGGGAAAAGAAGGGGGTGCGCATTCTCTACCGTTCGCCTGACCTGCCGCCCTACAATATCGCCGCCAGCAGCAGTATGGACGACGCCACCCTGGAAAAGGTCCGTCAGGCCTTCCTGGCGCTGGATGTCACCAAACCTGCGCACCGCCTCGTCATCAAGGCGCTGGACAAAAAGTATGATGGTTTTGCCGCTACCACCGACGAGGAATATGACGTCGTCCGCCAACTGATCCAGCCGTTCAAGTAAATACAGCATGCACAATCGCATAATCAGCACATGGCATAGCAACAGACCGCCCTGCAAATGAGTAGACTGTCCGAATGGTCCAGACGACTGGGTGTTCGTCTGGCGCTGTCTTTCACCCTGCTGATCATGGTGGTCACGGCGGCGCTCACCTATCGTTCGGCACAACAGGAAACCGACACCCTTCGCCAGCAGCTGCAGCAACATGCCCTGGTGCAGGCCAATAATCTCGCCGCCTCGGTCGCCGCCTATATCGTCACTTATGACTATACCTCTATCGAATCCATCCTGAGCAGTGCCGTCCAGTTTGAAAATATTCTCGGTATTCAGGTCGCGGATACCAGTGGCAAGGTGCTGGGCGATGTCGTACAGACCGAAGAAGGCGATGTCGTCAGTCGGTATGAAGTGGCGGAAATCGTCCTGCCCAAAAACATTCGACAGTCCCTCAGTATCGAGAACGAACACGCCGTAGTCTGGCAGCCCGTCGAGCTGGGCGATGTCGTCGGTTGGGTCCGTATCGACTATAGCTTTGCCCGTGTTGCGGCCACGCATCAACACATCTGGCGCAACAATATCGCTAACGGTCTTTTACTGGTGCTTGCCAGTCTCGTCCTGCTGATGCTGATATTGCGCAAACCCCTGCGCTCTATTGAAAAGTATACCGATTTCGCCGACACCCTGGAGGAACATGAGGGTCAACAGACCACGGTCGACAGCAGCTCGCGGGAGCTTGATAAACTCGGTACTGCGCTGAACAAGGCCTCGCTCAATCTGCGCACACAACACCTGGCCCTGAATGCGGCCCTGGGACGCTTTGAGGATGTCGCCTCAATCGCGGAGCATAGCCCGGATATTATTTTCTCCATCAACAACCACGGCGAGGTTGTCTATCTCAACAGCCGCGCCAAAATTGTCCTGGACGAACTGGGACTGGGTGAAGACCGAGCCAAAGACCTGCTACCCGACAATTTTGACCGACTGCACCATCAGGCCCTGGTACAGCACAGCGCCATCAGCAAGGTGGAATCCTCTATCCAGGACCGCAGCTTTGCCTGGAAGTTGGCCCCTTTTACGGAACAGTCGGTGTTGCACTGTCATGCCGTTGAAATCACCGAGCAAAAGATCGCGCAAAAAGCCCTGCACGACAGCGAGTCACGTTACAAGACACTGTTTGACAGCGCGACGGATGGTATTCTGCTCATCAGCCAGGATCGCTTTATCGATTTTAACCCGCATGCCGCCAGTCTGTTTGCCTGTAGTGAGGACGATCTGCGGCGCAGCCATGCCAAGACCCTGATGCCGGAGACCCAGCCCGGCGGGCGTCCATCCGAGCCCACCCTGCGTGGCTATATTCACGCGGCCCGTGACGGTCAGCCGCAATTCTTTGAATGGCAGTTCCGGCGCCTCGACGGCAGCCTCTTTGATGCCGAGGTCAGCCTCAATGACAGCAGTCTCGGCGATGAGGCCATCGTGCTGGCCATTGTTCGCGACATCACCCAACGCAAGCTGTCCGAGGCCAGGCTCATTCGTCAGGCCAATTTTGACACCCTCACGGGCCTGCCCAATCGTATCCTGGCACTGGACCGTCTGAGTGAGTCCATTAAACGCGCCCACCGTCTCAAATCCCATGTCGCCGTTCTGTTTATTGACGTTGATCACTTCAAGACCGTCAACGACAGTCTTGGCCACAGTGTCGGTGATGAACTGATTATCGAGGTCGCCACACGGCTCAGGACCTGTGTCCGCGAAGGAGATACCGCCGCCCGCTTCGGTGGCGATGAGTTTATGGTCATTCTTAACGATATTGACAATATGATTGATACCGAGTCCGTGCTCGAAAAAATTCTCGCCACCATGAAGACGCCGTTTTTTCTTGCCGGCCAGGAATTTTTTCTCGGTGCCAGTATCGGTGTCAGCGGTTACCCCACCGATGGCGAGGATGCCCAGGTACTACTGCGCAATGCCGATGCCGCCATGTATAAGGCCAAAGAGGCCGGCCGCAATACCTTCCAGTTCTATGCCCCGGAGTTTAATCAGCAGGCCAAGGAACGCGTGCAAATGGAAGTCAACCTGCGCAAGGCGCTTGAACGCCAGGAGTTCTTCCTCACCTATCAGCCACAGATTGATATTCAGAGCGGCGACATTATCGGCGCCGAGGCCCTGATTCGCTGGCAAAGCCCGGAACTGGGCCTGGTGCAACCCGACGAGTTTATCAAACTGGCGGAAGAGACCGGCATGATCATCCCCATTGGCGAATGGGTACTGCGCACCGCCTGCCACACGGCAGCCGCCTGGCAAAAAGACCTGGGGCTGAAGCTGCGCATTTCCGTGAATGTCTCCCAGCGCCAGTTTGCCAGTACCGAACTGATTACCCAGGTCTCGAAGATCCTGCGTGAGTCGACACTGCCAGCCGAACTCCTGGAACTGGAAATCACCGAGAGCCTGTTGATGGACGACTCGGACAGGACCCTGGATATTGTCCATGCCTTCAAACAGCTTGGTCTGAGCCTGGCGCTGGATGACTTTGGTACTGGCTACTCTTCGCTAAGTTATCTCAAGCGCTTTCCCTTTGACGTACTGAAAATAGACCGCGCCTTCGTCAACGACATTACCCATGGCGTCGATGAGGCCGGCCTGTGTATCGCAATTCTGGCCATTGCCTCGACCTTTCATATGTCGGTCATCGCCGAAGGCGTGGAAGATGCGGAACAGCTGGCCTTCTTGCACACCAGCGGCGCTGACGTTGCGCAGGGATTTTACTTCAGCAAGCCGCTACAGGATGAGGACTTTCGTGAGTATGTCAGGGACTATCTGGCCATGCGCGAACAACAACGTAAGGTCGCCGATCAGCTATAGGCTGCCACAGATTTCATGCCGGGGAGTACCGAACGATTTACAGCGGGCCTAGCCGGTTTGGCGGCCCTGTTCATCACGCGCCATGGCCTCTATGCCATCCAGTACTGGACAGCTGCGCTGGGCGGCGTCATGCATGCCGGCCGGGGGGCGCGAGGGCTTGCTCAACACGTACCCGGCGCCGTAAAGCATCAATAGCCCAATGAGCCCCTGTAACCACCAGGACACCGGGCTATAGATCAGCATATAGATAAAACTGATGCTCATCATGCTCACCGAAGCCAGTTTGGCCCTGGCCGGGATGACCCGATACTGCTGCCATTTCTGCAACGCGGGGCCGAACAGGCGATGGTGATAGAGCCAGGCATGGAAACGCGCCGAGCTTTTGGAGAACATCCACAGCGCCAGGATCATAAAGGGCGTGGTCGGCAGCACCGGTAAAAACGCCCCCACCAGGCCGGTGCCGAAAAACAGCCAGCCCAGGGCGCAATACATGACTCGTAACGAGGTGTTCATACTTTTATATAGCGGCCGCCAACCAGCACCGCTTCAGTATTTTTTGACCGGACGCGCGTCCGCAACCCAACCCGGCACCCTCCTCGCGATGCAAGCCTCCCGTTCCACAGCGGTGCAGGACCGGCTTAGCTCAGTTGGCTGACCCGTTCCAGCATGTCTCTGGCATGCCCCTCGACCGCCACCCCATAAAGGGCCTCTTCCAGGATGCCGTCCTTATTGATCAGAAATGTGGAGCGCACAATGCCCGGTTTCTTTACCCCGTTCTTTTCCTTTTCCTGCCAGACGCCGTAGGCCTCGCACAGTTCACCGCTGGTATCGGCCAGCAGGTCGAGTTTGAGACCAAACTTGTCGATGAAGGCCTGATGACTGGCACAGTCGTCTTTACTGACACCGATGACCACCGTATCCCGTTCGGCAAACGCCGGGGCCAGCTCGGTAAACTGGTTGGCCTCAAGGGTACAGCCCGGGGTGTCGTCCCTGGGATAAAAATACAGCAGGACATTCTTCTGCCCGGCAAAGTCGGCAAGACTGACACGCTGCTGGTCCTGGTTCAGGGCAGTGAAGGCCGGTGCTGGCTGATGTTTCTCTAACATATTCATTCCTCATACAAAGCGGGGTTGGCTGCACAGTAGTCAAAGCCGCGGCCAGATTCAATATGAGAAAAAACAGGGTTACTGCACCGTTGCTGCACCCCAGAGCTCTTTGAGCCGGGCGTCACGCCCGCAGTTGTAGCGATAGAATTTATAGCGATAGGGATTCTTTAGATAATAATCCTGATGATAGTCCTCGGCGGGGTAAAAGGCCTGCGCGGCCAACAGCTCTACCTTGAGTGGCGCGGCAAACGGCTTGCTTGCTTCAATCTCCTGCATTGAGGCCTGTGCCTGTTGCTGCTGTTGCGGCGTCTGGTAAAAGATGGCCGGACGATACTGCGGCCCACGATCACAGAACTGGCCATCGTTACGCGTCGGGTCGATTTGCCGCCAGAAGTGATCCAGGATCTGGCGATAGCTCAGTTTCGTCGTGTCATACGTCACCTGCACCACCTCGATGTGGCCACTGCTCCCCGCGGAGACCTGTTGATAGGTGGGGTTGGCCACATGCCCGCCGCTATAACCGGAGACCACCGCGACAACGCCGTCGAGTTTTTCAAAATCCGCTTCGAGACACCAGAAACAGCCGCCCGCCAGGAGTGCGGTCTGGGTCCGCGTCTCGGCGTTCGTCATGGACAGACTTGTCGCCAATAGAATGAACAGAAACAGTCTTGCTAAGTGGGTACGCATGCTGGGGCGCCTCCTGGTTGATACGCTGATGGCAGCTTGGCAGAAAATGTTCACAGGACTATCACGTGGCGTACTCAACCGCGCGCAGGGCTGGCGTTACAGTGACCGAATATACGCGCGCATTTTCTGGCGCATGGCGGCATCGGGCATAGGGCCATAGGCGGCCGCCATATTTTCCTGCAAGTGGGCCAGCTGCGAGGTCGCCGGGATGGCGCAGGTCACGGCCGGGTGCGAGACCACATACTTTAAAAAAAATTGTGACCAGTGGCGACATTCGATCTCCGCGGCCCAGGCAGGCAGGGGCTGGTGCGCCACGTGCTGAAACAGGCCACCCCGCTGAAAGGGGCGATTGATAATCACCGCAAGCCCCTTGTCCGCGGCCATGGGCAGCAGGTACTGCTCCGCCTCGCGGTCGAGCATGTTGTAGGTGAACTGTACAAAGTCGAGTTTCTGCGTCTGCATAATGCGCATGAGTTCTTCATGACGCCTGCCGTGTGAGGTCGTTACGCCGATATAGCGTAACTTACCCTCAGCCTGCAGGGACTGCAGCAGCGGCAGGTGTGTCTCCCAGTCGAGCAGGTTGTGCACCTGCATGAGGTCAAAGCGCGGCACGCCCCATAACAGGCGGGAGCGTTCCATTTGCTGTATGCCATTACGATAGCCCCGCACCCAGACCTTGGTCGCCGCAAACAGGCCTGTGTGTGTTTCGATACGCTGCAGACTGCGGCCGATGACCTCCTGCGCCGCGCCATACATGGGCGAGGAATCCAGCAGCCCCCCACCCCGCTGCAGGAATTCACGCAGGATCGCTTCCCGCGCTGCCAGCGCGGCGCTGTCGTTGACATCAATCCCAAAGGTCAACCATGAGCCCAGGCCGATGACCGGCAGACGCTCACCACTGGCGGGAATGACACGAGTGTGTTGCGACCCAGCGGCAAACGCCGCCCCGGGACCCAGCACAAGCGATGCCCCGAAGCCTGCAAGGCAGTGCAGAAATTCACGACGGTTGAGCGCCATGACCCGATCTCCTTAGCGACGCCAATCGCATTTGCATCATCAATAATTGTGACAAAAAAAATATCACATCTCTACACCACACACCCAAATATCGGCAGACAGGCAAACCCCGTCTATACTTGAACTATCTCAGTATCGTTCATTTGTACAAAGACCCATCGAGAAACGCAAAAGTTCTGCAGTTTTTTTCGAGCGCTTCGGGCACACAGAGACCGCAGAATTTCGACACGCCTGTGTACCCTCTATGGCTAATTGAAATTAATCATATTCACAGGAGGTGCATTATGGTTATGGCAAACACCTTATTAAGCTATCTTGCACAAAATGGCGTGGCTTATGACACCGTGCAGCATCGTCCCACCTGGACCAGCATGAACGCCTCGGCGGCGGCACATATCCCGGGCAACCAGATGGCAAAATCCGTCATTCTGCAGGATGACGAGGGTTACCTGATGGCCGTGATCCCCGCCAACAGGCACGTCAAAATCGGTAAACTCAATCACGTCCTCGATCGCCACATGGGGCTGGCCACCGAGAGCAGTCTGGCCGAACTGTTTACGGACTGCGCCCTGGGCGCGATCCCGCCAATTGGCGAGGCCTATGGCATGGACACCGTCATCGATAACAGTCTTATCGATTGCAACGATGTCTATTTTGAGTCGGGCGACCATGAGGCACTCATCCACCTCAAAGGCAAGGCCTTCCGCCAGCTGATAAAAGACCTGCCCCACGACAACATCTGTCAACATTGACCGCTGGGCTCGCCGGTAGCGCCCTGGCCAGGCAACTGCGCGGCATTCAACTCCCGCCGTTAAGATGTTAGGATGGCCTTTGCCAAACTGGAGAGCACAAATGATTTCATACCTTTACTGGGCCATTGTTATCGCCCTGGTCCTCAGCGCACTCTTTGTCCTGGGTGGCAAATATCAACAATGGCGCCCTGCGCTGATCAGCAGTGCGATCATTCTCATCATTGGCCTGCTGGCCTACTTTTTTCACTTTCAGCAGATTTTTGTCAAACGCTATGGCGGGGTCATGACCATTACGGTACCGGAGGGACAGTTACACATTACTGCAACGTGGAAGGATGATAATTTGTGGATTGAAAATTTCGACCCCGAGACCAATACCTGTCATTTCAACGAATACTCGCGGGGTAATCTGCTGCAGGGCAAGGTCACCCTCAAACAGTGTAATCCGTTGCATTTCGTCCAGGAAAAACCCGCCCTGCAATAAGTTCCTGAGAGCATCGCGGCGTTGCCTGTCAGGTGCCGGACCAGCGCAGTTGAAAAATGGCCCGCCCGCTCTTGAGCGACAACCACAAAAACAGCAGTGGCAAGAGCACGGTCTGCAGCACGAACACCACGATGAGATTAATAATGTGTTCGCTCACATGGTGTACCGCCGCCTGCAGGGAGGCGACATGCTTCGAGACATCCATGGCACTGAGCATCCCCTTGACGTCGTCCTGCAGGCGTTCATACCAACTGCGTTTACCCTCTTCCTCAAGCTTTGCCGTGGGGGGATTGAGCCCACCAATCGTCTCCTGCGTCTCACTCAGATAGGCCGTCGAGGCGCGATATTCCGGTTCAAGAAAATAGTGGTAAAAGGCCTCGGTGCCGATCGCCATCACGGGAATCACAAAGCGCAGGAGCAAGAGCACGGCCGCCAGGCGAAATACCAGCCGGCGCAGCGCGGCCGGTACGGGTGCGCGCCACCAGAACAGGACGAGTGCACCGGCCACCGACAACGCCAGCAACAGGGTAAACGCCGGCGCGGCAAAGACCTTTAGCAACAGGCCCTGCAGCCCCAGCGACGTGGAACTGACCAGCATCACCCAGGAAAAACGCTCAATCAGATCGTTGACCGGATCCAGGATCTGCCCCGGGGCAAATATCACACCCACCCCGGCCGGCTCCATGGCCACCTGTGTCCCCTGGGCCACCGAGATGGCGGCATTCAGGCCCCGCGCAACCCCGAAGGTCACCAGAGCGCGCTTCAGGCCCGCCTCGGTGTACTGTCGGCCGACATTGTCAAAGGTGCCGAGGATGGCCAGCACTACCAGTGCACTGGCGATCACGGATATGCTGAGTTTTCTGCCCCACATCGTGATTACTCCTCCGGCCTGATCACCGCCAGGTCGTACAGACTACGCTCACCCAGGGCGGCATGTAGCGTCGTATCCATTTCGATAAAGAGCGCCTCGATACCGGCGACATCGGGCAACGTCTCGGGTTGTAAGGCCGAACTCTCGCCGGTCTGCCGCACGGCATCGATGATCTCGTTGAGCCTGATGGTCTCCAGGGCGTGCGCGGGGACATAAGTCACCGGTGATGCGGTCGTCGGTGTCAGCAGGTCTGCCGCCACCAGGTCTGCGATCAATACATGGATAATGGAAATATCAACGCGCATTTTTGCCGACAGGCCGTCCAGGGTCCAGGCCGGTTTGCGCTGTAAAAAGTGTTGTCCGACCAGACTCATGATCAACAAACAAACCCTCTCACGCATGCGATTACTCAGGCCGAGCGCCATTGATCGCAGGTTTCGATTTTCCGGATGTTGATAATAAAAGGCGACACTGCCGCCAATGAGCAGAATCAGCCAGCTCAGGTACAGCCAGATCATGAACAGGAGCAGCGTGGCAAAGGCCGAATAAATGGCGGTATATTTGGATGAACTCACCACAAAGGCGGCAAAGGCCCAGCCGGCGGTCTTCCATAGAATCCCGGCGATGAGCCCCCCCAGCAGTGCGGATTTAAGCTTCACTTTGGTGTTCGGGACAAACACGTAAATAAAGGTAAAGGCCAAGATGATCAGTATGTAGGGCACCAGGTGGCTCAACAGCGAGACCATGACACCAATGGTTTCTATTTCGACGATGCCCTTGAAAAAGGCGCTATTCCCCACGGAGGCGGTAATTCCCAGGGCGGAGAATATCAGCACCGGGCCAATGAGAATCACGCTCAGGTAATCGCTGAAGCGCTGCGACCAGGGCCGCTGTTCACTGACGCGCCAGGTGAAATTAAAGGCCCGCTCAATTTTCTGCAGCAGGGAAATCACCGTGTAGATGAGCAGGGCCAGTCCCAGCGAACCCAGGATACCCACCTTGATGTTGTCGACAAAACTGATAATCCGGTGGGTAATTTCGGCGCCCCGTTCCCCCAGGGGGGCAAACAGGTTGAGCATGATCGGCTCCAGCTGATTATGCACACCAAAGCCCTTGAGGACGGAAAAACTCAGCGCCAACAAGGGCACAATGGCCAGCAGAGTGGTATACACCAGCCCCATAGAGCGCAGGGTGAGCTGTCCCTCCAGCAGGTCACGTAAAATCAGATGACCGATGCGCAGCGCTGTCACCACGGGGCGTAACGCGACCGGCAACCGCCCCGGCGGGGCCTCCCAGATGAAGCGCTGTGTGTTTGTCAAAAGTTTGTCGAAAAATAATTTCATCGGAAGGCCCTTGCCAGGTACGTTATACTATTTATTCTAAATGTCGGAGTGCCCACGACCGCCCGGTGCTAAAAAAATTCAGGCCTACAAACATCAGGCTGGTGCGCCAGGGCAGACGACGGCAGAAATTTACAGCGAGTATAGCCCTGGCCGCCCCGCCAGCGCAGAATCTGCCTATACTCAAAAAGTATGCACGAACATCCACAGGATACAAGACATGGCAGAAATAATTGCACGACAATGGCTCAAAGATGTCACGACCACGGCCAACCAGAAAGACCATGCAGCGCATATGGCCCTGATTTCCAAAAAGGTCAGCCTGCAGGGGGTCCCCGGCTATGAGACGATTGGCTACGATGACTGGGCGGCGCAGACCCAGCATGAGTTTGAGGATGACATCCTCAAGGCGATCCGCTACGACGGCTTCAAACTCATATCCGCGACCGATGCGCAGATCGTGTTCAAGACCTTTGAAACCGTCGAGGCCAATGATGGTACGGTCAATGCCCAGGGGGTCGAGATGTCGCTGGAGAAGGAAGGCGATGGCGTCTGGCGCCTGGTGCAGGAACGTATTCTGCCCATGGATGAGGCCCGGCTCGAGGGGCTTGTCCACTAGGCACTGCTACCTGCGGCACGCCGCTGTCCACCCCGCTTTAGCCCGAAATAATGTCCGGGTGCAGGCCCCGCGAGCGCAAGGCCTTGAGGACATCACCAGGCAAACCCGCATGTGGTTCATACTCAATAGTCAGGTCGTGTTTGTCATGGCGCGGATGCTCCACGCTGATCACGTGTGGCATGGCCTTGATGTCATGCATCAATTTCACCATTTCTCGAGTACTCAGGGTTTCATCAATATAAAGTGTAATGGCTTTCATGCTGCTCACCTCACGAACGGGATTGGGTCTAGATAAAGCAATAGTCCATATCTACCCCGTACACAAGCCATGATCGGGTAATCGCCGTATCGGCAAGTCCATGAATTATTGTGTGTGTATCGAGTTTGTTGTGGGTTGTGACTACCATCGGCAGTTCAATATCCCAACTTCAGGCAGGTCGACACACGTCCCACCCGGACTGCGCCGGGAAAATAAACCGGGGAGATATGACCTCCCCGGTTGCCGTACTTCCTCCGCTCATGCCGCCCCCATGGAATCCCTCAGGGAGTGACGCTTATGTTTTGGTGGCCACAAAGTTTACCGCATGCACAAACAGATCCTTTGCCACTTTGGCTTCCGCCGACGTGTTGTAAAAGCAGTTAAAACGCTTGACCACCCGGCCACCTTGAAATCCGGTCTCACGGGACAAGGCATCAAGCTCAGTCTCGACCAACGCCCCACCCACACAGGCAGCCCACAACACTGGATTACTGCGCGCGTCATCGCTGAGTTCACGCTGCACCACCACATCCGCCAGGAACAAATGGCCGCCCGGCTTGAGGACGCGGAAGATCTCCTTGAACACACGCACCTTGTCCGGGGCAAGATTGACCACCCCATTTGAAATGACGACATCGACACTGGCATCATCGACAGGCAGATCCTCATACATGCCCTCGCGTATATCCACAATCCCCTCAAGCCCGGCTAATTTCGCGGCCTTGCTTGCGGCCATGCGCATCCCGGCGGTCATATCGACGCCAATGGCCTTGCCGCCTGGGCCAACGCGTCGTGCTGCCAGCAGCAGGTCCATTCCTGCCCCACAGGCGTGATCGAGCACCACCTGCCCCGCACTAATGGCGCCCAGAGACGGATCCTGATCACCGATCTGCACTGGATTGCCTACACCCGCAAATCTCGCCGTGGCCTCATGCGGAATTTGCATCAGCTCCTGTTGATCATAACCAAGATACTGTGCCGCATACTCAGGTCCTCGGTGGAAATGGTAATCCCCCTCAGGTTCTCTGGCGACCTGCTCATAGGTGTGCATCACCTGTTGACGAAGAAATGCCTTATCAAAGTTACCTGGACATACGAGTGCCATATCGCTTCTCCTTTTTTAAATTATCAGTCAGATGAGTGTTGCCAGCGCAGTCGTAATACGCTCGCCCTGCTCTTCATTGATCATGCTGCCCAGCACCTTACTGAAGTGTGGCACCTGCACACCTGAAATAATGTACTGCCAGCGGTAGGCCTTTAAGAAGGTTTGCTGGATCTTTGTTACTTCCTCGGTTGTAAAGGCGCGTGTCGCATTACTGACAAAGTACTGCGCATCCTGGCTGGACTGGGCCTGCAAGATGCCATCGACGGCAATGATCAGATCGATTAAATCCTGCACCGCCTGATCGCGTTCGCTGGCAGAGAGTTTCTGGTCTTCGCGCAACCACTCCAGCTCATCCATAATGGCGTGCTGTGATTCTTCCTTCCAATGAAAAAGAAACACATCCTTCCAGAGCTCCGACAGATGCTTATCGGCTTCAATACTTTGGCGGTAGTGCACCTGAGTAAATAGCTCGATATGCAGCGTCAGGGCCAGTACCGCCCAGGTGGATTTACCCAAAACCACTCCGGCGACATCATTGGGCTGCGGTAAAAACTCATAACCGGCCGGCATTTGTACCGCCGCCATCTCATCCAGACGGCGGAACAATTCCTGGTGCTTCAGCTCCTCCTCACTAAACCGCACCAGGGCCTCGAGCGCGACCTGATCACCCAGGACATGATCCCGGCTGACTTCCACCACCTTGGCACAGATAAAGCGCTCTACCAGGCCAAACATATTGGCGTAGGTACGTCCCTGAACCTGACTAAAAAAACGTTGTTCCGATGCGCCAAGAAACTCGAGCTCGTTCGCCTTTGACAGGCCATCCGGCAAAAACTTCTTGCTGACATCGAACTGACGACCCCGGATGACATCCTGCTCGATCTGCCACTGCACGCGCTTCGAGGCTGCAATACATTTGGCGTAGCGCGCGGTGTTTACTGTTGTGTTGTGTGTTTCCATGTTAATACTCCCTTTGTCTAAGTATACAGACCATTCTGTCTACTTTTGCGCTTTAAAAAAAGGACAGACTGGTCTGTCCTAACCTTGGGCAAAAAAATGCCCGCTTATTCGCCAATCAAACGCCGGGCTGAGATCAGCGCGTGTTCGACCGGCCAATTCGAATGGTAGATTCCCGCCAGGCCAACCGCACCGGCAAAAATAACCATATATTC
>JAWOIE010000052.1:0-3737 GCA_046484825.1 Gammaproteobacteria bacterium | reverse complement strand
GATTGTTCAGGCCGCCACGGACCGCCAGGCACATTGCCAGATCTCGTCGAGATATTCCGGCAATGCCGCATCCAGAATCCCATCCAGACGGAGTTGAATTAAGCGCAGCGCTCCGCCAAACACGGCCGAAGCGGCAATGATCGGGGTCATGTCGCGAATCTCACCGCTCTGCATCCCGTGCGCCACCATCTCACGCATCTGTACGAAGGGGCGCGAAGAGCAGACCGGTTTCTGGTCCGGAATAAACTCTTTATGGCGCGAAAACAGCATGAAGCGCATCACCGCCGGCTCCTGCTCGGTCAGCTCGAATAGCAGGGCAATCGCCGCCCGGCAACGATCATGGGCCGTGGCATGGGCCGCATTAATCTCGCTGAAGCTCGACTCCATGCGTCCGAGCAGGGTGTCGTACAGACTCCGGGCAATGCCCTCCTTGTCGCGGAAGTAGTGATAGATAGAACCGGTACTGACCGAAGACGCCTTGACGATATCCGGAATAGAGGTATTGAAATACCCCTGCTCGGTAAACAGGTTCAGCGCCGCCCCCAGCACCTGTTCGGTGGCAGGGGTGGTACGGGCACGTTGGGGTTCTGCTGTAGTCTCCATGTCTTAAGACTAGAACGAACATTCGTTCTAGTCAAGCAAAGAATCAAAGCAAGGGGTCAGAACCCATGAAATAGTTAATAAACGATGTTCAATAAAGTTTTCAAATACTCAGCCCCTTGATCCTGCTTGTTGACATCTCTGCATGGTTGCGAAAAGATAGTAACCAATTACTATCTTTTAAGGAGGGCCTATGCGCCCATCGAACAAGCACCTCCCGGCCGAGGAGCGCCGCGCGGTAACGGTCGAGGCCGTTGTCGAGCTGGCCGCCGAGCAAAATCCCAGCGAGATCACCACTGCGGCCATTGCCAGGCGCATGGGCGTGACCCAGGGCGCGCTGTTCCGGCATTTCCCCAACAAGGATGCCATCCTGCAGGCGGTGATGGAGTGGGTGGCGGAGCGCCTGCTGTCGCGCATCGATAAGGCGGTGCAGGCGGCAGCGTCACCGCTCGCCGCCCTCGAGAGCATGTTTATGGCGCACGTGGACTTCGTCTGCGAGCACCCGGGTATCCCGCGCATGCTGTTTGGCGAGCTGCAGCGCGCGCAGGAGTCCGCCCCCAAGCGCATGGCGCAAACGCTGATTCGCCGCTATGGCGAACGGCTCGGGCGCGTCATTGACGAGGGTAAGGCGTGTGGTGAAATTGATGCCGGGCTCGATGCACAGGCAGCGGCCACCTTGTTCATTGGCACCATCCAGGGGCTGGTCATGCAATCCCTGCTGGCCGGTGATGTGCGTCGCATGCGCCGCGAGGCCCCGGGCGTGTTTGCCATTTATCAACGGGGTATCAGGAGGCCGTCATGAAAAGCCTGCCCATCCAGAAACGTACCGTGGCGTTGCTGGCCGTGCTGGTGCCGCTATTGCTGCTGTTTATCTATGTGGCATTGCGCTCCGGGCCGCTGGCACCGGTGGCCGTGACCCTGGCCACGGTCGAGTACAAAAGTATTTCTCCCGCGTTATTTGGAATAGGCACGGTTGAGGCGCGTTACACCTACAAGATAGGACCGACTTTTCCCGGCAGGCTCAAACGCCTGGACGTGCATGTCGGCGAACACGTCAAGGCGGGCCAGGTACTGGGCGAAATGGACCCGGTGGAACTGGATGATCGTATGCGCGCCCAGGAGGCCGCCCTGAAAAAGGCAAGTGCGCAACTCGACGAGGCGCGCGCACGCAAGGACTATGCCCAAACGCAGGCGCGTCGTTACGCGCAGTTACTCAAGGCAGGCACCATCTCTGAGGAGGTGGTCGCCACCAAGCAACAGGAACTGTTGATCGCCGAAGCCGGGCTGAGCGCGGCACGCGAGGAACTGTCGCGTGTACGGGCAGAAGCAGAAGCGTTGGCGGCGCAGCGCAGTAATCTGCATCTGATCGCACCGGTGGACGGCCTGGTCGTTGCGCGCGATGCCGATCCCGGCACCACGGTGGTGGCCGGTGAGGCGGTGGTGCAACTCATTGACCCGCAGGCACTGTGGATCAATGTGCGCTTTGACCAGGTGCGTGCGCGGGGTCTCGCTTCCGAGTTACCAGCGCAAATCGTATTACGCTCGCAGGCAGGCGAGCCACAAACAGGAAGTGTTTTGCGGGTGGAGCCACTGGCGGATGCGGTCACCGAGGAGATACTCGCTAAAGTGGTCTTCACGCAATTACCCAACCCGCTACCACCGGTTGGTGAACTGGCCGAGGTGACGGTGGCATTACCGGGACTGCCGCCAGGGCCGGTGATTCCCAATGCGGCGATCCGGCGCATCAATGGCCGGTTAGGTGTGTGGGAAGTGACAAATGGTGATCTGCAGTTCACCCCCGTGACGCTGGCCACCTCTGATTTGAACGGCCAGATATTGATTCAGGCAGGGCTTGAGGTAGGTGACCGGATTGTGGTCTATAGCGAGAAGGCCTTGAGCAGTCGCAGTCGTACCCATGTTGTTGAGCAGTTACCGGGAGTTGCGCCGTGATCAGCCTGGCCGGGCGTGACATCCTGCATGCCTGGGGTAAATTTGTCTTCACCGGTATCGGACTTGGGCTCTTGATCGGTGTGACACTCACCATGGCGGGTGTCTATCGCGGCATGGTGGATGATGCCAAGGTGCTGCTCGATAACAGTGGCGCCGATCTCTGGGTGGTACAGAAGGATACCCTTGGTCCGTACGCCGAATCGTCGAGTATTTACGATGATGTATGGCGCGGCATTCGCGGCATGCCGGGCGTCGCGCGCGCGGCCAACGTGACCTACCTCACCATGCAGGTGCGCCAGGGCGAGCGCGATGTGCGCGCCATGGTCAGCGGCATTACCGCGGGTGAGCCGGGCACGCCCGGTTGGCCACCTTACCTGGTTGCCGGACGCCAGATCACGCGTGGTCACTATGAAGCGGTGGCCGACATCGCCACCGGCTTTAGACTTGGCGAGCGCCTGAAGATCCGCCGCAACCACTACACCGTGGTCGGTCTGACCCGGCGCATGGTGTCCTCCGGCGGCGACCCGATGGTATTCATTCCTTTGAAGGATGCGCAGGAGGCCCAGTTTCTCAAGGACAATGACGCCGTCTGGCAACAGCGGCGCCGCACGGCCGAAAATCCGGCCTTCAATCGACCCGGTGTGCCGGGGGTGCTGGATGCGGTGATCGGTTCGCAAAGCAGCAATCCCTATGTCAACGCGGTACTGGTGCAGGTTGGAACAGGCCACAGCGCCGCGGAAGTGGCCGAGGCCATCCGCCAATGGAAGCGATTGACGGTATATACCCGCACGCAGATGGAGGGCATCCTGGTCGGCAAGCTGATTGCCACCTCGTCGAAACAAATCGGCATGTTCCTGGTGATCCTCGCGCTTGTCAGTGCGGCCATCGTGGCATTCATCATATACACCCTGACACTGGGCAAGATCCGGGAGATCGCGGTCCTGAAATTGATCGGCACCCGCAACCGCACCATTGCCGCCATGATCCTTCAGCAGGCCCTTGCCCTGGGGGTGATCGGATTTGTCGTCGGCAAGATTACCGCTACGTTTGGTGCGCCGCTTTTCCCCAAGTATGTGCTGCTCGAACCGCTCGACTCGGTTGGCGGATTAATCGCGGTGGTTTTCATCTGTGTGCTGTCAAGCATCATCGCGATTCGTGCCGCGCTCAAGGTGGATCCGGCCGAGGCA
>JAWOIE010000275.1:0-14547 GCA_046484825.1 Gammaproteobacteria bacterium | reverse complement strand
CAGCGGTGGATGGGTGGCAAACAGCGATTGCATAAAACCGCGCACGCCCTGGGAAAAATAGGCATGGCTGTATTCAGCGGCGGCGGGGGTGTCCAGCAGCGAACCGTGACTGGCGCCACCGATTTTTTTCAGGGCGCCGGCGATGCCCTGCTTATCGCGAGTAAACTGCACGGCCGAGGCATCAGCCAGGTATTCGCGCTGGCGGCCGACCATAGCCTTGATCATCTGTCCGAAGAAATGCCCGATATAGCCGAGGACCACCAGCCCCACACCCAGCGCCATAATTGCGACAATGGCGGCGCCGGCGCGATTATTGGAACTGCGCACGTACCGAGAGCTGCGCAGCATAAAATAGCCGAGCATGCCCAGCAACAGGATGCCGTGTAGTACGCCGATCAAACGGATATTGAGTCGCATGTCGCCGTTAAAGATGTGGCTGAATTCATGCGCAATTACGCCCTGGAGCTCCTCGCGGCTGAAGGCATCCAGCGCCCCTTGCGTGATGCCGATCACCGCGCTATTTGGCGTGGTCCCGGCAGCGAAGGCGTTGATGCCGGACTCGTCCAGCAGATACACGGGCGGTACCGTAATACCGGCGGCGATGGCTATTTCCTCCACCACATTCAGCAGTCGCTGTTCCGCCGGATCACGGGTGTCGCGACTGACCAGGCGTCCGCCGAGCATCTCGGCAACTTGGCTGCCACCACCCGACAGGGACAGGGTTTTGTACAGGCTGCCGAGAAATACCAGGGTGATGATCACGACCGCCACGCCGAGGAACACATCCCATTGAAATTGATCTTGCAGTAGCGTGGGTGTAAAGGCGAAGTGACCGGTCTGTGTATAAGACAGCACCACGAGCAGTAACAGGTTGGTCAGTACGATCAATCCGGCCACCGCCAGGGCAAACAACAGCACCAGCCAGCCCGTATGTCGCCGTGCCTGATCCTGCGCCTCGAAAAAATTCATAGCAGTGAACTAGCGCGAATGAATCAGAACGAGACCTTGGGCGCGGCCTGGATTTGTGCGCTGTCCTCAAATTCCAGCAGCGTCGCATCCGGGCCGTGACCGAACATGCCGGCAAACACCATCGGCGGAAAAGACTGTTTATAGGTGTTATACGCCATCACCGCATCGTTGAAAGCCTGACGAGCGAAGGCCACTTTGTTTTCGGTGCTGGTCAATTCCTCGGTGAGCTGGATCATGTTCTGGTTGGCCTTCAGGTCCGGGTAGGCCTCGACCACCAGATTGAAGCGACCCATGGCGCCAGACAGGCTGCCTTCTGCACGCCCCAGGGTCTCGATGGCCTGGGGGTTACCCGGATCGTCATGCGCCTTGCTCAGGCCCTGGGCCGCGGCATTACGCGCCTGCACCACGGCATCAAGGGTTTCGCGCTCGTGCTTAAGATAGCCTTTGGCGGTTTCCACCAGGTTGGGGATCAGATCATAGCGCCGCTTGAGTTGGACCTCGATCTGGGCAAAGGCATTCTTGAAGCGATTCTTTAGCGCTACCAGGCGATTGAACATCGCGACCAGGTAGAGCAGGATCGCGCCGATGACAATCAGGATGATTATTGTTGTCGTACCCATGACAAGCCTCCGTTGATAATATGAAGTTGTTTATTATTGGTAACCATCATACACCTTGATCGGTTGAAAAATACGCGGTAAAGGGTGTGGATTTCGGTTAAATGGTGATTTTTTTGTCAAATCACCTCGCCATATACAAACTGCGGGATCGAGGGTCCAGGTCAACACGGACCAAGGAGGTAGATGACTTAAGTTATGCCGATGTTTCACGGTGTTTCGATTACACTCATGATTAAGTTCCATGCTCGACCGTTTGGAATCACCTAAACTTTTCCCTGATATCGACTCTCTCCCATAATCATGATCTGCTATTTCAATCGTTCTGAGACCTTGATTCCCAAAGAACATACGCCAGAATAATTCCATAAACAGAAATAAAATCACAACAATAGTGTAGGTTTCATTTGCTGTTTTCGAGTCAGCGCTTTCCAGAA
The DNA here is from genome assembly GCA_046484825.1 of Gammaproteobacteria bacterium. GTDB lineage: Bacteria > Pseudomonadota > Gammaproteobacteria > UBA6429 > Thiohalophilaceae > CAJYAN01. Next base: position 12,524 of record JAWOIE010000275.1, on the reverse strand, counting down.
TGTTTTCATGCTGCATTTGTGCGCGGTATTCATTAGTCGATATTTATGCATTAGCCAGGCAAGCAGCTGTCATATCCCGACAGGCATTGCAATCGCGCCAAGTTAATAAAAAATGATTAAGAACTCGGTGCTAATAAACGCTTTAAACGTAAGAAAATCCCTTGGCAGGAATGCCTTTTAGTATTGTAGTGCGTAAGACACCTTATTTGCCTAACCCCATTAGCCTTGAAGGCTCGTATGAGCTTTTAATTCTGAGCCCTTATCCCTCTTAGCAGAAGCCATAAACAGAATGAAAGCTCTGCAAGCAAAGGAATAATGTACAGTGGCTCCATGAGTGATGCCTGGTCTGGAAAAATGAAATGACTGTAACTTCCCAACAAATAAACCAGGGCGCCACCGATCAAACCGTAGCCAAGTGATAGAGGGAAATAATTTGACTTGATGACTAAATAACCCAAAATAAGATTCGATACTCCAAAAAATATTAGCCCCAGATCATATCCATGACTATGCAGATCCAGAAAAAACATCGCCAGTGAGTGTAAATCTTTATCCTTAAAGGCTGCCAGGTATCCCTCGCCGCTTGCTAGTAATAACGCTGCGTGATAATTGAGTAAATTGAATCCCAGAATGGCGGCCTGCATCAAGCGAAACGCTGCTGCGATTAGCGATGCGATTTGGTTTACAGGTTTAAAAAGTACATAAAAAATGATGGCGATAGCAACATCGGCTAGCAGCATAATAGAATCAAAAACGAAACCGAGGCGAAATAACGATTGAGATGCCACTATGTTGCTGGCCGTAGCGCTCGCGTCACCCGGCACAATCAAACTGGCGCGAATAAAAAATTCGCTGGAAATGCCAAAGACAATGATAATAAGATAAAGAAGCCCTGCAAATCTTGCGTAAATGGCGGGGGGCATATTCGCTGTAGAGATGTTCAAGTGTTTCTCCTGACAAACGACTTAGACAGATGGTAGATATTTGACATTATATCCACATCCCGAAAATCACCTCAAAAATAGAGACAGCTCTGTCTCTATATAAATTTTTATTTACATGCCACTGCACATGCCTCATCCACCGGCTCTTTCAGCCACGGTAGATCACATTCATGATATTCCATTACCCGCAAGCCGTTGAGCAACTGGAGCAGTTCATTGGCCTGCAGGCGATAGTCGGGCTTGCCAGGTCCGCTGTCACTGAAGTGTTTCTGGGTGAAGGTCTGGTAGAAGATGAGGCCGTTGGGCCTGAGGGCGTTGATTAATGCCGGGAACAGTGGGCGCTCCAGGAAATAACTCACGACGATGACGTCAAAGCGCTCCGGCTCGGGTGGCTGCGCGGCAATATCACGCACCTCGGTTTGCAGGAACAGGCCGCTGTGCAGGGCCTGTTCCGCCAGGGTCTGCAGGGCGACCGGGGATATGTCCCAGGCGTAGGTGTCAAGACCGTGTTGTGCCAGCAGCAGGGCATTACCACCGAGGCCGCAGGCGAGGTCGAGGGCGCTACCCGTTTCCGGTAACAGGTGCTGATAGTGCTGCAAGACGCCGGCGGGTTTGCCAGTGGTGTTGGCATTGCGATAACGCTCGTCCCATTTGGCCTGCTCGGGATGCATGTTTAACGCCGCCAGAAGGCGGGCATGAAGAATATTATCAGGGTAAACAGCTCCAGACGCCCCAGCAACATGCACAGACTCAGGAGCAGTTTTTGCCAGTCCGGTACCGATTGGAAGTTGCTACTGACCTCGCCCAGTCCAGGACCAAGGTTGTTGAGCGTGGTGGCCACCGCGGCGAAGGCGGTGACCTGATCGGCGCCGCCGGCCATGAGTACTAGCATGACCAGGGTAAAGATGGCCACGTAGAGGGCAAAGAAACTCCAGACCCCTTTTGTGACTTCATCACTGACGACGCGCCGGCCAACCTTTATGGGCATGACAATGGCCGGATGGATAAGCCGGATAATTTCGCGGTGGCCCTGTTTGAACAGCAATATAAAGCGGATGACCTTCATACCCCCGGCAGTGGAACCGGCGCAGCCGCCTACAAAGCTGATAAAGATCAGCAGGACAGGCAGGGAGACCGGCCAGGCGGCAAAATTCTCCGTGGTATATCCGCTGCTGGTAATAATGGATATGGTCGTGAAGGTGGCATGACGCAGTGAAGTCAGAAAGTCGGGATAGGTCTGGTGAAAGGTAAGGGTCAGGGCACAGAGTAAAACCACGCTGGCGATAATGGCAAGAAAGACCCGGGTCTCGGGGCTGGCAAAATAAGCCCTGAGGTGTAGTTTGTGTATGGCCAGGTAATGCAGGCTGAAGTTTACTGCGCCCATCAGCATAAAAAAGCCAGCAATGAGTTCGATGGATAGACTATTAAAATGCCCCATGCTGGCATCGTAGGTGGAAAAGCCTCCGGTGGAAACTGTGGAGAGACTGTGGGCCACAGCGTCGAAGACCGACATGCCGGCAATAATATAGGCAAGCGCGCAAAGCAGTGTCATGCCGAGATAGATCAAGATGAAGCTACGCGCCGTGTGGGCGATGCGCGGAGTGAGTTTTTCTTCCTTGAACGGCCCCGTGGTCTCGGCGCGGTAGAGCTGCATCCCCCCCATGCCGAGCAGTGGGAGTACCGCCACGGCCAGGACAATAATCCCCATGCCGCCGAGCCATTGCAATTCCTGACGATAAAACAGTACGGATTTGGGCAGCTCATCCAGCCCGGTGATGACCGTGGCCCCGGTGGTGGTAAAGGCCGAGGTGGCCTCAAAAAAGGCATCGAAGAAATTCAGGTGCGGCCCAAGAATAAACGGGATGGCGCTCACGGCGCTCAGGACCAGCCAGAAGCTGGCGACAATGAGGAATCCCTCATGCCGGCGCAATTCGTGTTTGGCCTGCCGAAATGACCACCACAACAAAAACCCGCCGCCCAGGCTAAGCAAAAAGGTATAGAAAAAATCACGCCAATGGCCATCCTGCAGAGAAACGGAAATGGCCAGTGGCGGCAACAGGCCCAGGCTATGCAGCATCAGGAAAACGCCCAATACCCGCAGGACCGGCTTGTACTGCATGCGCTTAGCGTTTCCAGAAGGTTGGTGTCAATAACACCAGCAGGGTAAAGACTTCAAGGCGCCCAAGCAGCATGGCAAAACACAGCACCCATTTGCCCGCATCGGTAACGCTCTGGTAATTGGAGCCAACTTCATTCAGTCCGGGACCCAGGTTGTTCATGGTTGCCGCGGTGGCGGAAAAGGCGGTGACCTGGTCCATTCCGGTGAGCATGAGGATTAATAAAATAATAACGAAGGAGGCCACGTAGGCGGAGAAAAATCCCCACACCGCATTGATGGCGCGGTCCGGTACCGGCTTGCCGCCAATCTTGATGGTGATGATGGCGTTGGGGTGAATCAGGCGCTGGATTTCACGAAAGCCCTGTTTGATCAGCAGCAGGAAGCGAATCACCTTCATACCGCCACCGGTGGATGTGGCGCAGGCGCCGACGAAACTGGTAAAGAGTAACAGCACCGGCAAAAACCCCGGCCAGTTGTGATACTCATGGGTGGTAAAGCCGGTAGTGGTGCCGATGGACACCGCCTGGAACACGCCATTGAGAAGGGCGCCATCCAGCGTACTAAAGTAATCGGTGTAATAAAGGTAGGCCGAGGTAATGAGGGAGACCAGCAGCAAAATCAGGATATAGGCGCGGAATTCCGCATCGCGCAGGTAGTGCAGCATTCCGCGTGACCGCCAGGCCACAAAGTGCAGGGTAAAGTTAACCCCGGCGAGCAGCATAAAGCCAATGGCGATTATTTTGATCATCGGGATGTCGTTATAGTAGCCCATGCTGGCATCGTGGGTGGAAAAACCGCCAATGGCCACGGTGGAAAAACTGTGTCCGATGGCATCAAACAGCGACATGCCCGCGGCCCAGTAGGCCAGGGCACAGGCCACGGTAAGAAATAAATAAATGTACCACAGGGACTTGGCGGTCTCAGCTATGCGCGGCGTGAGTTTGTTGTCCTTCATGGGGCCGGGGGTTTCGGCGCGATACAGGGACATGCCGCCGATGCCAAGCATGGGCATAATGGCCACGGCGATGACGATAATACCGATACCGCCCAGCCATTGCAGTTGCTGGCGATAATAGAGAATCGACCTGGGCAGCGCGTCGAGGCCGACGATTACTGTCGCCCCCGTCGTGGTCAGGCCCGAAATGGATTCGAACACCGCATCGGTGATGCTGATATCGAGCTGTGGGGAGATGATAAACGGCACGGCGCCGGAGAGCCCCAGGGCAAACCAGAACACGGCGACCACCAGAAATCCGTCGCGCAGACGCAACTCCTGTTTGACACTCTTGACCGGCAACCACAGGCTGATGCCTGAGACCAGGGTAACAATAAAGGCATACAGGAACGACTCAAAGGCGCCGTCCAGGTAGATGACCGAGACCAGCATGGGCGGTAGCATGGCCGAGCTGAAGACCATGAGAAAAATACCCAGGACGCGCTGGATGACGGAAAATTGCATGAGCTAGAAACAGGGACGAGGCACGAGTGACGAGGAGCGAGGCCTATAGAGAACCTTGCCTGAGTTAAAGGTGAGGCCAGTGGCTCGCGGTATTTCAGGTAAAAAAAGCATTTTTATTATTTTCCTTGTTACACGTTACTTAAGGATTCTCTGAATAAGTCATTCCGGCGAATGCCGGAATCCAGAAACCATCTGATTTTACTGGACTCCGGCTTTCGCCGGAGTGACGAAAAGGCACTTAATCAGAGCATCCTTAATACTCAATACAATCATTTCCTGAACAAATGCGCAGTTCGTGGCCCGCGCAGTATCAGGTAGCAGCATTTCTATTCTTCCCCTCGACACTCGACAAGTATTACTATCATTTCTCGAATAAATGTGAAGTCTGTGCTCGTGCACCCTCAGGCATTAGAAATATTTTTATTCTTTCCCTCGGCACTCGTCCCTCGCTACTCGCCCCTATCTCTAAATAAAGGTTATCGCCACCTGGAACAGGCGTTCGACGTCGACAATACGCTTCTTATCAACCAGGAAGAGAATGACGTGGTCTTCTTCTTCAATCACGCTGTCGTGGTGGGCAATGATCACCTTGTCACCGCGGACCATGGCGCCGATGGTGGTGCCCGGCGGCAGCTTTAATTCATCAATACGCCGCCCGACCACTTTGGAGGTCTGTTTGTCGCCGTGGGCAATGGCCTCAATGGCCTCGGCGGCGCCGTGACGCAGGGCATGGACCTTGACCACATCGCCGCGACGAATATGCGCCAGCAGGCTGCCGATGGTGGCCTGTTGCGGTGAGATGGCAATGTCGATGTCGCCGCTCTGTACCAGGTCTACATAGGCGGCGCGGTTGATCAGGGTCATGACCTTGCGGGCACCGAGGCGTTTGGCCAGCATGGAAGAGAGAATGTTGACCTCGTCATCATTGGTCAGGGCGCAAAAGACGTCGGTACTTTCGATATTTTCATTACGCAGCAATTCTTCATCGGCGGCGTCGCCCTGCAGGACAATGGTCTTCTCCAGTTCGCTACTGAGGGCCGTCGCGCGGCCAAGGTTGTGGTCAATGATCTTGACGCTGTAATTGTTTTCCAGCGCCTTGGCGACGCGACGGCCGATATTGCCACCGCCGACGATCATTATGCGTTTGTAGGGTTTGTCGAGGTGGCGCAGTTCGCTGATGACCTTTTGAATATGTTTTTTCGCGGCGATAAAAAAGACTTCATCATCGGCTTCAATAACCGTATGGCCCTCGGGAATTATGGCGCGGTCGCGGCGATATATGGCGGCGACGCGGGTATCCACATTGGGCATGTGTTCGCGCAGGGTGCGCAGCTCGCGCCCCACCAGAGGACCACCGTAATAGGCGCGTACCGCGACCAGCTGTACCTGGTTATTGGCAAAGTCGAGGACCTGCAGCGCGCCGGGGTGTTCGATCAGGCGTTGTATATCATGGGTGACCAGTTGCTCGGGGCTGATCAAGACATCGACCGGCAGGGCCTCCTGATGAAACAGCTGCGGAAAGTTGAGGTACTCGACGGCCCGGACGCGGGCGATCTTGGTGGGGGTATGAAATACCGTATAGGCCACCTGACAGGCCACCATGTTGGTCTCGTCACTGTCGGTGACGGCAATGATCATGTCGGCGTCATCGGCGCCCGCCTGTTGCAGTATGGCCGGGTGCGAGGCCATGCCGTTGACGGCGCGCAGGTCGAAACGGTCCTGCAGTGCCTGCAGGGCAATTTCATTACTGTCCACAATAGTAATGTCGTTGGATTCATTACTAAGGCTGGCGGCCAGTGAGCTGCCCACCTGACCTGCACCGAGGATGATGATTTTCATGTGTTATCTTGGCCTGCTTAGTGGGTATCGTCTTTTGACAGGGTCTTGGCATCAATGCCGAGGGAACGCAACTTGCGATACAGGTGGGTGCGTTCGAGACCGGCGATCTTGGCGACCTTGCCGACACTGCCATTGTGCTGTTTCAACTGATATTCAAAATAGGCACGCTCAAACTGCTCGCGGGCCTCACGCAGCGGTTGTTCATAATGGCTGACGATGGGGCCGGCGCTGGCGGTGCTGACCTGCTGGCCGAGGGTCTGTTCGATTTCCTGCGCATCGATCTCTGAGCCGGCGCCGACAATAAGCAGGCGTTGCACCAGATTCATCAATTCGCGGATATTACCCGGCCAGGGATAATTGCGCAGGCGATTCTGCGCCGCCAGGGAGAACTTGCGATAGGGCAGCTTTTCCTGCTCGACATAATAATTGACATAGTAATTCAACAACTCGGGGATATCCTCGCGGTGGTCGCGCAGGGCGGGGACCTGAATCGGCACCACGTTGAGCTGATAAAACAGGTCCTTGCGAAACTGTCCCTCTTTGACGCGTTGCTCCAGGGAGTGATGGGTGGCGGCGATAATGCGTACATGCATGGTCACCGGGACATCGCTGCCGGCGCGCAGAAACCGTTTGGATTCCAGTGCGGCCAGAAAGCGCGCCTGGGTGTTCAGGTCCATGTCGGCAATGTCGCTCAGAAACAGCGTGCCGCCATTGGCCTGTTCTAGCAGGCCATAGTGGACGCGGCCGTCCTGCTCGCTGCCGAACAAATCCACCATGGCGCTATCGCGCGAGAGTGAGGCCACGCCGACCTCGATAAAGGGACGCTCGCGGTGCGGGCTGCAATGATGCAGATAACGGGCCACCACATTCATGCCGCTGCCCGACTCGCCGGTCATGAGCACCCAGGTGTCGTGCTCGGCAATGCGCTTGACCTGTTCCCGCAGGCGCTGCATGACGGCGCTTTTGCCAATAGGCTCAATAATGCTGTGGGCGATGCGGCGCAGGCCCTGATTTTCCCGTGCCAGGCGATCGCTCTCCAGGGCATGCTCTACCGTGAGCAGCAGCTTGGCCAGGGATAAAGGTTTTTCGATAAAGTCATAGGCGCCGAGGCGGGTGGCCTCGACGGCGGTCTCCACGGTGCCGTGGCCGGACATCATGATCACCGGCATGGGCAGTTCGCTGTCCTCGCTCCATTCCTTTAATAAGGTGATGCCATCGACGTCCGGCATCCAGATATCCAGCAGGATCAGGTCCGGGCGGCGCTGACGGTGGGCCTGACGGGCGGTTTCGCCATTTTCCGCGGTAGCGACTTCATAGCCCTCGTCTTCGAGGATGTCCTGCAGGAGATTACGAATATCCGGCTCATCGTCGACCACCAGGATATAGGGTACCCCGGGACTGAAAATCGGAGCCGCATCGAGTGTGGTCTGTTGTTCAGCTGGCGTCATGCGCATTATTGTCTATTGCTGGCGGGCTTTTGGCTAGGGCTGTTTGCCGATCTTTTTGGCGGCGATGTCCGAGCACCGGTAAACGCACAATAATCGCCGCACCGCCGGCGTCGAGATTTTCCGCCCAGACCACGCCGCCGTGTTCCTCGACAATCTTTTTCACAATCGCCAGACCCAGGCCGCTGCCCTTGGGTTTGGTGGTGATATAAGGTTCAAACAACTGGCTGTAGACATCTTCGGGAAAACCGGGACCGTTGTCTTCGATGCGCAGTTCCACAAAGCGGCAGGTCTCCTCCTGCATACAGCGACTGATGACAGCAATGCGGCCGGGCTGGCTCTGCTCCACCGCCTCCTGGGCATTTTTGAGCAGGTTGTGCAACAGCTGACGCAGACGGCCGGGATCGGCCTCGATGAGCGGATTGCTCGGGTCCAGTTCAACGACCAGTTCAAAGCCGATGTCCTCATGGCGGTACAGGTCGAGGACTTCCTGGGTGATCTTGTTCAGGTTGAGGCCCTGCATCTGGAGCGAGGGCATGCGGGCGTAATCGGAAAAGGCCTTGACCATTTCCTTGAGGGTCTCGACCTGCTGGACAATGGTATGGGTGGAGCGATCCAGGACCTCGGCGTCCTTGCCGGTCATGCTGGCAAGATACTTGTGACGCAGGCGCTCGGCGCAGAGTTGAATCGGCGTCAGTGGGTTCTTGATCTCGTGGGCCAGGCGTCGCGCCACCTCGCCCCAGGCGGCGTTGCGCTGCGCCTGCAAGACGGAGGTGATGTCATCGAACACCACCACATGCCCGCCCTGCAGGGTGACCGTATGCGGCAGGCGGGTGCCACGACACATCAGTACCTGCCGCCCGGCGGGACCGAAGAGGGTGATCTCGTCCTGCCATTCGTGCTGTTCACTCTCCAGGTTGGGGTAGAGGGCCTCGACCAGGAGTTGCAGGTGCGGGTGTTCGGCGGCGACGCTGTCGATGAGCTGGCCATGAAATTGCGCCAGCGGGATACCGAGGATCTGGCTGGCGGTGGCGTTGCTGGTGTGCAGGGTATGGCCGGCATCCAGGGTGAGCACCCCCGAGGACAAATGCGCCAGCACCACTTCGAGATAGGCGTTTTGTTCTTCTACCTGGTGCTGGCTCTTTTGCGCCGACTCGGTGGCCATGGCAATGCGATGGGTCATTTCATTAAAGGACTTGACCAGGAAGCCCAGCTCATCCTTGCTTGGCAGGGGCAGACGTTTTTCGTAATTACCGGCGGCGACGGCGCGGGTGCCCTCGACCAGATCGGTGATGGGTGCCACCAGGCGGCGGGCATAAAAAAAGGCCGCCCAGATGGCGGTGAGCATGCTCAGCAACAGCACCAGTGACAGGGTAAGAATAAAACTGTATTTCAGCGGCGTGCGCAAAAAGGCCACTTCACGATAATTACCAAAGGCGTCCTGCACATTATTGGCCAGGGCGTTGAGTCGGTCGGGCACGGCAAACAAGGCCTGCAGGATGCGATGCTCGGTCACGGCATCGGGACCGGCTACCGGAATGACGACACGAATGTGCAGGTCGCTGTCCTGCAGCGGGATCAGACCGACATCGTCCTGGCCCTGACGCACCAGGCGCTGGATGGCGTTGTCCAGACCCACCGGTAACAGGTTGGCGGACTCGGGATTGCTCGAGGCAATAATCCGGCCTTGCAGGCTAAACAGGGTCATTTCCACCGCACCAGAGAGTATGCGCAGGTCGTTGAGCTTGATGGGTGCCAGTTCGTTGGGCACGTCACGCAGCTGCGCGGAGATCTTTTTGGTCTCCTGCAACTGTTCCCGCATGCGCACGCCGAGGGCGGCCTGGCTCAGTTCCAGCGCATCCTGCAGGGCGTTGTCGACGCGCACATCGAACCAGCTGTCGATGCCGCGTTGTAAAAAATCCAGGGAGAAGTAGTACACCACGCTGACCGGGGTGACCGAGAGAATGACGAACAGGATGACCAGACGGGCCGTGAGTCGCGAGCCGGTGGTGCGTGTGCGATAGTGTCGAATGAGTTCGGCCAGGTTGCGAATGATCAGGCCGATCAATAAAAAAATGGCCAGGCCGTTAATGACCAGCATCAGGGAGAAGATCTGGCTAAAGAGTTCCGAGTTGTGCGTGGCCTCGCTCATAAAATACAACGAGGACAGCAACAGGATCATCAACAACACAATGGGCGTGCTGCCGGAGAAGAATTTTCTTAACGCTGCAAGGGCCATGTATACCAGTCACTTTCAAGACGCCAGTCCGAGGACAAATAGGCAAACGGGCGCATGGGGGCGGGCAGGGCCTCGATATCGAGATGCATGCGGACACGCACCGAATAGCGGGCGTCTGCTTCCAGTAGTTTTTCATCGACTATGGGGAGCGCCTGAATATGACGTAGCACCTCAAGGGCGGAGTCCAGGCTGCGATAATTATTTTGCGCACTGCTGTTGAGGTTGGTGACCAGATAATTCTCGGTGAGGGCATGATAGAGCAGCAGGTAGCCCTGCTCCAGATTGGCCACGGTCTTGTTCCACCACCAGGAACGCTGTTTTTCAACCTGGATATCCAGCAGCAGGATGAGCGGCACGCCGTTTTTCAGCGCATCAATGGACGCCTCGCTCAATTGATAATCGATGTTGGCATCGAGTAAATAGACTTTGTCCTTATAGCGGGTTTCGACGCTGCGGATGGTAATGTCGGCGCTGACGCTGTGACAGCCGAGACAAAAGACCAGCAGCCAGAGACCGCGCGCGCCTCGGCGTCGCAGGTTAAGCAAGCTTATGCAGTTTGGCGTAAAAGAAGCCATCCATCTTGTCCTCGCCGGGCAGGACCTGGCGGCCAAAGCCGGTGTCGTGTCCCCAGTCGGCCTCAATGGTGATGAGCCGGGCATTTTTTTGCTGTTGTAAAAAGCGTTGAACCTGCCGGGCATTTTCCTCAGGAAACACCGAACAGGTTGCATACAGCAGGATACCGCCCTCCTTGAGCAAGGGCCAGAGGGCGGTAAGAATTTCTTCCTGAGTTTTTAGCAGAGGGGCTAAATCCGCGGCGCGGCGCAGAAGTTTGATATCAGGGTGACGACGGATCACACCGCTGGCGCTGCACGGGGCATCGAGCAGGATGCGATCAAAGGCCTGTTGATCCCACCACTCTGACGGGTGTTGCGCGGCGCCGCATCGCGTTTCGATGCGAGCCTGACCACGTTGGCGATTGTCCTCGACACGTTGCAGACGCGTCGCGTCACTGTCCAGGGCCAGCAGGGTCTCGAGCCTGGGCTGCTGTTCAAAAATATGCAGGGTCTTGCCGCCGGGCGCGGCGCAGGCATCGAGAATACGTTCACCCGCCTGCGGGTCGAGCAGGGGCGCCGCCAGTTGCGCCGCGGCATCCTGCACCGAGACCCATCCCTCGGCAAAGCCCGGCAGCCTGTCCACGCCCACCGGCTGGGTGAGGGTCAGCGCCGTGGCCACCTGGGTATTCAGGCTGGCCTCAATCCCCGCTTGCTGGAGCTGGGTGAGATACGCCGCCGCGCTAGTGTGCTGCACATTGATGCGCAGGGTGAAGGGGGGCGGCTGGTTGTTCTGCGTGAGGATGTCCTGCCATTGTTGTGGCCAGGCCTGTTTGATCTTTTCGATCCACCATGCGGGATGAGCAAAGTGCGCCACCTCGTCCTGCGCGATGTCACGCTGGATCTGTTCCGCCTGGCGCTGGTAGTTGCGCAGCACCGCATTGATCAGGCCACGGGCCCAGGGCTTTTTCAGTGCCCGGGTGACATTGACGGTCTCGGAGACGGCGGCGTGGTCGGGGATGCGCATTTCACGTAACTGATACAGACCGATCAGGATCAATAAATAGATATCTTGATCCTTTTCCTTAAAGGGCTTTTGCAATAGGCGGCGGGCGATGAAGTCCAGTTGCGGGTAAAAGCGCACCACACCATAACTGAGCGCCTGTGTCAGGGCGCGGTCCTGTTCCTTGAGGCTGTTGACGACAGCGGCGAGGGCATCGGGCAGGTTGCGGCCATGGTGTAACACCGCCTGCAGGATCTGCAGGCTGGCGCGACGGGGATTGCCGCCACTGGGCTTGTGTGACATCACCCGTGTCGGGACTCAGGCAAGCGCGGCACCGACAACCAGCTTGTCGCCATGGCCGTGCATAAAGGCGGCGGCGTCCATGACCTTGCCGCCGGCGGCCTGCAGCTGTTGCAGCCGCAGCGCATTCTGGCCACAGGCGATAATGAGGCCATGTTTGTCGGCAGACAGGATCGTGCCGGGCGCACCGCTCTGTGCCACGACCTCGGCGCGGTAAATGCGCAGGGGTTGTGCCTCTAACATGGTGTATGCCACCGGCCAGGGATTAAAGGCCCGGACCTGGCGCTCAGCCTCAAAGCTCTGCTCGATGGTGCCCGATTGCAGCGCGTGTATCTCATGGCCCGGCTGCCCAGGATTGGCGCCATAGTAGGCTTCCAGCACCTTGGGCGGCTCCAGGCCACGATCCCGCAAATAGTCGGCATAGTGCGGCGCGGGCTTGAGCCGGCTCATAAAGCGCAGTCCCTCGACCAGCCCGTCGGTGGGGGGATAGCCATACCCCGGGTAATCCTTGCCACGAAAATGATAGTCGCTCGGCACCTTGTCGCGATCCACATGCCACTTGCCGGCATAGCCCAGATTGTACCCCGCGCGCTCTAGCTCCGAGGCCATGGTGGGTGCTGCCGGA
>JAWOIE010000191.1:0-10131 GCA_046484825.1 Gammaproteobacteria bacterium | reverse complement strand
TAAATACTTAAATTTACGCCATTTAATACAGACGTAGATGCCACGGTTCCCGGGGCCTTGTCGGCCCAAAGCTGGAACTGGACCTGGAAGTCGGTCCACAGGAAGTCGTTTGCGGAATGAGCGTAGGGATCGGTGTAGGTTTCGCCGCTCGCGAGTTTGTAGGCCTTTACCGGGATGCCATGGTAATCAAGCCACTCGTTGTCGCCCTCCGCGGGGACCGGCATGGTGAAGCTGAAGGTGGCCACCGGACCGGGATCAGGGTAATTCTGGAAGTAATCGTGGAGGTCCAGCTCCAGGGTTTCATCGCTGTCAATAATCTCAAACTCCTGCAGCCGGGTATTAACCAGTACGGCATCGCTTGCGGGTGCCAGAAAGATAACGGAAACCAGGCATCCGACGAATATGGAAAACAGACGGGTCATGTTGGGCAGTCTTATGGTTAATCAGGAACCAGTGTAAAGTGGCAAATACCGTTCCTTCAGGTAGCGGACAAGGAAGTCCGGCGAAAGTTCCCTTCCAGTTACATCCCGCGTGAATTCCAAGGTGTAGTAGCGCCGTCCCTTGGAGTGGATGTTCTCACGCAACCACCGCAGGAGCGGCCTGTAGTCCGCCCGCTCGATTTGTTCGTCCAGCCGGGGAAGGTCCTCGCGGAGGCGGTACCAGAGCTGGGCGGCGAGAAGGTTGCCGAGGCAGTAGGACGGAAAATATCCGAACGCTCCACCGGACCAGTGGACGTCCTGCAGACAGCCCTCGCGGTTGTTTTTCGGAACGTAGCCGAGGATGCGTCCGGAGGCCTCGTTCCAGGCTTCGGGAAGATCCCTGGGTTCGAGTGATCCGTCAAAGAGCCGCTTTTCCAGATCGAATCGGAGCATGATATGGAGGTTGTAAGTGACCTCGTCGGCATCCACTCGGATCGGGGTGACCGCCACCCGGTTGACGGCGTGATAAAGTTCATGCGAGGCCAGGTTCTTCAGTTGTTCGGGGAAGTATTCGCGGTAGCGCGGTTCCCAGTACAGGGGATGCCGAAGTATATCGCGGTCCTCCGCCGTGAGTTCAACGCCGTCAATATCGATAAACAGCGGACCCGGCAGGCGGGTGTTATTGCGGCTCATGCCCGGCCTCGATAATGTCCACGGGGGTACCTACCTCAATGCGGGAAAAAAGATCGATCACATCCGTGTTTTTCATTTTGATACAGCCGTGTGAAGAGGGTTGGCCCATGAGGTCACTGTCCGGGCAACCGTGAATATAAATATAGCGTCGCATGGTATCGACAGTACCGAGGCGATTGCGACCGGGCTCCTTGCCGCTCAGCCAGAGAATACGGGTGAGGATCCAGTCACGTTGTGGATACTGCGCCCGCAGGGCTTCGCTAAAAATCTCCCCTGTCGGGCGCCGCCCCTGAAATACGGTATTGACTACCGCGCCCTCACCGATCTTGGCACGCACAATATGCCGGCCACGCGGGGTACACTCGCTGCCCTGGACCTCCCCTGCACCATTGCGGGCGGTGGCGATGGTATAGTCTTTGACTAGTTGCTCACCGTCATACAGCCGCAGTGTCTGCGTGGCAATGCTAATGATCATTTGTGGTTTTGTCATGGCGCTAGCTGCCCGGCGATCCTGTTACTGATCCCAGGTGGAATACGGTTGCCTGACCAGGCAGACATTATAATAGCGCGTATCGGCAGAGACCTCTTCGCCCACCCAGGGCGGCATGATAACGGGCTCATCGACCGAGGTCAGTTCCACCTCGGCGACAATGAGACCGGCGTTTTCCTGCTGGAACTCGTCGATTTCCCATTTTTTACTGGCATACATCACCTCGTGCCGGATCTTGGCAATCAGGGGTTTTTCACACAGGCGCTCCAGCATCTCGCGGGCATCCTGCAACGGAATCGCGTACTCATATTCATCGCGGCTCACCCCCAGGGTGGCGCTTTTAATATTGATGTAGGCCTGCTCACCTTCAAGGCGAATGCGCACCGAGGCCTGTTCTGAACCCAGCAGATACCCCTGGATGAACTGACGTGAACGCTGCACGGCGGCACGCCAGTCGGCGTTGCGAAGGAGGAATTTTTTCTCGATTTCTTTGGCCATTAACGCGTAAACAGGGCGATGGATTCCACATGCGAGGTCTGCGGAAACATATCCATGACACCGGCCTTTTTCAATTTAAAACCCAGCTCCTCCACCAGGATTCTGGCGTCACGCGCCAGGGTGGCCGGGTTGCAGGAGACATAGACAATGCGCTTGACCGCCTTATTGACCACCAGCGGCAGGACTTGCATGGCACCACTGCGTGGTGGGTCCAGAAACACCTTGTTATAACCCTTCGGTAATAATGCCTTGATGGCCTCGACGCCATCAAACAAATCCGCAGTATGAAACGCCACATTGTCGATACCATTGGCTGCGGCATTCAGCGCCGCCCGCGCCACCAGGCCGGGGTCACCCTCAAAGGCTGTTACCTGCCCGGCGGTGCGGGCCATGGGCAGGGAGAAATTACCCAGGCCGGCGAAGAGCTCGACGACGTTGTCCGCAGGGTCCAGTTCCAGCAGTTGCAGTGCCAGCGTCACCATCGCGGCATTTATCGTCTGATTCACCTGAATAAAGTCCGAGGGTTGAAACTCAAAGCTCACCGCATAGGCCGGAATGCTGTAGTGCAGCGTAACCTGTTCGGGATACAACAGGCTAATAGAATCTGGCCCCTTGGCCTGTAGATAAAGGGCAATATCGTGTTGTCGGGCGAATTCCTTCAGCAGACGAAGGTCGTCTGCGCTCAGTTCATATAAATGCCGGATGACAAAGGCATTGATGTTTTCCGTGGTGGCGACCTCGATTTGCGGGATCTTATCCGCTTGTGACAATTGGGCGATCAACTCGGCAAACGCCGGGATGAGCGCCGATACCGCCGGGGTTAGAATCTCACAGTGCGACATATCGGCGATATAGGGTTTACGCTTTTCACGAAAGCCGACCAGGACACGGCCCTTCTTTTTGACCCACTTGGCCCCCAGGCGCGCCCTGGTGCGGTAGCCCCAGTGTGCCTGGCTGGCCAGCGGCGGGATGAGCTCGGGCGGCACAATACCACCGACATGACGCAATGAGTCTAGCAACTGTTTTTGTTTATAATCGATCTGACGCGCCGCCTCGATGTGCTGGAAGCTGCAGCCCCCACAGGTACCGAAATACGCGCACCTCGGCGTCACCCGATCCACTGAGGCTTCGAGGATATCGACCAGTTCGGCCTCATCAAAATTGCGCTTGCGCCGGGTATAGCGAAAGCGGACTTTCTCCCCCGGCAGCGCACCCTCGATAAAGACGGTCTTGTTGTCGACGCGCGCCACACCCTGCGCCTCATGGGTCAGGTCGACCACCTCGGCCGTGATTACTGTCGTGTCCGATTGCATCAGGCAGGAAAGACGTCAGTGGAGAGATAACGATCGCCACGATCACAAATAATGGTGACCACCACGGCATTGGCATTTTCTTCAGCCACCCGGATCGCGGCTGCCACGGCGCCCCCCGACGAGATACCACAAAAAATCCCCTCGTCCCGGGCCAGCTGTCGCGTGCGTTCCTCCGCCTCCGACTGCGAGACTTCGACTACCGAATCGACGCGGCTGGCCTCGAAAATACTGGGGAGATATTCCCTGGGCCAGCGACGAATGCCGGGGATTTTGGCGCCCTCGGCCGGTTGCACACCAATGATCTGAATGGCTGGATTTTGTTCCTTGAGATAACGCGAGGTCCCCATAATGGTACCGGTGGTGCCCATGGCGCTGACAAAGTGGGTCACCTGCTGTTGTGTATCTCGCCAGATCTCCGGACCGGTGGTCTCATAGTGCGCCAGCGGATTGTCCGGGTTGGAAAACTGGTCGAGCACCTTGCCCCTGCCTTCGTCCTGCATGGCCAGCGCCAGGTCACGGGCGCCCTCCATACCGGCCTCAGCGCTCACCAGAATCAATTCCGCGCCATAGGCCTTCATCGTAGCACGACGCTCTGCACTCATATTTTCCGGCATAATCAGCACCATTTTATAGCCCTTGATGGCCGCCGCCATGGCCAGGGCAATGCCGGTGTTGCCACTGGTGGCTTCAATGAGGGTATCACCGGGTTTAATTTCCCCACGGCTGGCGGCATGCTGAATCATACTCAGGGCCGGGCGGTCCTTAACGGAACCTGCCGGGTTATTGCCTTCAAGTTTAGCCAGCACACAACTACTGCTGGAGCTAACCAGTCGTTGCAGGCGGACCAGGGGCGTATTGCCGACAAATTGCTCTATTGTGGGAAAATTGTGCGTCATGCGGTTACCAAGTGATGAAATTCATACTAAACTGTTTGCCTACTTTAACCAACCTGCCGCTGAACGCCAATATACAACATGGATATATTTGACGAAAACATGGCCCTCGAAAAAGTCGATGGCAATCGCGAACTCATGCTAGAACTACTTGGCATGATGATTGAGCAATTACCAAAAAATATCGCCGAGTTGGAAGCTGCCATGCACGGCGCGGACAAGGACGAACAGTGGAATATTGCGCACAGGCTGACTGGGGCCACGGCCTATTGTGGTGTACCCGCGCTACAGGCAAGTACGCGGGCCCTGGAGCACAGCATCAAAAACGACCAAGCGGATATCGCCGAGCGCTTTGCCGCAGTGCGTCACGACGCCGAGACCATCCTCCACTACCACCGGGAACACTTCACCTAGCCGGACACTCTCGCCTGCACCATGAGCTGCTTCATACGCGCCACGGCCTTGTCCAGCCCCGTGAAAACACTCTCACTGACAATGGCGTGACCAATATTCAACTCGCGCACATCCGCCAGGGCGGCAATGGCCGTGACGTTGTGATAATCCAGACCATGGCCGGCATTGACAGTGAACCCCAGTCCCCGGGCGTGTTCCACCGCAGCGGCAATACGGGTGAGTTCCTTTTGTCGTGCTTCAGGTGACAGCGCATCGCCATAGTGACCGGTATGGATCTCTACCACCGGCGCACCAGTGCGGGCGGCCGCATCGAGCTGGGCAAAGTCTGCATCAATAAACAGGGAAACGCGTGTGCCGTTGGCACCCAGTTTCTGACAGGCCGCAGTGATTTGCTCCTCGTAGCGAATGACATCCAGACCACCTTCGGTGGTGAGTTCTTCCCGGCGCTCCGGGACCAGACAGCAATCCTCGGGGCGGACCTCGAGGGCAATGCCGAGCATTTCGTCGGTGACGGCCAGCTCAAGATTCATGCGCGTCTGGATCGTGTCTTTCAGCAACCACACGTCACGGTCCTGAATATGGCGGCGGTCTTCGCGCAGATGTATGGTTATGGCGTCCGCACCGGCCTGCTCACAAATCAGCGCCGCCTGCAAGGGCTCAGGGTAGCGCGTACCGCGCGCCTGGCGCAGGCTGGCAACATGGTCAATATTGACGCCGAGTAAGATTAAATTCGCATGCATATCAATTTCCTGCAGTTGGTGCAAACAAGTCTCGGGTCTTGAGTGGTTTATGACCCAGGTGGTACTGTAAAATCCGGCGCATTAACCGCTTGCTCTCTCGCAGACTGGTGTCGTTCGAGAGCGCCCCGGCCACAAGATCGTTGAGCGTCTTTCCACTCACCCGCATGTCCGAGGCCTGCGAGGCCGTTGTCTCGGTCACGCCCTGCTCGGGCGAGACCAGATAGTATTGCTCATCCTTGATGGCCTTACCATCTACTGTGCAGCTAAAGTCGACACCATAACCAATCTCCGTCAACAAGGCCATTTCAAAATGACGTAACAAAGGTTCGGGGGCAGCAGCATCCTTGAGCGAGGCAATGAGCCGATCGTAAAAATCAAATAATTGACTATGCTGATCATGTCGGTGTAACAGGCGCAGCACCAGTTCATTGACATAATAGCCACAGAAAATGTTTTTCTGTGCCGTCATCCGCACCGCCTTGCTTACGTCAGCCTGCGTCAGGGTCAGGAGTTCTGAGGTCCCGGCAAGGCCGATTTCCAATTGGGTAAATAATTGCAGATTCAGATAAAATCTGGACTTACTGGTCTTTGCCCCTTTGGCAACGGCAGAAATGACACCATGCGTGCGGGTAAAAAATTCAATAATGTAACTGGACTCTTTATAGGCACGTTTGTGCAGTATATAGGCCAGGTCTTCAATTCGCGCCGACACCGCTGCTAGCCATTTTCATCGTGGTAACCCAGCTGATTGAGCAGGTTCTCTGAATCCACCCAACCCTCCTTGACCTTGATCCATACATCGAGAAAGACTTTCTTTTTGAAATAGGCCTCCATATCCTTGCGCGCCTGAGTGCTGATGTTTTTCATTTTCTCGCCTTTTTTGCCGAGAATAATCCGCTTCTGCCCCTCGCGCGAAACCCAGATGGTGCAGAATATTTTGATAAGCCTTTTCTCCACGGCCATTTTATCCACGACCACGCCGACCTGGTAGGGCACTTCCTGCGCCAGTGAGCGAAACAGCTTTTCACGGACAATCTCGGCGGTAATAAAGCTATCGGATTTGTCGGTATCGTATTCAGCAGGGTAATACTGACCCTCGAAAGACAAATACGGCAGCAGCTCCGACTCCAGCATCGTCACACCATCGCCCTTGAGACTGGAAACCAGTAAGACCTTGTCGAACCCGGCCTTGCTGCCAACACGCTGCAAAAAGGGTAGCAGCTCTTCCTTGTTGGGCAGCAGATCGACCTTGTTCACGACCAGGAGAATGGGGATCGCGGTAGCAACGAGACGCTGTAGAATACTCTCGTCTTCATCCGTCCACTTGCCGGCCTCGATGACAAAGAGATTCAGGTCGGCATCCTGTAGTGCGGCAAGCGAGGTGCGATTCATGCGCTGATTCAGAATCGAACCCTTGTGCTGCTGATGAATCCCCGGTGTGTCCGCAAAAATAATCTGATGCGATTCCGTGGTCTTGATGCCAAGGATCCGGTTACGGGTCGTCTGGGGCTTGTTGGAAGTAATGCTGATTTTTTTGCCAATCAATTGATTAAGCAGGGTGGACTTGCCCACATTGGGGCGACCAATCAGGGCGACAAAACCGCTCTTGAAAACCGTTTCAGACATGCTGGACCTTTTGATAAATTTTTTCGGCGGCGTCCTGTTCCGCATGCTTGCGGCTACTACCCTCGCCTTCGGCCTCAAGATTGAGGCTGTCAATGCGACAGCGCACCTTGAAATACTGCTTGTGTGCCGGACCGGTAATTTGCTCGACGCTATATTCTGGTAGATCCATCGTCCGTGCCTGCAGGTATTCCTGCAGACGGGTCTTAGGGTCTTTGATAATTTTTTCCGGATGACTTGCCGCCAGCGGTTCGTCAAACAGGCGCAGGATAATACCCTGAACCGTCACCATATCCGAGTCGATAAAGATCGCCCCCAGGATCGATTCAAGGACATCGGCCAGAATCGAGGCACGGCGTCGGCTGCCGGATTTCATCTCCCCCGGCCCGAAGATAATGTGTTCCCCCAGGCCGAGATTCTTTGACAACCGTGCCAGGGTCTCGCCCTTGACGATCTGGGAACGCAGCCGGGTCAGATCGCCCTCATCGGCCTCGGGGAAGCGCCGGTAGAGTTCGTTGGAGATCACCATGCCCAGGACGGCATCACCAAGAAATTCCAGACGCTCATAATGGCGCCGGGCGGCGCTGCGATGGGTCAGCGACTGTTCCAGCAGTTCGGTATTCTTAAACGTGTAGCCGAAGTGCTGTTCCAGCAGCTTAGTTAGCTGCATTGCCGGTGGGGACAGAAACTTTCTTATTAAAGTGCACTACCACGTCCAGATTACCCACAATGTTTTCTCGGATTTCATAATCCAGTTCTATAACAAGCTCACCTTTGCCCTTCGTGACAAAGATATCATTTTTGGTGACCCCAGCCACCATATTGACATCCAGACGTCGCCAGAGCATTTCCTTGACCTCGGTAAGCGTTTTGCTACCGAGATTACGTTCCTTGGTCATCGATTCTACGGAAGAATAGGAATTATAACCGCCGAGATAAATCGGCATTATTTTCAGAGTAATAAAAACAATAAAGCCAATGGCGGATAGAACCACCATCCAGCTGATCATGGTCATGCCCTGTTGTTGCCTGTTGGTCTTAATCATTATCAACCCCTATTCTATTATGGTGCCAAGACGCTGCCACTTCAGACCACCTTCAGATGACCAGTTCATCCAGATCAAAAAGGCTTCGCCAACCAGATTCTCATCCGGCACAAAACCCCATGCCCGACTATCGCGGCTATTGTCGCGATTGTCGCCCATGGCGAAGTAGTTATTTTCAGGTACCCGGATAACAAAATCACCGGCGCCGACATTGTCAATTTTGAGAATATCATAGTGCAGCTCATCTAGTTCCTCCTTGAACCTGCTGTACTGTACATAACTTCCATCCTGCGCATAATCGCCGACGACGGTCTGTGATAATTCCTTACCATTAATATAGAGAACTTTATTGTAATATGCTACTTCGTCACCGGGCACGCCGATAATACGCTTGATATAATCGATGCGAGGGTCTTCGGGGTAACGGAAGACCACGACATCGCCGCGTTGCGGCACACTGGAACCCAGGACCTTTTTATTCCAGACCGGGATGCGTACCCCATAGGCGAACTTGTTCACCAGGATAAAATCACCCACTTCGAGGGTGGGCAGCATGGAGCCGGAGGGGATCCTGAAAGGCTCGGCGATAAAGCCGCGTAACAGGAAGACAATGAGTACCACAGGAAATATAAACTTTGCATACTCCAGAACAATGGGTTCCTTGACATCCTCTTCTATGCCGGTCTCGGCATGTGCCGCATTTCTTTTGCTGGCAAAAAATATAATGTCCATGAGCCAGATCCCGCCACTCACCAGCACCAGTACAAACAACACAAGTGAAAAATCGATATTCATTAGTCTTTTCCTACATTTAATACGGCCAGAAATGCCTCCTGAGGAATTTCCACCCGGCCAACCTGCTTCATGCGTTTTTTACCTGCCTTTTGCTTTTCCAGCAGCTTACGCTTGCGGGAAATATCACCACCATAGCACTTCGCGGTTACGTTCTTACGTAGCGCCTTGACATTGGTCCGGGCAATAACCTTGGCGCCAATGGCCGCCTGTATGGCAACATCAAACATTTGCCGGGGGATCAGCTCCTTCATTTTTGAAGCCAGCTCACGCCCGCGATACTCGGAATTATTCCGGTGCACAATGATCGACAAGGCATCGACCCGCTCACCATTGATTAACACATCCAGTTTAATGAGATCTGCCGCCTGAAAGCGCCTGAACTCGTAGTCCATGGAGGCGTAGCCGCGGCTGACCGACTTGAGTCGGTCAAAAAAATCCAGCACCACTTCATTCATGGGCAGTTCATAGGTCAACATGACCTGTTTGCCCATGTATTGCAGCTTTTTCTGTACCCCGCGTTTTTCGATACACAGGGTAATGACATTGCCGACATATTCCTGTGGCATGAGAATGTTGGCCGCGATAATCGGCTCGCGGATTTCCGCGATATGGTTAACCTCCGGCAGGGCTGCCGGGTTGTCGATGTGGAGTGTTTCACCACTGTTGGTCAGAACCTCGAACACCACCGTGGGGGCAGTGGTAATCAGGTCCAGCTCATATTCACGTTCCAGTCGCTCCTGAATGATTTCCATGTGCAGCATCCCCAGGAAGCCACACCGAAATCCAAAGCCCAGCGCCTGCGAGGTCTCGGGCTCATAAAACAGGGCGGCATCATTGAGGCGGAGTTTTGCCAGCGCCTCGCGCAGGTCTTCGTAGTCATCACCTTCAATGGGAAAGAGTCCGGCAAAGACGCGCGGTTGCACCGGTTTGAAACCCGCCAGGGGTTGCCCCGCCGGCCGGTCGCTTTGCGTTATGGTATCACCTACCGGTACGCCGTCGATTTCCTTGATACTGGCGACCATATAGCCGACTTCACCAGTCCCGAGGACATCCTTTTCCAGGCGTTTGGGCGTGAAGATACCCAGCTTATCCACCTGGTAATTGCGTTGCGCCGACATGACCGTGATTTTCTGTTTTTTGCGCAATTGGCCCTGCATGATCCGGATCAACGACACCACGCCAAGATAACTGTCAAACCAGGAATCAA
>JAWOIE010000167.1:0-4018 GCA_046484825.1 Gammaproteobacteria bacterium | reverse complement strand
GTCTGGAGAGCTCACACAGCGCCCGTTCGGCGTTGGAAAAGGCCGCCTCGATGATCAGATGATCGAGACGCGGCAAGGCATTCAGCCCCTGCCACAGACTGTCATTAGTCGTCGTGTCACCACTGATGGCAAGCACCCCGCCCTGATAGTCCACCACATAAGCCACGGTTGGCACAACATGGTTGACCGGGATCATGCTGAAATGACAGCCGTTGACCTCCACCTGCTCGCCCGGCTGCATCGCCTGTAACACCACCACCGGCAACTCCTTGTTTGGCAAGGAGGTAAAATCGGGCCAGATCACCCAGTTGAAGACATGTTCACGGAGTGCGCGCAGAGTGTGTGCCTGGGCGTGGATCACCAGCGGTTTTTGGAGCCGATCAAAGACACTGTCGATCAGCAGCGGTATAGACAGGATGTGATCGAGATGGGAATGGGTGAGAAAGATATGGCGCACCCGCGCCAGCTCGTCGAGCGTGAGCTCGCCGACACCACTGCCGGCATCGATCAATACCTCGTTACCCAGCAGAAACGAGGTCGTCCGGCGTTGTCCGCCAATGCCGCCGCTGCAGCCCAGTACCCTTAATTCCATCCATCAACCCGTGGCAATTGTTCCTGTATCCCGGTCAGACAGACCTCTTGACAGGATTTCATTATTGTTCATTATAAAAAATTAGCCTACCTTTCTCACCGGGTTTGATAAACAAACGCAAGCCTGTTCACAGTTTCAGCGAACGGATTGTTCCCTGGGCGGGCTAATCTGCTTCAACCCCGGGCGGCGATGTGCGACTATTGGCAACTGGCCACCGAACCCAAAAGACCGATGAGCATTCTATTTTCCGCAGGCAGCATCATTTTTTACTATATCAGCGCGGCGTTGCTGCTGCGCCGTTTGACCACCGGCATACAGGCAACCCAGCGCAGCAAACTGATCGCCCTTTTTTTCGGCATACCGGCTATCGCCCTGCACCTGATGGTCATCTATGACCAGATGCTGTTGCCACAAGGACTCAATCTCAGTCTGTTCCATGTATTGTCCCTGACTGCCTGGCTGATTTCCACCCTTGTCGTACTCTTTGCCTTCAGGCAACCGGTGGAGAATCTGGGAATCATCGTGTTTCCGGTCAGCGCCCTGACCCTGCTGCTGCAGATCGTCTGGGGGGGCACTACGGGCCAGATCGGCATCGACACGGTGGGTGTCAAGGCACACGTCCTGTTGTCACTACTGGCCTTCAGCCTGCTGAATATTGCCGCCATTCAGGCGGTGCTGCTATGGATCCAGACCCGCCATCTACGCAACCGCCACCCTGGCGGCTTTGTCCGGGCCCTGCCGCCGCTGGAGACCATGGAGCAGTTGCTGTTTCGGATGATCGCTATCGGGTATGTCCTGCTTACCCTGTCCCTGCTGACCGGGATCACCTTTATTCATGACATCTTTGCCCAGCACCTCGTCCACAAGACTGTCCTGACAATTATCGCCTGGTTCGTCTTCGCACTGTTGTTGTGGGGGCGCTGGCACTACGGCTGGCGCGGCCGTGTCGCGGTCCGCTGGACCCTCAGCGGATTTGCGGTGCTGATGCTGGCCTACTTTGGCAGCAAGATGGTGCTGGAGCTGATTTTGTAGCAAAACACCCTCAGCGCATCAGCCGCCGCTCTGTTCCCGGCCTTCCCGGTGCCGTGACACGCTGTAAACGGGGCGCTTTTTCAGGATCATGCAAGCGCCCGCGCCGGCTTTCATCAACGGCCGGCGGACTTGACAGCCCCGTCACAAAGCCCTGTAATATCATCTTGTTCTTCATCCGGGGTTCTTCCTTCTTTGCTAAGCGACATTCCCATATGGCTGTTACTTGTCAGCCTGTTCGTGCTTGTGCTCTTTTCGGCCTTTTTTTCCGGCTCGGAAACCAGCCTGATCAGCCTTAATCGCTACCGTTTGCGCCACCTGACGCGGGACGGCCATCGCGGTGCACGGCGCGCCACTGAACTGCTCAAACGCCCCGACCGCTTGATCGGTGTCATTCTGCTGGGCAATAACTTCGTCAATATCATGGCCTCGGCGATTGCCACACTCATCGCCCTGCGCCTGATCGGCGAAGAGGGCATCATGCTGGCGACATTGCTGCTGACCCTGATCATCCTGATCTTTGCCGAAATCACCCCCAAGACCCTGGCTGCACTCCATCCGGAACGCTTTGCCTTTCCCGCCACCCTGGTGATCCGGCCGCTACTGAAAGTGCTTTACCCCCTGATCTGGCTGATCAACACCATTCCCAGCGCCATCTTGCACATGCTGGGCGTCAGCCAACGCTCACTGGACAGCCATGCACTAAATACCGAAGAATTGCGCACCGTGGTCAATGAAGCCGGCAGCCTGATCTCCCAGCGCCACCAGCAGATGCTGTTGAGCATCCTCGATCTGGAGCAGGCGACCGTGGAAGACATCATGGTGCCACGCAACGAGATCGCCGGCATCGATTTGGATGATGACTGGGAACAGATCCTCAAACAACTCAGCACCAGTCAGCATACGCGTTTGCCGGTATACCGGGGGGATATCGACAATGTCCTGGGCTTTGTCCATTTGCGCAATGTGCTCTCACTGGGCGCCAATCAGACCCCGCAACGAGAGGATCTGGAGAAGACCATTCGCGAGGTCTACTTCATTCCCGAGGGCACACCACTGAATACCCAATTGCTCAATTTCCAGTCACAACGCAAACGCATCGGTCTGGTTGTCGACGAATACGGCGATATTCGCGGTCTGGTCACGTTGGATGATATCCTGGAGGAGATCGTCGGCGAATTCACCACGGATCCCGCCGCCAGCGCCAGCAAGGATATTCACCCGCAGGACGATGGCAGCTTTCTGGTGGACGGCAGCACCAATATCCGTGAACTCAATCGCATCCTGCACTGGGATCTGCCCACCGACGGGCCAAAGACCCTGAACGGCATGATTACCGAATACTTGGAAACCATCCCGGAACCAGGGACCAGTCTGTTGCTGGAAGGCCATCCCATCGAGATCCTGCAAACAGCCAACAACTCGATCAAGACCGTGCGCATCGATCCTCGCTTGAAAATACCGAGGAACAAATCACTACACGCCCGGTAACTGGCTGTCTATAATGGGCCACCGACTCATGTATGGTAGTGGAGCTTCTCTGTGTCAAAACTGACGCTGACATTCAAAGGCAATGCACTTAAGACCTACCCGGTCACCGCCGGGGACATGTTTATCGGCAATGATCCCACCTGCCAGATCCATGTCGACAGCCTGGCCCTGCAAGAGCGCCATGCCTGCATCACTACCGCTCAACGCAGCTCAACGCTCAAGGATCTCGACAGCGATGCCGGTACCTTTCTCAATGAGCATCGCGTGACCGAGCCGCAGACCCTCAAGCACGGTGACGAGATCCGGATCGGCAAACACACCCTGCTGTTTACCGCCGACTTGGCGGATCTGGAAGCACAAGATGAGCCTGAAACCAGCGAGGATCTCGCCGCACTTGGCGCCAGGCATGGCAACAAGCATGCCTGGATGCAGATCCTCAATGGCGCCAATGTGGGCAAGACCATCAGTCTGAACCGCAACCTGACCAACCTGGGCAAACCGGGTGTCCAGCTGGCCGTGATTGCCAAGCGCGGCGAGGGCTACTATCTCTCCCACCTGGAAGGCGAACGCACACCTTCGGTCAACGGCAAATCCATCGGTGAGCAGAGCTACCCGCTGCAGGATGGCGACCAAATCCAGATCGGCAATGTGAAGATGCAGTTCATGCTGGCCTGAGACCAGGACCTGGCCTGCCTACAGGTGCGCCAGCGCCTCATCCAGGCGATGGACCCCGATCACCTTGAGTCCGTCATGCTGTTGTCGGGAGAGGTTCGCAGACGGCACGATTGCCAGACTGAAACCGTGCTTGGCAGCCTCTTTCAGGCGATCCTGAGGATATCGATAATGTGATAGATGGAAACGGGCTCCTTCTTTCCACGGAGCTGGATTTTTCCATGGCGCTCGGTG
>JAWOIE010000139.1:0-7370 GCA_046484825.1 Gammaproteobacteria bacterium | reverse complement strand
GTCAAACTGCAGGACAGCTACGTCTTCCTCCGCGATGGTGAGGCCTGGCTCTACGCCTGCCAGATCACCCCCCTGGCGACCGCCTCCACACACATCAACCCCGTGCCCATGCGCAGCCGCAAGCTGCTGTTAAATAAAAAAGAACTGAGCCGGCTCATCGGCGCCGTCGAGCGCAAGGGCTATACAGTCATCCCCACTGCGCTGTACTGGAAAAAGGGCCGCGCCAAGCTGGAGATTGCCCTCGCCAAAGGTAAACAGCTGCACGACAAACGAGCCACGGAAAAGGCCCGTGACTGGCAACGGGACAAGCAACGCCTCATCAAAAACAGGGCCTAGGGACGAGGGACGTGCAGAACGCCCCGCCCGGTCCGGGCGCTCGTACCTCGGCCCTTGTTAATCCCCGCAAAGCCCCTATATATACACGGAACTATCCGCTAGAATAACAGTCGGAAGGATATACCAATGGGGGCGACCTGGCTTCGACGTGGGTTACAAAACCTGAGGTGCATGCCGAGATGCAGAATCTCGTAAATCAGCTGCAAAAAATATAGTTGCCAACGACGACAACTACGCTTTAGCTGCTTAAACACCAGCGTAAAGCCTTCGGCCTGATACGTGCTTGTGCGTTCAGATCACCGGAGTCATCCCACACAAGATCGCGCGGAAATACGTCCGGGATGGAAGCGCTAAAACCTTACCGGAATCGCTGTTAGTGTTCCCTGCCTGTTGGGCAGCTGACAGCTAAACTTAAGAACAGGATAAGCATGTAGAGCCAATGGCAGAGGATTTGCGGACGCGGGTTCGATTCCCGCCGCCTCCACCAAATAAAAAAGGCCCTATCATTTTTTGATAGGGCCTTTTTTATTGTTTAGGCGTTTGGCTGTGCACTTAGAACCACAAATGCTCTCTCTGTGCCGGTGCCTGGCGTCCACAATCCCATCCACTCATCCACTGCATGAAAGACTATGTACGAGATTCTCATCACAAAAAAAACGCCGCCCGTACGGGCGGCGCTCAGCGTTAGACTACGCTTTGGCGGGACTTAGTGGTGCTTCTTGTCGTGGTACTTCTTGTCATGATGGTCTTTCTTGACCTTGAAACCGGTGACCTTAATCAGGTCATCGGTACGACCATTAACCGGATTAGAAGCATAATCCAGTAACTCGGCAGGCTGTTGGCCGTGTTGCACAATCACATAAGCCGTTTCACCGCTGGCATCGAAAATAAAGCCGGTGGGCTCTGCCGCAGGGTCTACAACCGAGGCAATACGTACGCAACCATCTGTCTTGATATCACGATCCTCACCATCTGGCAGACAGGAGAAAATATCCCCATATCTATGGTCTTCGATAACATACAGATTGCCCGTCATGGGTTGGAATTCAAGATTGTCGAAGCTGTTAAACTCCTCATCGCCTTCCACGAAACGATTGACCACGACTGAGCGTGTATTATTGTCGGCCAGCAAGGGATCGCTATCGACGCCGCACACAACTTCGGCATAGTTCATGGCGCTTTCACGACCAGTGTTGGCAACACAAAAGCGAATGGCATCCGGATTTTCCGCGTCGAAATACAGCGGGTCCTGCTCCAGGTCTTCAGGACGATAGTAGCCAGTAGCACCATTACGGTTGGCATCCATGCGTGCGTCCAGGGCGTTGACACCAACCCAGGCGGCATTACCAATTTCACAACCCTGACCCACCTGCTGATTATTGCTATTACAGGAGACCTGCATGGCATAAGTAGAGCCCGAGGCTAGTGGTGATTCAGCAAGATTACTTATCGGACCTTCGGCTGTGCGCGGCATGGCTGGCACAAATTTGAAAATAGCGCCGCCATCGGTATCACGGGTACCGAAGTCATTGGTGTAAGAACCTGGACGCAATTCATCACCGGCAATCACTACGCCGCTAGGCAGTACGATCAGGCCTTCCCATGCCATGGTCGGCAGTGCCTGACGTTGTACGATCGTGCTGCTGGGAGTGGCGGAATGAACGGCATCGCGGACATCACCGCTGCTGCGATCAGCAATCCAGTGCCCGGTAGTAGTGAGCGGATCGATAATTTCATAGGCACGGCCATCGGTGGTTTCTTCCGTGGCCAGCACGGTGCCCCAGGCGGTCGTACGAATGCCATCACAGCGGCTCATGCCGTACACAATGGTTTCGACCTGACCACTAGCGACGTCGACTCGCTGTACGCCGGCATTAAGGCCACCAGCGGCACGGCCCTGTTCGATACAGACGATCAGATGGCTATAATTTGTGGCGCTGGGCCAGAAGGCGATAAAGTCACCCGACGTACCCAGATTACGCGTCACAAACTCAGCCTTCAGGCCCTTGGCCAACAGGATACGTTGATCGGCTCTGGCCAGTTCGCGTGAAACATAGTCACTTTCATCGGCAGAACGCTCCAGCGGCTTCTTCACGCCAAAGAGCTTGTCCGACTGCTTATTTAACAGGTGTTCAACCATAACCCCAAAGTCACGATCGCCTTCATGCTTGTCAGAAGCGAATGCCTGACCCTGTAAGGCGGTAACCGCCAGTGTCATACCGATGGCCAGCGCCACCTTGTTACTTTTAAGTGTTTGCATTATTTTTACTCCCCATAGAGTTGAACTGATGACTTAGACTGCAGGGGAAGTCTAGAAAGCATGCGTGACAATCAGGTGACAGCGCGTTGATCGATTTTTGACGAACAGCCAACCGTCTGGTTGATTAGTGTCCATCTGTGCACAAAATAAAAAGGAATCTGCCCACGGTGTATCAATAGTGCCCGCTACAGGGTCTGCACATTATGCCTGAATTTTATTGTCCTCCGACCCGGCACGATTGAACACGGCCATTTGGCTGGCGCCGCCATAGTCGGGATCATAATCGCCCAGGTCGGTACAGTGACAAGCATAGCCATGACGACCTGCGATGCCTTGTACCCAGTGACGAAACTTTTGCCGCCCCCACTCAAAGCGGTGCCCTGGATGACGAAATTGATACGGTGCCAGGCCCAACAGGGCATTGTAATCGGCATTGGGTGTAGTCATCACCACGGTCAGGGGGCGCAGGCTTACAAACAGACAGTGCTCCAGCACGGATAACTGACGCGGTTCGATGTGTTCAAGAGTCTCTAGCATGACGGCACAGTCAAACCCCTCGAGCGTCGCCGCCAGGTCGGTCATCGAACCCTGCAGGAGCTGTACCGGTGGTCGTCTCGTATCGGGCGCGGCACTGCCAAGTCGCAGGCGTAAGTGCTGCAGCGCCGCGTGGGAGAGGTCAATACCGGTGATATGAGTGATCTGCGGTTCATACAACAGCCGCACAATGAGGTCGCCATCACCGCAGCCGAGATCGATAATACTACGCGCACCACTGTCGCGGATGGCAGCCTGCACCGCAAACAGACGTTGTTCATGCAAACGGGAGGTCATGCGATCCCGCCGGTTACCGGCGCTGGGCCTCACCGGTTTTAACGCCCATAGCCTCGACATAGTCATATCGCGTACGCTGCCTCAGCCCCGGCTCAACAAGGGCGACTGGCTGAAAATCCGCTATTTGAGCTAAGCCAGTCATGGCGTGTTACTGGGCCCCGGCGCAGGACGGGACAAACCCGTCTCACAAAAAATAATCCGTGTCATAACGTTACTCTCACTGGCAAAGACCATGGTGTTTCTGCTCGCAGCAATGCGGAGGCATTGACTGTTCCTGGACGGAGTTACTATAGCCGCTGCTTAGCTGTTTTGCGCCGCCCGACCAGAATCTTTTTCAAACTGACTGGGTCGGCACCACACCGCTCGCGGCTACGTCTGTAGCCACTGACCTGCTGCCCAAGTAAAACAAACGACCACGCTTGCTGCGTGATCCTGTTCCGGGGACTGGGCTGCGATAACTGCTGTAACCGCCTTCCCGTTTGCACCTGCTATTCCCCGCAATAATCGTCACGGATAATGAACTTTCACGACCCTCCCCAAATCAAAGCGTTACATGCCATACTAGCGGTATTCACCCGCCCCAATATCGAGCCCTATGAACGACACCATGACCGAGGTCCTGGGCCTCAAACAAAAGCGTCGCGAAAAATTCCGCCGCTACCGTGGCTACGGGCTTGCCGCCCTGGTGCTGCTCATACTGCTACTCTGGTGGCTGTGGCCCGGTGGCGAGGGTCATGCACTGCACTATCAGACGGCGGAGGTCTACCAGGGCGACCTGACCGTCACCGTGACCGCGACCGGCATCCTGCAACCCCTGAACCAGGTCGACGTCGGTACGGAGATCTCCGGCACCGTGCAGTCCATCGAGGCCGATTTTAATGACCGGGTCAGCGCCGGTCAGGTACTGGCCAGGCTCGACACCAAGCAATTGGCCGCCAAGTTGCGGCAAGCCGAGGCGGCCCTGCAACTGGCGCGCGCCATGGTCAGGGAAAGCGAGGCCACGGTGCTGGAAACACGTACCAGCCTCAACCGGGCCCGCGAACTGGAAAAGCAAAAACTTGGCAGCCGTGAGCTACTCGACAGCGCCACCGCGGCCTATGCCCGCGCCCAGGCGGCACTGGAACGGAGCAAGGCGCAGGTCACCCAGGCCGAGGCGCAACTGGACGCGGATCGGACCACGCTGTCGAAGACAGAGATCCGTTCACCTATTAATGGCATTGTCCTGAAACGGCAGATTGAACCGGGTCAGACCGTTGCCGCCTCGCTGCAAACCCCTATTCTATTTACCCTGGCGGAGAATCTCACCCAGATGGAACTGCATGTCGCGGTGGATGAAGCGGATGTCGGACTGGTGCGAGAGGGACAAAACGCGATCTTCCGGGTGGATGCCTTTCAGCAACGCAGCTTCCCTGCCAGCATCAGTCAGGTTCGGTTTGCACCACAGACGATTGATGGCGTGGTCACCTACGAAACCGTGTTATCGGTAAATAACGAAGACCTGGCGCTTCGCCCCGGCATGACAGCCACCGCCGAGATCATTGTCCAGCAACTGGACAATGTCCTGCTGGCGCCCAATACGGCGCTGCGTTTTAGTCCGCCCAACCAGACCCGTAAACCCCAAACCAACCTGCTGTCGCAGCTGTTCACACGTCGCCCGTCAGGCAGCACCACCAGGACAGCGCGTAGCGATGCACAAAAGGCAAAGCCACAGCAACTCTGGCGCTTGCAGGACGGCGAACCGGTCGCCCTGGAGGTCAAGGTCGGGGCCACGAATGGCCAGGTCACCCAGATCACGGCCGGTGACGTTACGCCGGGAATGCCGGTGATTGTGGACACCATCAGCACCACGAAGTAATGCACCGGTATGTCTGAAGCCAAAGCCAGTGCCATCATTGAGTTGAATGGCGTCACCAAAGTCTATGGCAAGGGGGTCGCCGCCATGCACGCCCTGCGCGGTGTCTCCTTTGCCATCCAGCCGGGTGAGTTTGTCGCGATGATGGGGCCCAGCGGTTCGGGCAAGTCAACCTGCATGAATATTCTTGGCTGTCTTGATACCCCGACCGAAGGTGACTACCGTTTTGAAGGCATTGATGTCCGCACGCTCAGTCGGGATCAGCGCGCCCTGCTCCGCCGTCACTATATTGGGTTTGTCTTTCAGGGCTTTAATCTACTGTCGCGCACCACGGCACTGGAAAATGTCGAACTGCCCATGATCTATCGCGGCCTGCCCGCAGAACAACGTCGCCGCATGGCCCAGGAGGCCCTCGATGCCGTGGGGCTGCGCGACTGGGAGCGACATACGCCCGCCGAACTCTCCGGCGGTCAACAACAACGGGTCGCCATTGCCCGCGCCATGGTCACCCAGCCGGCCGTATTACTCGCCGATGAACCCACGGGTAACCTCGACACCGCGCGTAGTCTGGAGATCATGGAACTGCTGACCCGCTTTAATCAGGAACGCAATCTGACCGTAGTGATGGTTACACACGAACTGGAAATGGCGGAGTACGCCTCGCGCCTGATACATTTTCGTGACGGTCTCATTGCCCAGGACCAACAGCAGAGGCCAAACCACTAATGTTCTGGAATATCCTGCTCCTTGCCTTTCGCGCCATTAGCCGCAACCTGTTACGTTCGGCGCTGACCATCCTCGGCATCGTCATCGGTGTCGCCGCGGTCATTACCATGGTAAATCTGGGACGTGGCGCAACTCTGCACGTGACCAATCAGATCGCCAGCCTTGGCAGCAATCTTCTCATTGTCCGCCCCGGCCAGCGCGTGGGTCCTGGGCAACGCTCGCCGGCACCGCCCTTTACGATTAAGGACAGCGAGGCCATGGCCAATGATCTGCCGGGGGTCGCCGCCGTCAGTCCTACGGCGACCCGCAACATGGTCGTGGTCTATGGCAACCTCAACTGGTCGACCAGTGTGACCGGTACGGACAATCACTATTTCGATGTGCGCAATACCCGCCTGGCCGCCGGCCGCAAATTTTCCGAGTCAGAATTACGCGCCGGTAGCGCCGTGTGCATTATTGGTGAAACCGTCCGCCGCGAGCTGTTTGGCAACCAGGACCCCATCGGCGCCAGACTGCGTCTTAACAAGATCGCCTGTGATGTCATTGGCCTCACCGCCGCCAAGGGTCAGACGACCATGGGGAGCGATCAGGATGATATCTTGCTCATGCCCTTGCGCACCTTCTGGCGTCGTATCGCCGGCAATCGCGATGTGGCCCTGATCCAGTTGTCGGCCCGCGATGGGGTCTCCACCGCCAAGGTCAAGAGCGACATTGAATCCCTGTTGCGGGAACGCCGCCGTATCTCGGCCAAGGACAGCGATAACTTCTTTGTCCACGACATGCAGGAAATTACCAGCACCCTGACCGGCACGACCCAGGTCCTGACCGGACTACTGGGGGCCGTTGCCGCCGTCAGTCTGCTGGTGGGTGGCATCGGCATTATGAATATCATGCTGGTGTCGGTGACCGAACGCACACGCGAGATCGGCATACGCCTCGCCATCGGCGCGCAGGAACAGGACGTCCTGCTCCAGTTTCTGGTGGAGGCGGTCGTGCTGTCTTCGCTGGGGGGTCTGGTCGGCATTCTGCTGGCGGTACTCGCCACCTATGGACTCGCCGGTCTCATGGGCGTGCCCATAGTACTGAGCAGTGGCATTATGGTGATCGCCTTTTTCTTCTCTGCTGCGGTCGGCGTGCTATTCGGTTATATCCCGGCGCGCAAAGCCGCCAAACTCAACCCCATCGACGCCTTGCGCCATGAATAAGCTGCCCGGCAATCACCCGTTGCGCTCTACGGCATGACACTCATAAATGACGCCGCATTCGCCTTGTCGTGCTCACGTTCCTGCAACTGATACGCGCACCCAGGCGCAAGCCCAAATATCTTAGAAATCAATCACTGGCGCCAGTTAGTGGTCTGCCTCG
>JAWOIE010000067.1:0-5488 GCA_046484825.1 Gammaproteobacteria bacterium | reverse complement strand
GTCCCTCCTCCCACCACAGTCACTTCGGGATTAGCCAATAGCCGAATAGACATCTAAATCTCCGGTATGCTGTAAAGAAGCGAGGAGCTGCGCCTGATGAACGGCGAATGCCCGAGGCAGACGGACGGACTATTATGGCGGACATCGAAGCATTGACCATCGGACCGGGTTCGCAGGTGACCATGCACTTTACTCTGAGCCTCACCGATGGCACGGTGGCGGACAGCACCGAGGAGGGGGAGCCGATGACCTTTACCATGGGCGACGGAATGGGTCGCATCCCGGTGGGCTCACCGACAATGGCATAGCGGGCCTTGGGGCGACCGAGCATGACCAGCTCCTCGGCACCGTTCATACTGCTCTCTTCATCGGCGGTAGCCAGAATAATCAGCGGTTGATGTAGATCCCCGGCGCGAACATCCCGGGCCGCCTCAATGGCCAGAGCCAGAAAGCTCTTCATATCAGCGGTGCCGAGGCCATAAAAGCGCTGCCCCCTGTCGGTTAGCTGGAAGGGGTTGGTCGCCCAGCGGCCCTGGTCATAGGGCACAGTGTCGGTATGGCCAGCCAGCACCAGACCGCCAGGTCCCTTGCCGAGGGTGGCAATGAGGTTGGCCTTGTTAGACTGGGCCTTCAGCGGCAAGACCTCGACCGTAAAACCGAGGTCTTGCAGCCAGTCGGCCAGCAGATGGATGACGTCCAGGTTGCTTTGATCAAAGCCGGGGCTGACACTGCTGACGGACGGCGCCGCAATCAGGCCCTGCAGCATTTGCAAAAGTGTGGGGGTGGGGTTCATCGCAGCAAGATAGCGCCAGGCAATGGCGCTAGCAAGACATCCGGGCAAATAAAGTCTGCCGCGCAGGGCATTGGCGGGCGTGGTGCCCATGGGCTTGTGGTGATGAGCTGCAAATTAAGGCCCGGTGCGTAGCGGCGCAGAGAGCGGACAGGTTATTAAATACTTGCCCCGGCGGCCTGTCCCCCTCCTGGCGCGCGCTGCTTTCGACGGCGTTGCCAGGCAAAGATTTGCAGGGGCGTACGCCGGTGTGACCTGGGCGTGATTCCTGCCGTCAGGCTCAAAAATCCCAGCTGTCTTTTTTCCGCCGCCGCAGTTTCGGGGCCAGCAGTCCCAACAGGATACCGCCGAGGAGCACACCGGCACCGGCGATAAACCAGTCACGGTCGGAGCGATCCTTGAGCAGCTGGTTTTCCTGCTTGAGGAGTTGCAGTTCATTATTCAGGGAAATGGTTTGCTCCTTGAGTTCGCGGTTTTCCCGATCCAGCAGGATCGGTTTGGCGGCGACTTCATTGAGGCGGTTCAGGTCGGTCTCGGCCTGCTTGTGCTGCTTGCTTAATTCATTCAGTTTGCTGCTTAACTGGCTGTTGTCCTGTTGCATCGTGGCCAGCCGTGTCGAGAGGGTGGCATTTTTTTCTTCCAGCTTTTCCAGTTTGCTGCGGGTACTGGCCAGCTGCTCGCGGGCGGTGGGTTGATCCGACAGATACTGGGTGCGGACCCAGCCCTCGGTGCCATCGCTGTGGCGTACCCGCGTATAGCCGGTGGTGGTTTCTTCGAGCACCTCCAGACGGGTGCCACTGCTCAGGGTCTTGATGATCTGGTAATTATTCCCCTGGCCGGTACGCAGGGTGATGACCAGCTCGTCGCTGACATACTGGGTCTTGGCCAGGGCGGGCCCCAGCACGAGCAACAGGCCGCAAATTAGGGTTAATCGTCTGAATCGCATAGATTTTTCTCATTTAATTGTTACGCACATATATATAGTATATTGGGACTGAATTCTATAGTGCCGCCCCGTTAATGACTGTGGGTCTTTTCACAGAATGCCGTATTGTACGCCGCTGCCGGGGCATGAGTGTCATACGAATGTCACATTCGTAGTCTCTAATATGACCGTATCGAGTCAACCTGCACGGGAAGATGGCTAGACATGGGTGAAAAAAATATCAAGGTCCTGCTGGTAGAAGATGAAGAGGCCATTCGTGAAATGGTGAGCTTCACCCTGACGCGGGCCGGATTTGAGGTTACCGAGGCGGCTGATGCCGGTGCCGCCCAGACCTGCATCGCCCAACAACTACCCGATATTGTCCTGCTGGACTGGATGCTGCCCGGGATTAGCGGTATCGATCTGGCGCGTCGCTGGCGTCAGGATAGCCGAACCCAGCATGTCCCCATTATGATGCTTACCGCACGGGGGGAAGAAGAAGACAAACTGCGTGGCTTCGATATTGGGGTAGATGATTATATGACCAAGCCCTTTTCCACCCAGGAGCTCGTTGCCCGTATCAAGGCCATCCTGCGCCGACACAGCAAGGACGACGCCGAGAGCGTGCTCGTGGCCGAGAAGCTCAAACTGGATACCGTGGGACACCGGGTCACGGCGGGTGACGTGTCGCTCAATCTGGGACCCACCGAATATCGTCTGCTACAGTTTTTTATGGCGCACCCCGAGCGGGTTTTTAGCCGCAGCCAGTTGCTGGACCAGGTCTGGGGGGATGATGTATATATCGAAGAACGGACGGTGGATGTGCACATCCGCCGCCTGCGCAAACTGCTGGAACCCCATGGTTGCGCCGAGTTTGTACAAACGGTGCGTGGCTCCGGCTATCGTTTTTCACAACAGGTTTAGCCCAACTTGCGGCATTCGATTCAAATAGAAATAGGTCGCTTTCTGACTATTGTTGGCCTGGCAGTATTTCTCGGGCTGTTCTTTGGGCACCTTGAATCATTTGTTCTGGTTGCGATTACCACCTATCTGTTCTGGCACCTTTATAATATCTGGTTGCTGGCACGTTGGTTATCAAAATACAAAACGTATACGCCACCACAGTCATCTGGTGTCTGGGGCGATATTTTTGATGAAATCTATCGTCTGTTAAAGCGCCAGCGCAAACGCAACAAGCGTTTCACCAATTTGCTGCGCCGTTTTCGCGAGAGTACGGATGCCATGCCCGATGGTGTGGTCATTATGCATCAACATGGCGAGATTGAATGGTGGAACACGGTTGCCGGTGAATGGCTGGGGCTGCGCTACCCTCAGGATGTGGAGCAGCGCATCACCAATCTGATTCGACTGCCCGATTTCAGCAGTTTCTGGACGAGCGGTAAGGAGGATGATGCCATTGAGATCAGCGGTCCGGTGAATCAGCAGCAACGCCTGCGCGTCAGGATTATCCCCTATGGCCAGCAGCAAAAACTGCTCTTGCTGCGTGATATCACCGCGTTTTCCAATGTTGAAAATATGCGTCGCGACTTTATTGCCAATATCTCACATGAATTGCGTACCCCGCTGACCGTGATGAGTGGCTATCTCGAAACCTTATCAGAGGAAAAAGAGTTTGATGAAAAATTACTGCGGCGTTCACTGCAATTGATGAAGCAGCAGTCGAAGCGTATGTACCACCTGGTGGAAGACCTGATGTTGCTGTCGCGGCTGGAAAACGACCAAAAGCCCGTCAAGCACGAGGTCGTGGTCGTGCCGCAAATACTGGCTGGGCTGAGGGAAGAGGCACAAGTGGTCAGTGGTGAACGAAATCACCAAATCACCATGGATATAGATGATGACCTGTATATTTATGGGGATAGCAAGGAGCTGGATAGTGCCTTCAGTAACCTGCTGATTAATGCGGTCAATTACACCCCGGCAGGGGGGGCGATTAACGTCCGCTGGTACGAAGATGAAGCAGGAGCGAACCTGTCGGTAAGCGATACGGGTATCGGCATTCCGCCGCACCACCTGTCACGTATTACGGAACGCTTCTACCGTGTCGATGTGGCACGATCGCGCAATACCGGGGGTTCGGGTCTGGGCCTGTCTATTGTCAAGCATGCCCTCAATCATCATGGGGCGACACTTGGTATTGATAGCGAGGTAGGTCGCGGTAGCACCTTTGTGTGTCACTTTCCTCGCAGCTGTATTGTACACAAGGATGAGGCACGCAAAATAGATTAACCTGTCATTATTATGTCATATTTAGATCATATGTTTGTCATATCACGTGTTCATAATTATTACTGTTAAATTTACAGACAAGAGGAATTCCCATGATGAATAAAAAGTTACTTAGCTCAGTTGCCCTGATTGTAGCGATGGCTGCATCCGGTTCAGCTGTTGCCAGTCAAGTTGATAAGGCCCTTCCGGATTACCAAAAGGCTAGCGGCGTTTCAGGCAACCTGAGCAGCGTAGGTTCCGATACCCTGGCCAACCTGATGACACTGTGGGCGGAGGAATATAAGCGCCTGTATCCAGCAGTTAACATCCAGATTCAAGCTGCCGGATCTTCTACAGCGCCTCCCGCGCTGACCGAAGGCACCTCCAATGTTGGTCCTATGAGCCGAAAAATGAAAGATAAGGAAATCGAAGCCTTCGAAAAGAAACATGGTTACAAGCCAACCGCCATTCCCGTTGCGATTGATGCACTTGCCGTTTATGTCCATAAGGATAACCCGATTAAGGGTTTGAGTATTGCAGAGGTTGATGCCGTGTTTTCTGCAACACGCAAGTGTGGCCACAGCAAGGACGTGACTAAATGGGGTGATCTTGGTCTCACCGGTGAGTGGAAGAATCGCGACATCCAGATCTATGGCCGTAATTCAGTATCAGGCACCTACGGTTACTTTAAGAAGAACGCGCTGTGTAAGGGTGATTTCAAGAACAGCGTGAATGAACAGCCAGGTTCTGCCTCCGTTGTTCAGTCTGTTAGCGCCTCACTAAACGGTATCGGCTACTCAGGGATTGGCTATAAGACGTCAGGTGTCAAGGCTCTCCCGCTGGCTAAGAAAGGTAGTGACTATGTTGAAGCTACACCAGATAATGCAGTCAAGGGATCTTTCCCGCTGTCACGTTTTCTCTGGGTTTATGTCAACAAGCATCCCAACAAGCCGCTGTCACCACTTGAGAAAGAATTCATGACTATGGTGCTGTCCAAGGCGGGTCAGGAAGTAGTGGTCAAGGATGGCTATGTACCCCTACCAGCCGCGGTTGCTGAAAAGGCGCTTAAGAGTCTGAACTAAACCAGTCAGACAAAGTAAAGTATCGATTTACCTGGTAAATCGTTCTCTCAAAAGCCCTGTGTCCTGTGACACAGGGCTTTTTCTATGGTCGGCATAGTGTTTTTGCTGTATGCGGCCCGTTCAATTGGCCTCAGTAATTTCTTGCTACATGCCCTTGTAGGCGTGCAATAAATTCGCTCAAAATTCCTGTTTTATTAACCCCCCCCAGCCTGCCGCCAAGAATATATGGAAGCGACCGCTGCGGACAACGCTGCTGATAATGAAGTTTTACCTGGAAGCAGGTAATCAGCGTTCCTGAGTTAAACGCCGCCTGCTTGTGGGCAGCGCGGGACAACTCGATCGCAGTGTATCTGGGTCAGACAAAGACAAGCACTCGGCTGGCTCTACTGTGACGTAGGTGGCTTGGTCGTAATCGCTAAAATTCAGAGTGTTAACGCACCAACGAGTCGAGGTGTCTCGTTTGTT
>JAWOIE010000055.1:0-6791 GCA_046484825.1 Gammaproteobacteria bacterium | reverse complement strand
CCGATGAAATGAGCTTCGACTGGCAACTGGAAGCCGCCGAGTTGAACGATCTGTTGCCGCAGCTCGAAGGCACGCTCAAAGCGGATGGCGACATCACCGGTCCACTGCAGACACCAAGGCTCGCTGCTCGGCATAGGGCTTGAAGTCATGGCCGACGGTGGCCATGGGCAGCGGGTCGCCACCGAGCATTTTCAGATTAAAGGCGATATTGCCCGCGCAACCGCCAAACTCGCGGCGCATGTCGGGCACCAGAAATGAGACATTGAGGATATGCACCTTGTCCGGCAGGATGTGATTCTTGAACTGGTCATGAAAGACCATAATGGTGTCATAGGCGTACGAGCCACAGATCAGTGCCGACATGGGGAGCTCCTTAGGTATTGATGAGTATGTGCTGCTGCGTTTTATGGTAACAAGCGAACGCCGACGCGTCCATGTTGCCTGGCCCGCCGGTTATAGTGAACTCCGCTTAGCCGGCAACCTGCTGATATAAACAGAAACGCTAACTGAAATTTTCCCAGGCAATCAAACCCCAGGTCAGCAGTAAAATCATAAAGGCGAGAAACACCGCGGCCGAACCCATATCCTTGGCGCGACCGGAGAGTTTGTGGGGTTCATCTCCCGTACGGTCGACCACGGCTTCGATGGCGGAGTTGAGTATTTCGACCACCAGTACCAGGATGAGCGTGCTGAGTAACAGGATCCACTCAACGTGGTTTTGTCCTACCCAGAAGGACAGGGGCAATAACACTACCGCCAGCGCCAGTTCCTGGCGAAAGGCCGCCTCATGTCTGTAGGCAGCGCGCAAGCCCTTCCAGGTATAACCGAAGGCGTTGATGATACGCTGCAGGCCGGTGACGCCGGTCTTTGCCATGCGGGTGCCTTAACCTGCGGACCAGGTCAGGTCCAGTTCCTTGGCGGCCTTGACATCGTCGAGGCGACGCACCGGCAGAGTATAGGGCGCACCCTTGAGCATGTCCGGGTCGGTCTCGGCCTCGTGCTGGATCTTGATCATGGCGTTAATAAATTCATCCAGGGCCTCTCTGGCCTCGGTCTCGGTGGGCTCAATCAGAAAACACTCCGGTACCAGCAGGGGAAAGTAGGTCGTCGGTGCGTGTTGACCATAATCGAGCAGACGTTTGGCGAAGTCCATGGCGCTAATCCCCAGGGTCTTTGACTGCTTTCTCAGGGTGACAATAAACTCGTGCGTGGCGCGCCGACCGGGAAAGGCCAGTTCAAAACCCGCATCGCGCAATTTTGCCATCATGTAATTGGCATTCAGGGTCGCATACTCGGCAACCCGCTCCATGCCTTCACGGCCCAGCAGGCGTGCATAGATATAGGCGCGCATTAAAATTCCCGCGTTCCCCATAAAGGCCGACAGGGGACCGATGGTCTGGGGACGACTCTGTTCCGTCAGCACATGAAATTCATTATCACGCTGTATTACCAGCGGTACCGGCAGGAAGGGTTCCAGGCGGGCACTCACGCCCACGGGACCAGCGCCCGGGCCACCACCACCATGCGGGGTGGAAAAGGTCTTGTGCAGATTCATGTGAATCACATCAAAGCCCATGTCGCCGGGTTTGACCTTGCCCAGAATGGCATTGAGGTTGGCGCCGTCGTAATACAGCAGGCCACCGGCATCGTGAATGATCCCGGCGATCTCCTTAATCTTGCGTTCAAACACACCCAGCGTGGACGGATTGGTGAGCATAATACCCGCCGTCTGTGGTCCCACCGCCGCCTTCAGTGCCTCGATGTCCACATCACCCTCGTCATTGGTGGGGATCTCCCTGACCTTGAAATTGCACATGGTCGCGGTGGCCGGATTGGTGCCGTGCGCGGCATCGGGCACCAGGATCTCGGTACGCCCCTTATCTTCCCGTGCGTCATGGTAGGCACGGATCATGGCGACACCGGCAAACTCACCCTGCGCGCCGGCCATGGGCGCCAGGGACACGGCCTTCATGCCGGTGACGTCCTTGAGGATCTCCTGCAGGTCAAACATACAGGCCAGAAAGCCCTGCGACATATTCGCCGGGCTGCTCGGGTGGCGCTGCGCAAACCCCGGCAACATGGCCAGGGTATTACAACCACGGGGGTTGTATTTCATGGTGCAGGAACCCAGCGGATAGAAATGCGTATCAATGGAAAAATTCTTCTGTGACAGGCGCGTGTAATGCCGCACCGCCTGCATCTCGGAGACCTCAGGCAATACTGGCCGCTGCTGGCGCAAAAAATGATCCGGGATATCTTCCAGCGAACCGGTTTGCCGTGGCTGCTGAGCCTTGTTGACACGATTGGCTTGTGACTTTTCGAAAATTAACATCATGCTTACCCTGTGGTGAATGCTGGCCGGCCTGGGGCCTAGGCCATTTTTGGTTCAATCGGAGAACGCGCCGATTGCAGGCGTGTAAAGATTTGCTGTAGCAAGGCGGCAAACCCCTGAAGGTCCTGCTCGGTTTTGGTCTCAGTGGCGCACAGCAACAGACAGTTCTCCAGTTCCGGGTACTCGGCGGACAGGTCGATGCCGGGCAGGATACTCTGCGCCGTGGTGGCGCGCATGATCTCGTCCACGGGATAGTCAAAACGCAGGGCGCTCTCATGAAAACAGGGGCGGTTAAAGACCCGGTGCACGCCATCCAGGG
This sequence comes from Gammaproteobacteria bacterium, assembly GCA_046484825.1. Taxonomy (GTDB): domain Bacteria; phylum Pseudomonadota; class Gammaproteobacteria; order UBA6429; family Thiohalophilaceae; genus CAJYAN01. The sequence continues at coordinate 4,140 of JAWOIE010000055.1, read as the reverse complement.
CGGTCAACTTTTCGACCAACAGGCGGGTATTGGCATGGGACTGGCGCGCCACCTTTTCCAGGCCATCGGGACCGACCAGCGTCATATAGATGGTCGCCGCGGTGACCAACAGGCCCTGGTTGGTACAGATATTTGAAGTCGCCTTGGAACGACGAATATGCTGCTCGCGGGCCTGCAGGGTCAGGGCAAAACCCGGTTTGCCGTCCAGGTCGGTAGTGCGACCAATGATACGACCCGGCATTTGGCGCACATAATCCTGGCGACAACACATAAAACCAAAATATGGGCCGCCCGAGGCCAGCGGGATCCCCAGGGGCTGACCATCACCACAGGCGATGTCGGCACCGATCGCGCCCCACTGTCCCGGTGGCTTGAGTATGGCCAGGGCGGTAGGATTGACCACCGCAATGACCAGAATATCGTGTTGATGGGCCCAGTCGGTGAGGACATCCACGTCTTCGAGGACGCCAAAGAAATTCGGCTGCGGGATCACCAGCGCGGTATAGTCACCCGGCTCGGCCGGCAGACTGCCGGGGTGAATATGGCCGCCCTCGCGGTCATAATCCAGTTCTTCAAAATGAATCCCCTGCCCCTTCACGATGGTGCTGGCCACTTTGCGATACTGCGGGTGTACGGTCCGCGGCATGAGAACGCACTTGCTCTTTGACTTGCGATTGGCGCGCACGGCCATTAACACCGCCTCGGCCAGCGCCGAGGCGCCGTCGTAGAGTGAGGCGTTGGAGACATCCATGCCCGTCAGGCTGGCCATCATGGTCTGGTATTCATACAACAATTGCAGCGTCCCCTGACTGGCCTCGGCCTGGTAGGGAGTATAGGCAGAATAAAATTCGCCGCGGGTGGCGATCTCCCAGACCGCCGCCGGAATGTGATGCTCATAGGCGCCGGCGCCGGCGAAACACAGACTACGCTGATCCTGTCCGGCACGTTCATGCATCAGGCGGGTCACTTCCATTTCACTCATCCCCTCGGGCACACTCGCCAGGCCGTTGGCGCGCAGGTTGGCGGGGATTTCATCAAACAGGTCATCAATACTGCTGACGCCAATGGCCTCCAGCATCTCGCTGACATCATTTTCGGTATGGGGAATAAACGGCATGGTAAGGTCCTGCTTCTAGTCTTCGGCAATCATCTCGGCGTAGGCATCTGCATCCATGAGATCATTCAGGGCCGCCTCATCGTTGGGTTGCAGTTTAAAAATCCAGCCGTCTCCGAAGGGATCCGAGTTAATCGTTTCCGGCGCATCGGCCAGGGCCTCGTTGGCGGCGGTCACTTCACCATCGAGCGGGCAATAGACATCCGACGCCGCCTTGACCGATTCCACCACGGCACAATCGTCGCCGGCGGCAAACTCCGTGCCGACATCCGGGACCTCGACAAAGACCAGGTCACCGAGCAGGTGCTGGGCGTGGTCGGTAATGCCGACGGTAACGCTGCCATCATCATTCAGGGCCACCCACTCGTGGCTCTTGGTGTAACGCAGTTCAGTGGGGACATTGCTCATGGTTTTTTCCTCGTTAACTTTTTAATGGTGTGTTATTCAATACAGGACTTGCCGTTGCGCACAAAGGGCAGCTTCACGACACGGGCCGCGATGTGCTTGCCACGAATGTCGACCGCGCAGTGCGTACCGATATCTACCGGCACCCGGGCAAAGGCAATCGCATGGTTGAGCGTCGGTGAAAAACTGCCACTGGTGACCTCGCCGGCCTCCAGGCCATCGACAATGACCTTCTGGTGGTTGCGCAGGACGCCCTTGCCTTCCAGCACCAGACCGACCAGCTTCTGCTGCAGGCCGGCATCGCGTTGCGCCTGCAGCGCCTGGCGGCCAATAAAATCCCGCCCCTGCGGTTCCCAGGCAATGGTCCAGCCCAGACCGGAGATCAGCGGCGAGGTGGTCTCGTCCATATCACTGCCATAGAGATTCATACCCGCCTCGAGGCGCAGGGTATCGCGCGCACCCAGGCCACAGGGGTGCACACCGACCTTCAGCAACTCTTTCCACAAGCCTGCCGCCGCTGCCGCGGGTAACATAATCTCGTAGCCGTCCTCACCGGTATAACCGGTACGGGCGATGGACATGTCCTGCCACTCGCGCATAAAAAACACCGCCATGTCCTGCAGGGCCGCGGCCGCCTCGGCGCCAAGTACCTCATGCACCCTGGCGCGCGCTTCGGGACCCTGCACCGCAATCATGGCCAGATCGGCGCGCTCGCTAATGTCCACTGCATAGGCGTCGGCCTGCTGGCGCATCCACTGCAGATCCTTTTCACGGGTCGAGGCATTGACTACCATGCGAAACCACTGGTCGTTCATGTAGTAGACGATCAGGTCATCAATGACCCCGCCATCGGCGTTCAACATGCAGGAATACAGCGCCTTGCCCGTCGCCTTTAAGCGCGAGACATCATTGGCCAGCAGCTTGCGCAGATAGTCGCCCACCTGTTCACCCCTGAGGTCCACCACCGTCATGTGCGAGACATCGAACATCCCGGCGGCACGACGAATGTAGTGGTGCTCTTCAATCTGCGAACCGTAATTGATCGGCATATCCCAGCCACCAAAGTCCACCATCCGGGCATTGAGTGCCACATGTTCGTCATACAAAGGTGTTCGATTAGCCATTATGTTCCTCAAAAATTTTATAAATACCTTTCACCGCAGACGACTACAGGACGTAGTCGTCTGCGGTGAATGTTCATCATTCCTCAGCATGGTAAGACGAGCGCACCAACGGCCCGGCCTTGACCCAGCTAAAACCCATGGCCTTGGCCTCGTCGGCGTAACGATCAAATTCCGCCGGCGATAGATAACGCTTCACCGGGATGTGGTACTTGGTCGGGCGCAGGTACTGACCGACCGACAGACGAGTAACGCCGGCATCGCGCAGGTCGGCAAAGACCTGCAGGACTTCTTTGTAGCCTTCATCCAGGCCAAGCATAATCGCGGACTTGGCCTCGATCTCCGGCTGGCTGGCGGCCTGCGCCAGCAGATCCAGTGAGCGTTGATAGTCCGATCCCTTGCGCACGTGCTTGTAGAGCGACGGCACGGTCTCGACGTTGTGACCCCAGACCAGCTTATTATTGCCGGGCGCATGGGCAATGGCCTGACAAATGGTCTCGACCGCCGCTGGCTGGCAGCGATAAAAATCCGGTGTCAGCAACTCAATACCGATGTCCGCCTTGTCCTGGCGCAGGCAGGTCACGGTATCGGCAAAAATGCGCGCGCCACCATCCGGCATATCGTCGCGGTTTACCGACGTCAGCACCACATAATCCAGTTGCAGGTTGCTGACCGCATCGGCGACCCGGCGGGGCTCATCGTTATCGAACCAGCTGGGCTTACCGGTCTTGACCGCACAGAAGCCACAGGCACGGGTGCAGGTCTCGCCCAGCAGCATGAAGGTCGCGGTGCCGCGACTCCAGCACTCCTGGCGGTTCGGGCAGCGCGCCTCTTCGCAGACGGTATTCAGGGTATTTTGATTGACCGCCCGCGCGGTATCGCCATAGGCCTGGCCCTGCGACAACGGCTGCCGGATCCACGCCGGCATACGCCCGGCATTGGCCTGGCCGGAAAAATCAAACACCGGTTTAACTGAATTGGACACCACTTCTCCCGAACATAAAATACGCAAAAAAAAAGGCGACCGTTGTTTCATCCATTAAATGAAATAACGGTCGCCCCTCTGTCCTCGTTGCCTGAGAGCTTGAGCCCCTTCGGCGCTCTATCAATGTAGAGTCTCTCCAGAGTCGGCTTGATCTGCTGCGGTCCTTTTGCCTGAGCGTTTCCGGACGTGTTGCGCCTTCGGCGCTCCCCTGTCAATCATGGGGAGTCTCTCCCGCAGAGCCATATCAGCCTTGGGTGGGATTGTACGCGGGCGCCTGTCGGCAAACAACTGCGATTTTCCCCGCGCGGGGCGGCCAAGCGCCGCAGCATGATGCTCATGTGGCCGCGCACGCACACCATAATAATGATTAATATCAATAACTAATCTGCGCAGCGAGCGGGAGAGGGACTCCCGGCCATATTTCTGTCGAGCCAATAATCGCTACCGACATGGCGCGGCTATTTCGATTCCCGACGCATCAAAAACCACAATACCGGCAGGGTGCCCAGCACCAG
>JAWOIE010000033.1:0-3479 GCA_046484825.1 Gammaproteobacteria bacterium | reverse complement strand
CAGATGTGACAGGCTCCTTCGTCCGACACCATGCAGGGACCGATGGGGGAATCCGGTGTGCAGGCGTCGTTATACAGGCGGCACTGGTCCGGTCGCTTGCGTCCCAGCACCACCTCGGCACAGTCACAGCCGGCGGGCATCTGGCCAAAGCGTTTTCTCGATGTATTCTGATCAATGGCAAACTGCCGCTGGGCATCGTGCGCGGCATAGCAGTCCTTTAACTGATAACCGGAGTGATCGATCTCGCCAATGCCTCGCCATTGCGCCGCCCTGATGTCGAACACCCGATCGAGCAGTGTCTGCGCATGCAGGTTACCCTCGTCCTTCACCACCTCGGCGTAACAGTTGTCGAGGAAGGGTTGTTGTTCGAGTGACTGGCGCATGACCGAATAGATGGCGGCCAGCAGGCTCTCCGCTTGAAAGCCGGCCACCGCGGCGGGTAACTGGTGCTGTTCTACCACGAACTGCCACTGTCGTGCCCCCATGACGGTAGCCACATGACCGGGGGCGATGAGGGCATCAAAACCGGGCCGGCCACTGTTGAGCAGCAACGCCACCGCCGGCCAGGTGAGACGGGCCGAACTATATATATAGAGGTTATCCGGCAGCCCCTCGTGGATCATGGCGGCAATGGGGGCGGTGGTGGTTTCAAAGCCCACCGCAAAAAGAATTGTCCTGATATTCGGTTGCGCGCGCGCGATGCGCACCGCCTCCAGTGGCGAGGCAATGGGACGAATGTCGGCGCCGCAGGCACGGGCCTGTTCCAGGCTGCGGGGCGAACCCTTGCGGTTATTCACCGGCACCCGCAGCATGTCGCCAAAACTCAGCACGGTCACCGTTTCATGCAACGCCAGTTGCATCACCGCGTAGATATCCTCTTCCGGGCAGATACACACCGGGCAACCGGGGCCGGGGATTAGCGTAATGCCCTCCGGCAACAGGCTGCGCAGTCCGGCCTGGGTAATGGCGCGCTCGTGACCGCCGCAGACATTCATAATGGCCAGCGGTTGTGGCAGCGGCAACTCGTTGATGCGGGTTAACCAGTGGCGGGCGGTTTGCGACATCAGCGGCCTTCGCTGTGCAGCCGGACACCGTCGGGCTGCATGCGGGGGATAAGGGTCTGTTGTTCGGCAAGGCGTTGTTGATGGGCCTCGACCTCGTGATGCAACCAGTCGAACCACGCCTGCATACCGCTACCGGTTTTTGCCGACAGTGACAGCACCGGTGACGGGTTGGCCAGTTTGCGCAGATACTGCTCGGCGCGCTCCGGGACAAAGTCATCCAGCATCGGCAACAGGTCAGTCTTGCTCAACAACATGAGGTCCGTGCCGCGAAACATCACCGGGTACTTGGCCGGTTTGTCATCGCCCTCGGTGACCGACAGCAGCGTCAGGTTACGATGATGACCGAGATCGAAACTGGCGGGGCAGACCAGGTTACCGACGTTCTCGATAAACAGCAGGTCCAGTGAATTCAGTTCCAGTTGATGCAACGCGTCATGCACCATGTGGGCGTCCAGGTGGCAGGCGCTGCCGGTGCTGATCTGCACGCAGGGCACACCCTGGGCACGGATCCGAACGGCATCGTTCTCGGTCTCCAGGTCACCTTCAATGACGGCGATGCGGTATTCATTTTTTAACGCCGCAAGGGTCTGTTCCAGCAGGGCGGTCTTGCCGGACCCCGGCGAGGACATCAGGTTGATGGCGAGGATGCCGTGGCCATCCAGGTGTTGCCGGTTATGCATGGCCTGGTGATCGTTTTCCGTCAGCAGACTCTTGAGAATGGTAATGGCCGACTGGCCCGTATTATGGCCTGCCGGTTTGGCCGCGGGTTGCAGCAAATGACGATTACCGGGGGTAATGTTACAGCCGCAGGTATTACACATGGGGACCTCCCTGGTTTGCCGGAGCCAATTTGAGTTCGACGCTGTGTAACAGCATCTCGTCACCGCTCAGCAGTTGAGTCTGTCCATGCCGGCAACTCGGACAGCTCAGGTCATTGATACGGGCCTCGGATTCTTCACCGCAGCCCTGGCAGCGGATACGAATGGCGACCGCTTCGATCGCCAGCTCGGCGCCCTCGGCGCGGGTGTCGCGACTGGCAATGGGAAAGGCCTGTTTTAGCAGTTGCGGTTCGATACCGGCCAGCGGACCGATCTGTAATGACACCCGTTCAATCCCCGCGGCCTGGTGCTCATCCATGATGGTCTCCAGTTGGGTCATCAGGCTGCGGCAGACCGACAGTTCATGCATGGTCCTGCTCCTGCATCTGGTCGTATAACTCCCAGGCGGTGCGGGCCTCGGCGGTTTCAATTTTCTGAATGGCGTACCCCACATGCACCATGACGTAGTCACCCACCTGGACGCTGTCATCGGCCAGCATGAACAGGCTGACCTCGCGCTGCACACCCCTGGCGTGGCAGTGGGCCAGGTGTCCATCAATGGACACTATTTGCATGGGGATTCCTAAGCACATGGGCCTGTCTTATCTGTGAGTCACCCTGACAGTATAACCATGGAATCCGCCCATGAGCGAGGCCGGGCGCAAAGGGTTTGACGCCTTGCGTCGGGCATTGCACACTGACCCGCAGGAACCAGGGATTACCGGGGAGTATTAAAGGACCTATGGCCAGTTACCTGCCGCGTACTCAGTTAGCCGCGTTGCTGGCGTTGTTGCAACAGCAGGGCTATGACTGTCTCGGTCCCCAGCAGCGTGACGGCGCCATTGTCTACGCTAGCCTGACCTCCGTTACCCAACTCCCACAGGGCATTCAGGATCTGCAGTCGCCGGGGCAGTATCGCCTCTCGCAGCAGGATTCGGCGCGCTGTTTTGCCTGGGCCAACGGCCCGCAGGCCCTCAAGCCCCAGGTGTTTGCCCCGTGCGAGACCCTGTGGCAGGTGCAGCGCGATATGCGCCAGCCGAGCTGCCCGCTGGGTTTTGCCACTACCCTGCCCGAAACAAAAAAACTCGCCGTGTTCGGTGTGCGTGCCTGTGACCTGGCGGCCCTGCGTTTGCAGGATCAGCACTTTCTCGACGGGGAGTACTGCGACCCCTATTACGCCGCACGGCGTGCAGGGCTATTCCTGATCGCCGTCAACTGCAGCCATCCCGCCGCCACCTGTTTTTGTCACTCCACCGGCGATGGTCCGCGGGCCGAGCAGGGCTATGACCTGCGCCTGGATGAACTCGATGACGGCTATGTGATCGAGGCCGGTAGTGATGCCGGTGAAACATTACTGTCACCACTCAGGCTGGAGGCCGCCAGTGACGCCATGCTGCAAAGCGCCGCGCAGCAGACCGAGCAGGCCGCGCAGCAACAGCAACGACGCCTGCCGAGTCGTGACCTGCGTGATGCGCTGTTTCAGCACCTGGACCATGCACGCTGGGACGAGGTGGCGAGGCGCTGTCTCTCCTGTGGTAACTGCACGGCGGTCTGTCCCACCTGTTTCTGTCACAGCGAACAGGAGGTGCCGAGTCTC
>JAWOIE010000009.1:0-7998 GCA_046484825.1 Gammaproteobacteria bacterium | reverse complement strand
CGCCCGCAGCGCTTCACACTGGACAGGTATCTGACTACCCAGCGGGACGTGATGCGTACTGTCTGTCCATCCTGGTACGGACTCCGGCAATGAGAAAAGCGGCCCGTGCGGGAGCTACGCCGCTGGAGTCATGTACGCACCTTTGCATTAGCGCGCATACGGATGGCAGATGAAAAGTGCGATTCTTCGGGCTTGATCCCCAGACTGAGTCATTACAGCCACTGCCAATCTCCGCACAGGACATGCGCTGCGGTTCAGGCCGTGCGCTTTAGGGGTATTAAATCGAGCAAGAGTATCGACATGCAGCGGCAAACAACCACGCCCGTCTACGAGGTGGAAGCCAGTTGCGGCTATTTTGGGCAACTGCAATGGGGAGCTGAAAATGGTGGGCCGTGATGGATTCGAACCATCGACCAATTGGTTAAAAGCCAACTGCTCTACCGACTGAGCTAACGGCCCATACAGGTGGTCTACGCTGCTGGACAATTGACGTGGCGACAGTGATATCCGCTACGACAAAAGGAGCGCGCATTTTACCGGACCCAGCGGGAAGTGCAAGCCCAACAGGCCGGGTAAAATGCGCGCCCTAAACACGCTATCCCGAGCCGTAGACAGTGTGTTTCAAACCATATCGAACGCACCGCCACCACGGCAGCCGCACGGGATACGGCGTCGCGATGACTAAACCGGTGAGTCTGCGACCTCCAGCTGAGTAGAACAGACACGATTTTAAAAAACAGGTGCAGTCCAGAATTACGGCAACGATAGCAAGCCACTGCGCGGCGCCCCGAACACACTGTACCCTTATCTGGTTCAGGTCTGCAGCGGGGGCAACCGCAATCGCCAGACGCCTAAACGGCCTCCAGCTTGCGCATGCCGGCGGGTAGCAGCTTCATATCCACCAGGGCGGTGACAAAGGCCTTCATGAAGGTCGCTTCTTCTTCATAGACCAGCTTGTAGTACTGGATCTTCATAGTCAGGGCACTGCCCAGCACAATACTACCGAAGGTCATAAAGGAGCCCAGGGCCAGCGTTGACACCCCGGTGACGCCCTGGCCGATGGTACAACCCAGACCCAATACGCCACCGAAGCCCATCAGCACGGCGCCAATCACGTGGGTATAAAAATCCTTAAACGAGGCAAACCATTCGACGCGAAAGCTGCGGCTCAACAGGGACCAGAGCAACGAGCCAAGGATAATCCCGGCCACGGCCATGACCCCAAAGCTCAGGTAGGATGCGGTCATACCGGAAGTCATGTAGCCCCAGGTCTGCCCCATGGGGCTGATAAATGTATAGGACTGCGGCTGCAGGTTGGTGGAACCATTCTGCGGCTTGCCCTCGCTGGAATCCATGACAAAATCCCAGTTGGCGTAGAACTGGGTTAGTGACTGCTGACTATCGTCAGTGCTGATCGACGTGGTGGCGGTAAAATACCAGACCAGGACGATCGCCAGCCCCACCGCCAGACCGGCGAAGACATTGTCAAAACTCCGGCGAAAATCCGCAGAGCGAAACACCAGAAACAGAACAATCGCCCCCAGTACCAGACCAATGACGGTACGTGTCGTCAGCGCAGCCGTGCCGAACCAGCCGGCGACGATGCTGCCAAGGTCCTGCGGCGTGGACAGAGACACCGAGGCTTCACCGAGCCAGGGGGCAAAGAAACGGGCATACCAGTTGGCTGGCAGGACCTGCTTGTAGGGGTCCACCATATAATAGGCAATAATGCCGATAATCAGCAGGACCATAATGGACTTGATATTGCCGCCGCCAATGCGAATCAGGGTCTTGTTGCCACAGCCACTGGCCAGGGTCATACCAACCCCAAAGAGCAGGCCACCGAGGATGTAACGGCCCCATTGCAGCTCTGCGCCGCGATAGGGGGGCAAGGTGCCTGTACCCAGAGAAAAGACCCCCAGGGCCTCAAGCAGGACTACACCCAGCATGGCAGTGGTAGCAGCCAGGATCCAGGCGCGCATGCGGCCGGAGTCACCCATGTTGACCAGATCAGACACGGCCCCCATGGTGCAGAAATTGGTTTTGTTGACAATGGCACCCAAGATGATTGCGACAAAAAAGGTGGACCATAGAAAGAAGGACTGCGCCCCGGCAAAACTTTCGAAACTCATAGTGACATCCTCGTATTAGTGGCTTTGGTAGTGCTGCGGCAAAACAACGTCTCTGCCGGTCGCCCGGCCGTAAGGCGCGCTAGTATATCTTGAACCATACCCCGCCCACCAGTACGCATATATTTTCTTTTATATTCAGATAGTTATTGATATATTGTGGGATCGGGGAGGCCCGCCTGGAGAAAACCCTCGACGCGCAGGCGACAGGCGTCGCAGCGGCCACAGGCCCGACCCTGAGTATCCGGGTTGTAGCAGGAGATAGTCATGGCATAGTCCACGCCCAGGGCCGTGCCACGGCGGATAATCTCGGCCTTGCTCAAACTCATGAGGGGTGTGTGAATCGTCAGTGGCCGGCCCTCGACCCCTGCCTTGGTCGCGAGACGGGCAACCTGCTCAAAGGCAGCGATAAATTCAGGGCGGCAATCCGGGTAACCGGAATAATCCACGGCGTTGACGCCGATGTAGATGGCCTGCGCCTGCAGTACCTCCGCCCAGCCCAGGGCAATGGACAGAAAAATGGTATTACGCGCCGGTACATAAGTAACCGGGATACCTTCTGTGGCGTGCTCGGGAACGGCAATATTCTGATCAGTCAGGGCCGAACCACCAATGCTCCCCAGGTCCAGGCGCACCACCTTGTGTTCGCTGGCGCCCAGCTGTTTTGCCAGCCTGGCGGCGTTGCTCAACTCACAGCGATGGCGCTGGCCATAGTCGAAACTGAGGGCATAACAGGCATAACCCGCCTCGACTGCAAGCGCCAGGGTGGTGGCGGAGTCCAGACCACCGGACAACAGGACAACGGCTTTTTGTGCGTGTTTCATGGCGACAGTGATGTGTGACTAACGACCCGGTGCATTATCCCAGAGAACCTTGTGTAACTGAATCTGAAATCGCACTGGTAACTGGTCCTGCAGGATCCAGTCCGACAACTGCCGTGGCTCCAACTGGCCCTGTACCGGAGAGAACAGCACGGTGCATTTTTGCTCCAGTTGGTACTGCCTGAGTACGTCCACGGCCCAGTCATAGTCCGTCCGATCGGCCATCACCAGTTTGACCTGATCGCTGTGCTTGAGCAGCGGCAAATTGGCCCAGCGGTTTTTTTCGACTTCGCCGGAAGATGGCGTCTTCAGATCCATCACGATAGTGACGCGCGGGTCCACTGCGGCAATATCCAGAGCGCCACTGGTCTCCAGCGAGACCTGGTAGCCGGCATCACATAGGCGCGCCAGTAGTAGCAGGCAATTCTTCTGCGCCAGGGGTTCCCCCCCGGTGACGGTAATATACGGGGTCTGGTATTTTTTGGCTTCATTGATAATAGCGTCGAGCGTCCACCAGGCACCGCCCTGAAAGGCATAGGTGGTATCGCAATAGCCACAACGCAGGGGACACCCCGTCAGGCGAATAAAGGTCGTTGGCCAGCCGACGGTCGCGGCCTCCCCCTGCAGGGAATAAAAAATTTCGGTAATACGGAGGCGTTCGTCAGACACAGGGGGCCGTCACCAGGGTTGATTATAAAAATACAAGGGGCATGATCGCCATCGCCAACGGGATGCGGTGCTGTCTCCTTGCGGGGTTGGACATTGCGTGTTGCGTTATTGCGCGGCGCTCTGATTGACGCGAATCTTCTGCAACAGGTTTTGCGCCTGACCCGCCTCGGTGGTACCGGGGTAGGCCTTGATGAGACGCTCCAGGCTGTCACGGGCCTGATCATATTGCTTTAATTCGAACTGGCTATAGCCAATTTTCAGCATTGCCTCGGCCAGTTTGGGGCTGTTGCTATAGTTCTGTAACAGGGCCTGGTAATCGACAATGGCTTCCGCAAAGCGCCGTTGCGCATAATTGGCCTCACCAATCCAGTACTGGGCAATATGGGCGTAGCGGCCATTGGGAAACTGACGAATAAAGTCACGAAATGACTGGATGGCGAGGTCGTAACGCAGGGCACGCAACAGGTCAAAGGCCTTTTGGTAGGCCTCCTGCTCCCCCTGAACCGACGCCGTCGAGGCTGCGGGTGCTGCCGACGCGGCAGCACCCGAGGATGTGGCGCTAGCATTGGCTGCGCCCCCCGCGCCGGCTGGGGCCGACGCTGCTGGCGCCCGGCCGCCATGCCGTTCCAGCGCCAGCAGGCGACGATCGATATCGACATACAGCTCTCGCTGGCGATTGCGTAGCTCCGACACGGTATGCGTCTGGACCTCGATCTCACCGCGCAGGCGTTGCAGCTCCTGCTGGATCTCCTGTTGCTGCACCATCAGACTCACTAGTCCCTGGCTCTCCAGCAGGCGCTCGAGGCGCCGCAGGCGGTCCTCGGTGGAGAGGGACTCGGTATTGACCGCCGCCTGTGCCTGCTGCGTCTGTGTCGTGCTGACCGATGGAGTACTGCTGCTACCGGGGCGATCCCGTAATTGCACATCACGGGCACAGGCCGTAAACGGCGCACTGCCTATGCCGACGAGTAAAAGAAGCGCCAGCGTCTGCTGATATGATTTCATGCTACTGTCCTGAATATAAAATTTCCACGCGACGGTTCAGCCGCCAGGCTTCCTCATCGTGCCCCATCGCTACCGGACGCTCTTCACCAAAACTGATGACCTGCATCTGTTGGTGACCGACACTCTGTAACAGCATTAACTGCTGTATGGCCCTGGCACGGCGTTCCCCCAGAGCAATATTATACTCACGCGAGCCGCGTTCGTCGGCATGTCCTTCCAAAATAATGCTGACATTAGGGTTGTTGGCCAGATAGTTGGCGTGGGCCGCAATAATATCCCGGTCCATAGCGCTGACCTCACTGCTGTCGAATTCAAAGTAGACCACCCGCTGTGATAGCGGGCTGTTGGGATCGGACAGCGGGTCGCCGGTAAAAGCGCCACCGGTCTCCGCGCCGAAACGCTGATCCTTATCCGCGCCCGTGCCCGCCGCCGGGCTACCGCTACTGCCTTCCCCGACAACTTTGGGCGATGACGAACAGCCAAAAACCATACTGCTCATTAATGCAGCGATTATAAAATATCGTGTAGGTAACATTGCCACTCTCCTGTGATTAGTTTGAACTCATAAACGGGGACCAGGTCGGTTCCCGGACATCACCGCGTAAAAAACGCAGACGCTGTTGCGCCCGGCCATCGATCGAGACCGCGGACAATACGCCCTTGCCGCGATCTTCGGTGGCATGAATAATCATTTGCCCATTCGGTGAAAAACTGGGCGATTCATCCATGTGATTGTCTGTCAGCACCGTCAAATAACGGTTCTGCAGATCCAGTACCGCAATATGAAAGCCCTTGTCATTGCGGTGGACCATGGCAACGTGCGTGCCCTTGGGCGAAATTGCCGCGCGGGCGTTGTAGCTGCCCTCGAAGGTCAGTCGGCGTGGTGGTGTGCTGCGGCCGAAGCGTTCGATATCGACCTGGTAGAGTTGTGGGGCCCCGCCCCGATCCGAGGTAAAGATCAGCCCACGGCCATCGGGCAACCAGGCGGGCTCAGTATCAATGGCGGAATTGTTGGTGATCCGCTGCAGGCGTTCTGTAGCCAGTTCCATTATATAGATCTCGGCGTTGCCGTCTTTGGATAGCGTCATCGCCAGTTGACGGCCGTCCGGGGAAAAGGCCGGGGCATTATTCAGACCCGCATGCGCCGCCACGCGTTTGGCAATGCGGGTCTGAATATTCTGTACATAGAGCTCCGGCCGACCACGGCTATACGAGACATAGGCCAGGTGTTTGCCGTCCGGTGACCAGGTCGGCGACAGTACCGGTTGCGTCGAGGTATAGATAATTTGTTCATTAAACCCGTCCGCATCGGCAATACTGAGATTGTAGGACTTGCGTCCGCCGCGATCCGTCACCACAGTGACATAGGCAATATGGGTATCAAAGGCACCGCGTTCACCGGTAATGGCCTTGTAGATCAGGTCGCTGATCTGGTGGGCCGTCTTGCGCAGACGTGCGCTCGTACTACTGATGCTATAGCCGGTAAGTTGCGTGCCCTGTTTGATGTCGAAGAGTTGAAACTGCACGACAAACTGGTCCTGAGCGCGCTGCTGCAAATTACCCACCACCATGTATTCCATATTGCGCGCACGCCACACGGGGAATTGTAAGGGCTGCCCCCACTGCGGTGGCGGCTGAATATCTGCATTGGGAGCCGGCTCAAAGCGGCCACTACGTCGCAGGTCGGCGGCAATAATGGCGGCCATGTCTTCCGCCGCCGGTGAAGGTCCCGCCCAACTAAAGGGGGCGATGGCGATCGGCGTAGCGCCATCCACCGTCTGGGTAATATCAATGGTAAGTTCCGCCCTGAGTGTGGCGGAAAATAACACGCATATCATGATAAACACATTTCTTGTCATAGCCTGACCTTATCTCTTTACAAGTTCAAACGGGAAGCGCAAGTCCCTGAATTCATCAAACAAACCCGTCTCCACCCGGGGCACGGGCAGGGGCGAGGCCTGGCGCACGGCCGCCTCTACCGAGCGATCATAAGCGCTATTACCACTACTTTTTAGCAGTTCCACGCGAATGACCTCACCACTGGGCAACAGGCGCACCCGCAGTTCACAGACCATTCCGGCGCTGACACCCGGAGGTGGTTGCCAGTGCTTTTTGACTTCGTCGCGAATCAGACTCTTGTAGCGCTCGATGGTCGATTGCCGTGCCTGATTCTGCGCAGCGGCCTGTTGCTGTTCCTCGGCGAGTTTGCGCTTCAACTCCTCTTCCTTGCGTTCCTTGTCCAGTTGCTGCAGGGCCTTTTCTTCCCGGGCACGCTGTGCCTGGGCCTGCTTTAGCTGTTCCTCTTCCGCCCGCCGTTGCTCTTGCAGCTTTTGCTGCTCCTGCTGTAATTTCTGTTGTTCCTGTTGCAGTTTCTGCTGTTCCTGTTTCAGCCGGGCGAGACGTTTTTGCTCCGCGGCCTGTTCACGTTGCTGCTGCTGCTTGAGCGTCGCCAGACGTTTTTCTTCACGCTGCCGCAAGGCACGTGCACGGTCAACCTCCTGCTGCGCCTGCTGTTGTCTTTTCTGTTCCGCCGCCTTGATACGGTTTAATTCCTCGACAACCTGTTGTTCATCGACGGCCACCGCCTCCACTACCGATACCTGCGGTTTGGCGCTGTGGCTTAAATCCTTAAAATGCAGGCTCAGCCCCATTAACAGTGCAAACACCAGGTGCACGACCACGGCCAGTAAAAATGCCTTCGGGTGTCGTTTTACAATCGAGAGCATATCAGTTATTTGCAGGGCGGGTGATCAATCCCACATTGGCGACACCCGCCTTTTGCAGCAGCGCCATGACCGTCACCACCTGACCATAATTGGCATGCTCATCACCGCGGACATAGACTGGAGATGCGGGATGCAGGCGGCGCATGGCCACCACACGATTGATCAGGGTGTTGGCGTCCAGCACGGACTCGGGCGCATCCTCGGTATTCAGATAAAACTTGCCGGCGGCATCAACGGATACCACCAGGGGTTTCTCATCGATCTGATCCAGCGTCCTGGCGGAGGCCTGCGGCAAACTGACATTGACGCCTTCGGTCAATAATGGCGCGGTCACCATAAAGATCACCAACAAGACCAGCATGACATCGATATAGGGGACGACATTGATCTCGGCGAGTTGCTTTTTCCGGTAGCGGTGATGTGGAGGGTTAAGCGCCATATTCTATTGATCCAACTCCTTGACCATACCTAACTGACATGCGCCTGTCGCTGTAACAGCGTGGAAAACTCATCGGCGAAGTTGTCATAACGACCCACCAGACGTTCCACGTCATTGGCAAAACGGTTATAGGCCACTACTGCGGGGATAGCGGCAAACAGGCCCATGGCTGTCGCTATCAGCGCCTCGGCAATGCCCGGCGCCACATC
>JAWOIE010000277.1:0-13780 GCA_046484825.1 Gammaproteobacteria bacterium | reverse complement strand
GAGATGTTCACGGTTTTTTTGTCGTTGTCGATTTTGATATCTGTGCCGTTAAGGTCGATGGTGCCCAATACCACACCCCGTCCCAGTACGATGACGGTGTCCGTGCCGGGCAGTAGCCTGCCCTTGATCTCTTTTTTCAGAACCTCAGAGACATGAAACTCCACGACTGCCAGTTCGGCAATCACCCGGATACCCTCTTCGGTGACGTATGAGTCGGTATTGACGTGCGGGCAGCCAGTGAGGCTCAAGGCGACGAGCGTGATAGCTGCAACCCTGTGAAATATACCTGCCATATGAATATCCTCCCTGGTGCGGCTATGTTGGGGTTGGATGGGACTACTCAGTTTCCGTGGTTTCCGGGACGTGTTTGATTTTCTTTTTACTCAGACCGTGAATACCGGCCCAGCCCAGCAGCACGACACCGACCGCAGTACCCACTACCGAATAGGGCACACCGGCGATGATGCCCATGATCAGCCCTTTGGAAATCGCGCTGCCCCAGGCATCGTTTTCGATATAGTGCTGCGCCAGCGTCACGGCGAGCCAGCAACTGATCCCCGCGGCCAGCATGGTGACTACCACCAGCGGCAGTCCGGCGACACTGGCGGTTTCACCGAGTTCGAGGGTGCCCCACAGCAGATCCAGGACGATGGTCACGAGGGCGGCGAGGACCCCGATCGGTGGGGCTCCTGTCGGGGTTGTATCCGTCATGTTGCGGCTCCTTGGCCGGCCCGCTGCCAGCCCATCCAGTCCGGGGGATCGCAGCGGAGAGAGGTATTGTTTTTGTTAAAGCGTGCAAACCTACTCTTAGTATAGACGATTGTCCGAAAAAGGCTTTGACCCCTTAAAAGGGGCAGGCCTTGCTTTTGTTCTCTCGGCATTCATAAAGTAAAATCTAAACGCTCTGGTTGTTAAGTAGAATAATATCGGTATGAAAAAGAATGAGGGCTTCAATACTATCTCGCACCTGGTCGGCGCCACGCTCGCGCTGGCGGGGGTGGTGGCGTTGCTGGTCGTGGCGACGAACAGTGGTGACGGGTTCCGGATTGTTTCTTTCAGCGTGTATGGCGCCACGCTGTTTATGCTTTATCTGATCTCGACGCTTTATCACGGTTTGGACGGGCGGGCGAAGCGGGTGTTTCGCATCCTGGATCACCAGGCCATTTACCTGCTCATTGCCGGCAGCTACACCCCTTTTACGTTAGTGACCCTGCATGGCAGGGTGGGCTGGTGGCTGTTCGGGGCCGTCTGGAGCCTGGCGGTGTTGGGTATTGTAATTGATGGGGTATTTCGCGACGGCAGACGCATCGTCCCGTTTATTATCTATTTTGTGATGGGCTGGCTTATCCTGGTGGCGCTCGAACCGCTGCTGACCGGTCTGCCATTGAACGGATTTGTCTGGTTGCTGGTTGGGGGCCTTTTTTATAGCGGCGGAATTGTGTTTTTTGCCCTGGACACGCGCTATCCGTGGATGCACGGTCTGTGGCATCTGTGTGTGCTGGCCGGCAGCATCAGCCATTACGTGGCCATACTGGTCTATGTTTGAGGTGGTGCCAAACGGGCCTGATTCCGGCTTCGCTCGCACGTTGGGGATAAAACGCAAACTCTTTGCCTGTACTCCCGGTTAATTTGACCGGGAGACGGCGTCATTTTTATTCGTTCAGGTACGGGCGCAGATAGGGAAGGAGGGTATCCAGCATCTCGCGATCCTCTACCTGGGTGTAATCTTTCTCGATGTGGTGGCTCACTTTCTGACTCGCTTCGTGATCGAGGTGCGTGTTGACGAGACCGTGGAAGTGAGGAGAGGCGACGATGACCAGTTCGTTGAATTTGTTTTCACTGCGCGCCTTATTTAGAAAGCCTGCCAGTTCCCTGGCAAAGCGGTCTTTTTCGTACTCTTTAGGGTCGGTCGGCTCCGCGTAACTGCCATGCCCCTCACGGTTGACGTCGCTCTGGTAGGCGCCGGGGCGATCGCTGGCCAGCTCTTCGCCCTTCATGCGGCTTTCATCGTGCGAGAAACTGTTCACCCGTTCGAGATCGGACTTGACCAGGTTGAAAAGCCGGGCTTCGCTGGCGTTGGCAACAAGTACCCACGTGTTATTCATGGCATTTCCTCTATTAGTGTATATGGCACGCTTATTTCAAATCATAGCCGGTTCATTTGGCAAGGTGTATTGCTGATGGTACAAACTGCGTCAGGCCGGGTTTTTCAGCCGTACGAAATCAGTGTGCATTGTGTGCGGTGAATTGGCAAAATTGGAGTAGGGTAAATGACACTGCGAATCATTCTCATATGCCTGCGCGGCATGAAAGGGACTGGAGCGAGTGACGCTGAAGAAAAAAGAGAGGCGAATCGTGCCAGTTGCCATGATAACGGAATTTGAGATTCATGCTGCTTGTCGAAAACGGGAGACCGGGGTCAATGCATGCACCGTTGTTGCTAATATTAAGAACTGTTCTCTGGACCGGGTAAATTGAAGATTAAAAAGGAGAATCCTTTCGGGCAAGAAGATTGTCCCTGAACACGATTTTCTTGTCGCAAACTTTATCCTCATCACGAAAAAAAGGCTCCATCAGGAGCCTTTTTGGTTCATATGTGAACAGTGAGGATTAACGACGGCCACCCCGGGTTACGGTCATGCTGCGTGAACCCATGCTGCCACCCATGAGGCTGCTGGAGCCCATAGTGGTGGCCGTGCTGTCGGTGTCCGTATAACGGTTTACCGAGTCTGCACCACCGCCCTGTTGAACGAGTTCGAGGAAGGTGTCGTTGTCATCTTCAATGCGCGTGTTATGAATGTCGTTGGGCATGTTTGCCGATCCGGCACCCCAGACACTGTTGTGGTCCGCGTAGGCGGCGGAACTGGCAAGCAGGCCGGCACTGATGAACATTGCAATGATTGATTTTTTAGTCATGCTTTTCACTCCTGAAAGTTTATAAAAATTGTCACTTCACTGTTAATAACGCGCCAGCAGTACGATGGTTGACGCCAAACCGAACTAAAACCCGCCACGATCGCAACTTGCGACATAAATCACGTGTGTATAGTGTGTGATAGTGCAGGCAATCCTGACGAAGCCAGTGCCACTGCCACATTATTGATCTGTCGCAAGGTTTTTCACCTTTGTGCCGGTTATTCTATTAGATACATCGTGACCACTTGCGACCCTTCGCCTGCTTGGCCGTTTGCCAGAGACACTTTTCTGAAAACTCTTGTCAACCTTTCCATGACTGCCGCGTTAAGGATTATGTAACAACCCATTTCCGGTTATGGAGTATGAATAATGAAACTGGCAATAGTAGTGAGTGGTTTTTGGGTAATGCTGTTGGCGGTGCCTGCCGTGTCGGCGCAATCGGACAGCGGTCGCGAGCATCGCACGGAACAGCTGATGGTGCAGGAGATGCAGCGCGAGATGCCGCAGAGTGAAATGCAACAAAAGCGAATCCGGATGCAACAGGCATACAGGTATCAGCATCAGGAAACGGTCCACAGCCGGCTCAAACAGCAGCAGGACGATGGATTCCGTATGAAGGGCGGTTCGGGTAATCGCCGATAGATAAAGAGCCAGGATACAAAGGAGGTCAACGCTGGATAAAAACCAGGCGTTGGAGCAGTTCCTGGCAGGGGTTGAGAAAAAAGCTTTCCACCTTGCCAGGTTAGCAACCGGAAACGAAGATGATGCGCTGGAAATTGTACAGGATGCGATGTACAAACTGGTGCAGCGTTACGCTCGCCATGACGAAATGGAATGGGGACCCTTGTTTCACCGGGTCCTGCAAAGTCGTATCCGTGATTTCTATCGCCGCAGCAAGGTACGTAACCGGTTTCGTGTCTGGTTTGGCGGTGACAGCGAAGAGCATGAAGAAGATATGCTCGAGGCCCAGCCGGATACGACGGGTAATGATCCGTTACAACAACTGGAAGCCGACCAGTTTGGCGTCGAGCTTGAGCAAGCTATCAGAGAATTACCCTATCGGCAGCAGCAGGCATTTTTACTGCGAGCCTGGGAGGGGATGGATGTCAAGGAGACCGCCAGAGCAATGGGCTGTTCGATTGGCAGCGTAAAAACGCATTATTCACGCGCCATCAAGGCATTACGAGAGACACTTGGGGATTTCGATATATGAACGATAGTGAAACACAATTCATAGAACGTGCCCGGGCAAGTCTCGATGAGCGTGCTGCCCGCCTGGAACCGCATCTGGCTTCGCGGTTACATACTGCACGTCGTGAAGCACTGAAAGCGCATCAACCCCGAATGCATTATGGCTGGATGAGCGCGGCGGCAACGGCCCTGGCTCTGGTCATGGCGGTGGGGATCTGGTTTACCCATGATGTTGTTGACCAGCAGGGGCATGACGTGGCTGAGCTCGCCTATACGGCGAACCCGACGGATCTGGCAATGCTGACCACGGTCGATGACCCGCAGTTATTCAAGGACCTGGACTTTTATCGCTGGTTAGCGCAACAAGAGCCATCTTCCAGCTGATGTGGCAGGCGGGTATCAACATGCCGTTGAGGATGAAACAACGATGACAGCAAGGCTAATACACAGTGTTGTGACTGCTGTTTTGCTGGGTGGGTTATTTTTGCCTGCACAGGCGCAGCCTCCACTGGCCTGGGAAGCGCTGAGCCAGGTCGAAAAGCAGGTGTTGCAGCAATACGCCGAGCAGTGGGAAGACCTTGAGCCGGGACAGCAGCAACAGTTGCGGGAGATTGCCACCAGCTGGCAGACAATGACACCGAAAGAACGTGCGACTTTGCAACAGCGATTGACGCACTGGGAAAACAGGTCGGAGAGCGACAAGCAGAAAATCCGGGATAATTACCGCCGTTTCAAACAGCTGACGCCAGAACAGCAACAGCGAATTTTAACGCGTTATGAATCGTTCAGGCAGTTACCCGGTGATGAACAGCGCGAACTGAAGCAAAAATGGATGCAGATCGAGTCACAGCCGAACAAGGCGACAAACGATTCTGAACCCGGGGGCCATGGCGAGGGTGAAATGACCGGGGAAAATATGCCAGGCCAACAGACCCGGGAAGAGGCGTCCGAACCGGACCGGGAAAGTGACAGGCAGGCCGGGCCGCAACCGGATCAGAGTCGGCCGTTGCGTGACCAGCGTATTCGGCCTGATCGGATACACAGACCAATGAGGAGAGCGCGTTAGTATGACGCGAAAGATTAGTGCAGGTTTATTATTGTTTTTGTTGGGTAATACGGCATTCGCTGGAGAGTATTCATTATCTGCCGGCATCGAATATACGCAAGGCGACTATGGTGGCGCCATTGATACATCGATGCTGTACATGCCTTTTGCTCTGACTTATCAGGCAGAAAAGTACATGTGGCGGATTACTGTCCCCTATGTCCGGATCAGCGGCTCGGAGGATGTATTGTTCAGTAGCACGACGCGTTCTCCGATGTTCTCCACAAACACGATAAGTAGTCGAGAGCGGACGGACTCCGGCCTTGGCGATATAATCGTCACGGGGCGTTATCTGCTACAGAAGGAAACCCGAGATGACCCCTGGCTGGCGATGACGGCAAACGTCAAACTGGGTACTGCGGATAAAGACAAGCTGCTGGGCACCGGTGAAAACGACTATTCCTTGCAACTGGATGCGGCAAAACAGGCTTTGCATGGCTATGTTGGATACGAGGTGATCGGCGACAGCGCGAACGTTGATTATAATAATGTATTATTCGCCGCCGCGGGTGTCAGTTTGCCGGTCGGTGATAACTTGCTGGCCGGCATCGAACTCTATGCCGAGCAGGCAGCCGTTTCGGGGAGGGACAACGTCACCGAGGCCACACTGAGTCTGAGCAAGCCTCTGGGCAAGGACAAACGACTCAGCATTTATATGCTCAAGGGGTTTACCGATGTCAGCCCTGACTGGGGACTTGGGGCGGTTCTTGTCCATCAGCTTTGATGAGTAAAAGAGTTCGGTGACAAACGATTCTCATTTGCAATTCGCTGACCAGCGTACTAAGTTCAATTTCATCACGGCAGGATGCCGTGACCACAACGCAAAAGGAGTTTGCCATGCATCGAAAACCCCGTATGTATCTGGCAGGGGTGTCCTGCCACGTCATCCAGTGCGGAAAAAACCGCGATGCCTGTTCCTACGCCGAACGTATTAAATTGTCTGTCTCCAGTTTCCTGTTTCCTGTAATTATGCCTGTTATGCTCTATTATCTTCTGTAACCTTCATTGAATGAAAAGGTTGGCGGGACATGGATGAATTGCGCGAGGCGCGCTATTACGAAACCCTGCCGGATGGGCACGTGCTTTGCACCCTGTGCCCGCACGATTGCCACATTGCCGATGGCGGGCGGGGTGCCTGTGGTGTGCGCTACAACAAGAACGGCGTGCTCTATACCCTGGTTTATAACAGGGCCGTATCACGGATTGTCGAGCCGATAGAGAAAAAACCGCTCTATCACTTCCACCCCGGTTCGACCGCCTATTCCATCGGTACGGTGGGTTGCAACCTGCGCTGCGCCTTCTGTCAGAACTGGCATATCTCCCAGTGGCCGAAAGAACATCTGCCCAAACGCATCGATCCGGACGGCAAGCTGGAAACACAGGAGCCGATCTGCCCACGACTGGCGGAGCTGGAAGATGCCATTCCTGGCGAACACGTGACACCGCAGGGCATCGTCGACGCGGCCCTCAGCGCCGGAGCCACCGCCATCGCCTATACGTACACCGAACCGACGATCTTTTATGAATTGGCCTACGATACGGCCGTACTGGCGCGGGCGCGGGGGCTGAAGAATGTCTTCGTCACCAGCGGCTATATCAGCGAGGCGCCGTTGCGCGAACTGGCCACGGTGCTGGATGCGGCTAATGTCGATCTCAAATTTTTCAAGGAAGAGAGTTATAGGCACATCAGCCGGGTCCGCATGCAGCCGATCCTTGACGCTATCCGGTTGTACCACGAACTGGGTGTGTGGCTGGAAGTGACGACCCTGGTGATCCCGGGCATCAATGACTCCGAGGAAGAACTCAGGGCAATTGCCGACTTCGTGCGTAGCGTGGGTATTGAGGTGCCATGGCATGTTTCGCAGTTCTATCGGGCCTACAAAATGCGCGACGTGCCGGTCACCTCAGTGGAAACCCTGCGCCGGGCCGGCGAGATTGGCCGTGCTGCCGGTTTGCGCTATGTCTATGAAGGCAATGTGCCGGGCGAAGAGGGCGAGGATACCTGTTGCTGGCAGTGCGGTGCGTTGCTGATCGATCGTTACGGGTTCCATGTACGGAGCAATCACATACGCAACGGCTGCTGTCCCGAGTGCGGAACATTGATCGACGGTGTCGGTATGAGCACGGACAATGAATAAACCCGTTGAAGCATGCATCTGCCAGTAGACAGTACCTGCAAGAATGCTTTTAAGTGAAACCAGGTGAGACAGAATGCCGGAAGAAAATGTGGAAGTATACATACGGGAAGATATGGATGTTACCCAACGTGGATGGCTGGTGATGAAGCTCGAACACGAGCAAGGCATTGTCGGTGCCTGGTTTTTGGGCGGTGATCAACATCGTCTTACGGTTTATTATGAGCGTGAGCATTTCAGTAACCTGACCCTGCTGGATACTATCAGGCAGCTTGGCTTTCATGGTGAACTGTTGCGGAGCGGGTAATACAAGGGGCTACGGCTTCTCGTTATACAAGAGGGAGGTGGAATGATGGCTGAATATGATAGTGATATCGATCTTGAAAAGGCGCGTCTCGATCCGGGTTCGGTCTTCGCCAGTCCCGAGGTGCTGGGCGAACACCCGGGGTTAAGCTCTGCGCAAAAGATCGAACTGTTGCGCCGCTGGGCTTATGATGCCAGCGAGCTCGCCGTAGCTGAGGAAGAAGGTATGAACAATGGTGAAGACACGCTGCTGGCACGCGTATTGTCCGTGCTCAATGAACTGACCGGCGGTTACGATGTGGAACACAGCCCACCCACCAAGCAGGAAGGCGTATAGATACCAAAAACGGAGCAGGGGGAAGGTCATGGCGAGTAACGAGGTGGAACGACGGCAAGTTGAAATCTGTCAACTGAATGGCGCGTTGTCTGTGCTCGATATTCTGTTGGAGCGGCTTGACCTTCGGCTGAACGAGGCACGTGACGATTGCGTGCGCGAGGCGCTGGATAATGTGATTGAACTTGTTCGAGCGTATGAAATTGAATACCAGCACCGCAAAACCGAACAACAGGCCGCGCTGGCACATAAACCCGTGCTATAAAGCGCGGGAACGTGCAGGGACACAGCGGTCCGGGTCGGGGATATTCAGGAGGGTTGCCATGAAGATCGCCATTGCGACGCAAGATAACGATCCATGTGCTGAAATCAGCCAGCGGGGTGCGCGGGCCCGGTTTTTCCAGATTTATGATGCCGACGGGCAGTTAAAAGAGGTTCTGGACAATCCCTATGCCGCCAACGATCATCGAGTCGGCCCCGATGTAGCGCGCCTGTTGAACAGTTTGCAGGTGACGGCGGTAGCGGCAGGCAGCTTCGGGCCGCGGTTTGCCGAGGCATTACAGAGCGTTAATATCGAGCGTCTCATGCAAACCGGCGTTGCGGCCCGGGTTGCGAGACAACTTTGTACCTGACACGGGCGGGCGGATCAATCCTCGCCTGTATTCAAATCGGATTAAGCGGGCCGGGTACTATTATTTGGACAAAACGATCAGCACGGCCACCAGAATGCCGGCACCCAGCGCGCACAGGCTGTACTTGCGGTGTTCCTTCTCCGCCTGGGGCAACAGGTGCGTGGCGCCGACGTAGACCAGGGCACCGGCCGACAGGGAGAGTAAGGTGCCGAGCAGTGATTGATCGATCTGGCTGATAAAGGGCCAGGACACCAGCATGCCCAGTGGCGTGGTTAGCGAGGCGGCGATAACGGCAAGGATCAGGGCGGTCTTTTCACTGAACCCCCCGCGCAACAACAATAGATAGGTAATGATCCCCTCGGGAAACTCATGCAGCACCATGCCGATGGCGGCCAGCATGCCGGTGAAGATACTGACGGTAAAGGTGATGGAATAGACGAAGCCGTCGATGAACGAGTGCAACCCGATACCGAACATGGGCACCAGGCCGATGCCATAGTCTGGATTCGGTCCGCGCTCGCACACGAAGGCCGTGATGAAGCGGTTGAACAGGTGCATGATTACGAAGCCGCCGAGCAGATACGCCGGCGCGTGGGGACTCAACTCGAAGGACTTGGGGATAATGTGCAGGAAAGATACCGAGATCAGCACGCCGGCGGCGAAGCACACGAAGTAGATGCTGTACCTGCGGCCCCAGGCCTCGAAGTGACGGATGGTGTAGATGCCAATACCTGTCACCACCGCCGCCAGCACGCTGGCACCGAGCGCCGTCCAGAAGGTGTTTTCCATAAACTTCGTGCTCTTGTTTGTTGATTCGCTACGGCCGTCTGGCCCGCACTACGACAAACGCCCCTTGCCCGTATCCGCTGCGCAAAGGTTCGATCTCGCGGGTCTCTTCCAGTGTCTTCGATAAAGTCTGCACCCAGCGCGGTTCGACAAAACCACTGTCGTGCAGCAGCTGTTCCACTTCGGCGGCGGAGAAGAAGGACGCATCGCGATAGAACACATTTTCGGCCTGGTGCGCCAGGTAGTGCTGGCCGAGGGCACTGGCGCGATCGATAAAACCGATCACCAGCACGCCGACAGGTTGCAGGACGCGAAACGCCTCGCGCAGCATCGAGCCGGCGTCATCCACGAAGCAGATGGTGGTTACGCACAGCGCGTGATCGAAACAGTTGTCCGCAAAGGGTAAGGTCTCGGCCACCGCCTGTATGCTGGTGATGCCGCGCTGTGCCGCGTAGGCCAGCACTTCGTGTGCCGGGTCGATGCCGATCTGGATGCCCATGGGCGCGGCGAAGCGCCCGGTGCCAACGCCGATGGACAGGCCGAGACCGACCCAGGGTAACTGGGCACGTACCGCCAGCAGCTCCGAATGGTAGGCTGCGGCATGGTGCACGAACCAGTCGTCATAGCGCTGATGATAGGTCTCAAACGGTGCAGTACGCGGCATGGTTACAAGAGCTCCCGCAGCACCGCAGTGACGCGCGCATTGTCCCCGGGCAGCGCCGTGGTCACGCGCATGAAACCGGAGCCGAGTACGGCATCGTTCAGAGGTTTGATATAAATACCCCGCTCGCGCAGCTTGCCGGCCAGCTTGCCTGCATCATGCGGCGTGAAGTCGGCAAGAAAAAAATAGGTGCGGGTTGGATAGGTGCGCACGCCCAGCGCGCGCAGTTCACTGGCGAGTGCCCCGGTCCACTCGCGCAACTGCGCCACGCGTGATTGGATCTTGTCCTCGTGTTGCAGGGTGGCCAGCGCCGCCGCCTGGCTGGGCCGCGCCAGCGGATAGGCGTCGTTATGTGTATTGAGATCGTCCGCCAGAGCCTCGGGCAGGATGGCATAGCCGACGCGAAACCCTGCCAGGCTGTGCGCCTTGGACAGGGTGCGGGTCACCAGCAGGTTGGGGTAGTCAGGCACGAGCTGCGCGACCGACTCACCGGCCAGGCCGATGAAGGCCTCGTCGACCAGAAAGTGCGTGTGCGGGTTGCGGCGCAGCAGATCGGGCAACGGCGCCATGTCGAAGCTGCCGCCGTTGGGATTGTTGGGATTGACGATGACAGCAAGTGTGGTGTCCGGGGGAATGTCCAGCTCGTTCAGGTCAAAGGCGAAATCGTTTTCCGGGCGCAGCCGGGTTTCGGTATAGCGCTGCGCGATCTCCGTAAACAGGGGATAGGTCGGTGTCAGCAGATGCACCTGTTGCCCCAGCCGTTCGAACAACTGGCGCAGGATTAGCTCCGAGCCCGCATTGATATGCACCAGCCGCTCGGGTACGCCGACACTGTCGGCAATAAAACGCCGCAGCGGCGCCGAATACGGCTCGGTATAGTAATTGCCGCGCGGCGCTTCGGCCTGAGCGGCCGCAATTGCCTCGTCCAGCGGCGGCAAGGGGTTCTCGCACAGCAGCAGCTTGATGCCGTCGAAGCTGCCGCCGCCCTTTTCCAGTATTGATGTCATCGTTTCAGGCTCCGGGAATCTGTCCACGCCAGGCCGCTATTTGAATAAGGGGCTATTATGGTGGTCAATTCCCTGGCTGTTTATTCTGCGCGTGCGCAGTAGTGCACAAAATCATCAACATCGTACTATCTTTTGAGCATGACAAATTTAATTGTAGACTGATAACAGCAATAAAGCAGGCAATGCAGATGCCGGTATACCCTTTTAGCCATAGTCTCAAAAAGACAATACGCACATTTATCAATCTGTTGCCGATCATCATCGGCATGTTACTGCTGACCAGTCTGGCGGTGAGTCTGTTTCCACAACAGCTGGTGGCGGATCTGTTCGGAGGTAATGCCATGCTGGATGCCACGCTTGGCGCGTCGGTCGGCGGCATAGCGGCAGGCCATCCAATCGCCAGCTATGTGCTGGGTGGGGAATTGCACCACGCCGGGGTGAGCCTGATCGCTGTTACCGCGTTTATCGTCAGCTGGGTGACGGTCGGTGTGGTGCAACTTCCCGCCGAGGCGCTGATGCTGGGAATGCGTTTTGCCCTTTACCGTAATGTCGTTTGCTTTTTCAGTGCCATCGCGGTCGCGTTTCTGTGTGTCTACACCTTGCAACTTTTTAATCAGGCCGGTTGGTGAAAAGCGTGAATAAAAAGCGCGGTGCTGGTGGCTGGTTATTTCTATTGCTGGTGGCTGTAGCCTACGGTGTTACTGCGTTGTTCGATGTCGATACGGCCGGCCGGGCGATCGGCCACTTCGAGAAAGTGGTAGGTCAGGTGTTACCGGTACTGGCCATGGTGTTTATCCTGCTTCTGGCAATCGACCTGTTGTTAAAACCGGAATGGATAAAACGTCAACTTGGCAGTGACGCAGGCGTTAAAGGCTGGATGATTGCCGCTGTCAGCGGCGTGCTGGCAGCCGGACCGATCTACCCGTGGTACGCTCTGTTGCATGAGCTTCGGGAAAAAGGGATGTATGCACCGCTGGCGGCGGTGTTTCTCTACAGCCGGGCCATCAAATTACCGCTGCTGCCATTCATGATCCATTACTTCGGCCTGGCTTACACTACTACCTTGTGTGCATATCTGCTGCTGTTTTCTTTTGTCAGCGGATTAATAATGAGAAAACTCGAACGATATCATATAAAAAGCGAGCCAGATTGATTGTGAAGAAAAGGTGTCAATCGGGGTCAGAAAATAAAATTCTCTAATGTTAGAAATAATTGTTCTCTGATCTTCGAAAAGGCTTTGGCCTTGACCCCTTTAAAAGAGATTGGCCGTTGACTTTGATTGAGAATCAGAGGTATTTGACACTTCTCTCTTTTTACGCTTCGCAATCCTTAGCGAAACGTTAAGATTTTGTTTCGACGGCTGATTCCCTGACTTTAAATCCATCTTTTTTGCTCCGACAGATCAACTAGACTTTTAATAAATCCATCACCATGGCAATACATCATGGAACAGCATGGTTGGTTAGACTGCCAATCCCCCGGCCTGCAGCCGATTACTGTATAGTAAGGAGAGAGGATATGGATCACCGCCATGGTGAACGTGTTCGGGCGCTAACTCTGGTTCGTGTTTGTCAAAGTAATGGGACAGGCGAGTGTCGGGCCGGGCTGATATATAATATTAGCCAGGATGGTATGTTCGTGCTAAGTAATATGCGCCCGGCGATCAGTGCGAGCCTCGATGTGTATATTCAATTTGTCTATAATCCTATGAATCTCTCTCTGCCAGGGTATGTGGTCCATGCCAATGGCCATGGCTTTGGCTTGATATTTCGCCGGCTAAACTGGCAAAGCCGGTGGCTGATAACACTGTTACACGAGCGTCATCGAACAAGGCGAAGTGAGCCATCGATTGAGGAACGGCAGCGAGCTCCGGGATTAAGTGAAGCTGGCGCATAATCTTTTGGCAATCCGCGCTCCAAAAATAAATGCGGTTGGTTGGTGATAAACACTTCTTATTCTCGTTTTTATAGCCCGAAAATTATGTTGGGTGTGTATCCTTGGAAAAAATCTTAGCCTGGTTTTTTGCCTGGTGTGTTTCTGGTTGTGTTTGGTGTAAATCGCATTGTTTCAGGAAAGATTAAGTGTGTAGTTGTCCTGGAGTAAAAGGCATAAAGTCCCGGCAACTCGTGTCATAAAGTACTGTATAATTGTCCCAATGGTTCTCTGGCTTGGTATTACAGATGGCTGACCTGTTATTGTCGTTCAGGAAGAAAAAGAACATCTGCTTCTGCTTCCTGATGCGTATCGCATCCATGAGCAGGGCGTAACCATGAAGGGGTTGCTGGAAAGCGACGATCCTGCCGAGCTGCGTCAGATCATCGATTACCTGGGGATCGCTGCCTTTGTGATTGACGTGGATCCTGGTGGAGTCTTTCGATTGGCTGCTATCAATGAACGTCACGAACAGCTGACCGGAATGCATCATAGCCGGGTCGCGGGTCATCGGATCGACAAGATACTTCCTCCTGAGATGGCCGAGCAAGTCATGGTCAATTACCGTCGTTGTGTTCAACAACGGGCGGCCATTGATTACCAGGAGTCACTGGATCTGCCTGTTGGAATAACCTACTGGCGGACCACCCTGGTACCTTATATGGATGTTGATGGTCGTGTCTTTCGCCTGTTGGGAACCTCCATTGAAATCACAGGCACGGTTCATCTTGAGCTTGAAAGTCGCTATCAATCAACGGTGTTGAGTGCCTATCTGGAT
>JAWOIE010000242.1:0-6593 GCA_046484825.1 Gammaproteobacteria bacterium | reverse complement strand
CTGCGCAGAGGGCAGGCGCACGCGCCATTGCATCTGCAGATGGTGTTGATAGCGGCCCGCCAGCTTAAGCGTGCCGTTGATCGCCACCTCAAACTGCTCCGCGACCACGCGCAGGGCGTCGATGTCTATGCTGTTGAACAGGCCGCTGGCGCTGAGCTGGATCTGTTGCAGGGCAACCACCTGCTCGCCCTGCACGATAGTGACGTCGCTGATCTCTATGTCATCGAGCCTGAGTCGCCAGGGCAGCCGAATGTCGGGCAGTTGCAGCGCGGGCCCGTTACCGACCTGCGCCGGCTGCTCACCTGGCGGCAACGTAATGGTGAGCGACTGTGCGCGCAGCTGACTGATGGCAATGCTGCCCGTGAATAATTCCAGCGGTCGCCAGCGTAGTGAGGCCTGTGCGAGAGAGACCTGGACGCCCGCCTGCTGATAGCTAATATCGCTTGCCGTGATGCGACCGAAGAGTCGCCCTTCAAGCCTGGCGATGTGCAGCTCCGCGGGTATATAGGCGCTGGCCTGCCCATAGGCCCAGCGCAGGCCACTGTCGGTGGCGCCCAGCCAGGACAGTAGCAGGGCGGTGACAACGACCAGCAGCAGGATGCTGGTGCGCCAGGTTTTTTTTAGCCACGGGCGCATTACAGGTCCGGGCCTATATTGATGTGGAGACGCCAGGGCCGCCCCGGGTGCGTGAGCGCCGAGGCGACATCAACGCGCACCGGACCGATAGGTGATTTCCAGCGTAAGCCCAGACCGGCGCCGCGTTCCAGTTTGTCATCGAGGTCGTCGATGGCGTTACCGGCATCATAAAACACCGCCATGCCCCACTTGCCGCCGAGGTTGTGCTCGAATTCGATACTGCCCACCAGCAGGTGTTTGCCTCCGACCACCCGACCCGTGGCATCGATCGGCCCCAGTGACTGATAGGCGTAGCCGCGCACACTCTGCGCGCCGCCGGCAAAAAAGCGCACCGAGGCAGGCAGTTGATGAAACGTATCGGTAACGGTGCTGCCAAACTGGCCGCGGGCGATGAGACGACTACTGTCTGTGAGTGAGGTGATGCCCTTGAGCCCGCCCTGCAACTGAAAAAAGTCGGTATCGGAGAGCAGTTGTTCACTGGCGCCGCGCAGGCCGAGATCAAAGCGCAGGCCATCGAGGACATGAATAAATTCATTGCCCCAGGTGCGGCTCCAGCTGACCCCGGGGATGAGCAGGGTTGACTCGCCGTGATCGCCGGCAACGATAAATTCCTCCTGTTGGTAGTTGAGCGCCACCGCTTCACGCCACAGGCCGCGGCCACGATTGAGACTGACACCAATAGTGCGCAGGGTACTGTCGCTGGTGTCGGTCTGTTCGTTGACAATACTCGCGCTGTAGATCATCTGATCGGTGCGCGGATTGAGTATGGGCACCCGATAGCGCACGCCAAGACTGTAACCGAGTTCGGAGATGCGGGCATCGGTATTGAGGCGATGCCCGGCCTGATTCAGGCGCGGCATTTCCCAGCCAAACTTGGCGCGGGCGCCGGTGTCCGTGCCATAACCGAGACCGAGGGTATAGCGATGGGGTTTGCGCGGGGTGAGGCTGACACGAATCGGCACCTCCTGGCTATCTTCCTGTACCGCGCCGGGTGAGACCTCGACCTGCTCAAAATAGTCGCTGTCATTGAGCGCATGTTGCAAATCAATGACCTGCTGGAGGTTGTAGGGATCGCCGCGTTCAAAGGGGATATAGCGCTGCAGCAGCGCCGGGTCGAGTACCGTCTGCGCCAGCGTGACCGTGCCGAAGCGATAGCGCGGCCCCCCATCGTAGTGGAGCTGGACGCGCGCGACATAGGCCGTCAGATCGATCTCCACACGGTGTTCCACAAAGCGGGCGCGAAAATAACCCCGTTCCGCGGCCAGCCTGGCCAGGGAATTTTTCAGTGCCTCATATTCAAGGTGGTTGAAGTGGGCGCCCGCTCGGAGGGTCAGGCCGGCGACCAGTGCCTGAAAGGCGGGGTCCTGCAGGAGTGTCTCACTGAGCACAAAGTCAAAGGTCGCTATGGGCAGGGGCGGACCGGTATCAATGGTGTAGGACGCCAACCACTGCCCGGCCTCCACCTGCTGCAATGCGGCGTTGATGGTCGGGCGGTAGTAGCCATAGGGTTGCAGTGCCAGACGGATTTCCTCGCTGGCCTTAGTATGCAGACGTCGCACGCGGTCTTCCGTCAGTAGCGGACTGTCTTTTTGTTGCTCCAGGCTTAGAAAGAGACGGACATTCTGTTCCAGTTGCGCGCTGACGCCATGGACTTCAATGGCGAGATTGAGCTGTGCAAACAGCGAGCTGCAATAAAAACAGGCCAGCAGGGCCAGCAAGCATTGCTGTGTTTTGCACATCAAAATTCCTTATCGTATGGGCAGGTTGGCAACCAACACAGTTGATTGTACCTGAATTCACTAGTGTGGATAGCGCTGGACGGATCCGGGCCACCAATCACCAGGGCGCGCCGGGTCGCTTGCTGATCGTGACACTGTTACCGTGCGCGCACGCGTTTCTCATTCGACACCTCTGAGGCGAGAGCGATTCACCACATTCATCGTACTGTCATGCGTCATACATGCAATCGTCATGTGGCTTTAATCAAACGGTTACCTGGAGGCACAACCATAGTCATCATCATTTAACCTTACGGAAAGGGGCGGCTATGGAGATTTCTGTTACCGGTGTGGGTTACGTGGGCCTGGTGAGTGCGGCCTGTTTTGCCGAACTGGGTCATCACGTCATCTGTGTCGATATTGACGTGAACAGGATCAAGCAACTGCAACAGGGGGCCATACCGTTCTATGAACCCGGACTGGAGTCATTGGTCATGCGCAATGACCAGGCCGGACGCCTGCGGTTTACCACGGACATGAAGGTGGCCCTGGTCCACGCCCGCGTGCACTTCATCGCCGTCGGAACGCCGGCGGATGAAGACGGCTCGGCGGATGTACAACACGTGTTGGCCGTCGCTGATGCTCTGGCACGTGAGATGCCGCCCGGCCACCATATCGTAGTGAACAAATCCACCGTGCCGGTAGGCACGGCCGCCAGGGTGGATGCGGTCATCCAGCAGCGACTGCGCCAGCGCGGCGTTGCCGCGGAGGTGGACGTGGTGAGTAACCCCGAGTTTCTCAAGGAAGGGGATGCGATTAATGACTTCATGAGTCCCAGTCGCGTCATTATTGGCAGTGCGTCGGAGCGTGCCACGGAGTGTCTGCGTGCGCTCTATGCCCCCTTCACCCGCAATCACGAGCGCACCCTGGTGATGGGTGTGCGGGACGCCGAGATGACCAAGTATGCCGCCAATGCCATGCTGGCCACCAAAATATCATTCATGAATGAGATCGCCGCCCTGTGCGACCACATGAGTGTTGACGTGGAGCAGGTACGGCTGGGTATCGGTGCGGATGAACGCATTGGTTATCACTTTATCTATCCCGGTTGTGGTTATGGGGGCTCCTGTTTTCCCAAGGATGTGAAGGCCTTGATCCACATGGCGGGGCAAAACAATTTTAGACCGGCGCTCCTGGAGGCGGTGGAGTGGCGCAATCAGCGCCAGAAGCAGTGTCTGTTTGAAAAAATCAGGCAGTATCATGGCGAGGACCTGCAGGGTATGACCTTTGCCCTGTGGGGCTTGGCCTTCAAACCCGGCACGGACGATGTACGTGAGGCGCCCTCGCTTGTTTTGCTAGAAAACCTGGTCAGGGCCGGCGCCCGGGTAGCGGCGCATGACCCCGTCGCACTGGAGACCGCACGACAGGCGATACCGGCAGCGTGGCTGGCATCAGGTCAGGTCAGTCTGCACCGCGACCCCTATGCTGTGCTGGCCAATGCCGACGGCCTGGTCCTGTCCACCGAATGGAAAGTCTTCCGTAACCCGGATTATGGGGTGATACGCCAGCGCCTGAAAACGGCGGTGATCTTCGACGGTCGCAATCTCTATGATCCGAAACAGGTGCAGGCTATGGGTTGTGACTACATCGGTATCGGCCGCAGCGCCATGCGTGCGCCGGTGAAGTCGCGTTTACTCCGGCGTATTGCCTGAACCGAAGGTGATGTACGACAGCCGACCGCCATATCGGGCGCTGCTCGACACGGCGCTGGCTGCGGACAGCTTATATGGTTAACACGACCAGGATGCCCACGCCGATCAGGACACTGCCCATGGCGAGGTTGAGGGCGCGGGCCAGTGTGCCGCGCATAACAACACGCCCCGCCTTTACCGCCAGGGCGGCATAGAAAAGTTTAGGCAGCCCGACGGCGAACACAGCGATGAGCAGGATTAGGCCGGCATCCAGACGGGTGAGCCTGGGCAGATCGATAAGCGCCGGAAAAAAACCCAGATAAAACAAAATGGCCTTCTGATCGGCGAGGGTGAGCAGCAGGCCGCTCATAAAACTCGCGGCCAGTGATAACGAGGGGTTCTGTGCGACCGGTGCGGCGGCGGGTCTGCTACGCCACAGCAGCAGACCCAGCCCCATGAGATAGACACCCCCCAGATAGTGAATCAGGACAAAATGGTCTCCCAGGGTATCCGCCAGCAGGGACAGACCGAACATGGCAATGACAATAAAAATGAGATCGCCCAGCACGATGCCGGCGGTGGTGAGCAGGCCATGGCGAAATCCAGACGTGGCCGCACGGGCCGCGACGGTCAGGGTACTTAGCCCCGGAATCAGGGCGCCCAGGGTCATGACCGTGGCGAGCGCCGTGAGACTGGTCAGGCTCAGGCTGGTGTCCATGACTCAGATCCGTCGGTACACCGGCGTTGCATTATTCTGCCAGGCACGGACGCCATGCGGTTGGACAAAGAGGTGTCTGTGTCGAACGGTCTGACCAGGCCGCATTCACAGCGGGCGTGTGGCAATGCTCATACCAAGACGATGCGTCTCACCGGCCTTGAGGCGGTAGGCATTGTCGAGGGCGTTTCCGGCTTCGACACAGAGCATGGCGTGATACTGATCGTCGGGCATGTCGGCAAAGGCTTTGACACCCTCCGCACCCGGGTTCCAGACAATGGTCGAGTGACTGTTCTGTTTGCGTAGTTCAATGGCACGCTGGTTGCCGTCATCCTCGATGACCACCGTGCCCGGGTGATCCAGATAGACGCAGTCGAGTGGCGGGGCAATGCGCAGGACGCCGTCCTGAGTCGCAACGGCCGAGTCCCGCAGCTTGTCCTGGTAACGCACACCTTCCAGGCCACGGAGCGTGAGGCCCTCCGCCTCAGCAACGCGGAAGTAGGTGTGTAAGGCCTCACTGACTACCCAGTCCTGGCGGCTGCGGTTCTCGGCAATGAGTTCAAGCTGCAGGGACTCGCCGAGGGTGACCGCGAGCTGCAGTTTAAAGTCGTAGGGCCAGACGGCGGCGATCGCCTCACTGGGTGCAAGACTCAGTACCACCTGGGTGGCACCCCCCGGCTGATCGCTTACGGATTCGACCTCCCAGTCTGCGTAGCGGGCGAAGCCATGCGCCTTTTTGTTCGAGTCACTGGGATGCGCGCCCATGGCGCTCGGGTCATAGGCGCCAAACCAGGGCCAGCACACGGGCACACCACCGCGCACCGGCTTGCTACCGTCATAGACCGCGGTCTCGCTGACCCAGAGGGTATCAATGCCACCCTGTGGTACATAACTCAGGACCGTCCCACCATACGGTGTCAGTCTGGCGCTGCCGAAGGCATTGCGGATATCGATCATTTCCAGCTGGTCGTGCCGGGAAAAGGTCACGTGGGGATGGGAAAAGCGCGAGTGTAACGAGGCAGGCATGCAGGGCTCCCGGTGGGTTGAGGATAGTGCTGGAGTATTCCGTGTCGCGCCGTCGGGATCAAGCCTGCGGCCTGGAAAAAGGCCAGCCGCGGACGCGGTGTCGAGCAGGCCGCCAGGATACCACTATATATAGTATGTGCCTTGCCGGGGCAGGCGCGCCGCCATTACTCCGCCACCAGGCGAAGCTCGGCCAGATAGACCCGGCGGCGCTCGGTCAGGTTGGCGGTATACAACATAATGCTGACCATGTCGTCCAGCGCCATCTGCCGCGCGGCAGGTGCGGCGACCACCCTGGCCAGCGGGATCGCCAGCTCATTCCAGCCCGCCTGCAGGGAAAAGCGCTCCCAGTAGCGGCCCGGGTAGCGCTCGGGATCAAGCTGATGCGCCCGGTCGTGCAGGCGTACCTGCAGCATTAACGGTTCCGTGGACGGATTATAGAGTTTGATGTGCAGGCGCTCATAGGCGCGCCAGTCGCGGGGAAAGTGCCAGAGCTTGAGGGTCGAGAAGGGCCCGGGACGAAAGTCGATCTGTAGCAGGGCCTGGCTGCTGAACTCGGTGCGCGTCACGCGCCTGAAGGGCGCATCACCTTCCAGACGCGAGAGGACCAGCGCCGAGTCGAAGCTGAAGAGCGTCGGGAAGGCGCGACGTTGCGCGGCCTCGTCCCAT
This sequence comes from Gammaproteobacteria bacterium, assembly GCA_046484825.1. Taxonomy (GTDB): domain Bacteria; phylum Pseudomonadota; class Gammaproteobacteria; order UBA6429; family Thiohalophilaceae; genus CAJYAN01. The sequence goes on along the minus strand of JAWOIE010000242.1, from coordinate 141 downwards.
AACGCCAGCCCCAGCGGCAGCAGTGTCCAGACCAGCAGTAGCGCCAGCACTGCATGTCGGACACGACGCATACGGTGCGACAGCGGTCGTAGCGCCGGGGCGCTCACGCCAAGGGCGAGCAGCATGCCCGTGAGGTCAAGG
>JAWOIE010000223.1:0-6142 GCA_046484825.1 Gammaproteobacteria bacterium | reverse complement strand
TCTTCCGGTAAGACGACCCTGACCCTGCAGGTGATTGCCGAGGCCCAGAAGGCAGGCGGCACCTGCGCCTTTGTCGACGCCGAACACGCCCTGGACCCGCAGTACGCCGAGAAACTGGGTGTCAATGTCGATGACCTGCTGGTCTCGCAGCCGGACACCGGCGAACAGGCCCTGGAGATTACCGATATGCTGGTACGCTCCAGCGCCGTGGATGTGGTTGTCGTCGACTCTGTGGCGGCCCTGACGCCCAAGGCGGAAATCGAGGGCGAAATGGGGGATTCCCACATGGGTCTGCAGGCCCGCCTGATGTCACAGGCCCTGCGCAAACTGACCGCCAATATCAAGCGTTCCAATACCCTGGTGATCTTCATTAACCAGATCCGCATGAAAATCGGCGTCATGTTCGGCAGCCCCGAGACCACCACCGGCGGTAACGCCCTCAAGTTCTACTCCTCGGTGCGCCTGGATATTCGCCGCATCGGCGCCATCAAAAAGGGCGACGAGGTGGTGGGTAACGAGACCCGCGTCAAGATCGTTAAAAACAAGGTGGCGCCGCCCTTCAAGCAGGCCGAGTTTGACATTCTCTATGGTGAAGGTATTTCCCGCGAAGGTGAGATTATCGACATGGGCGTGAAGCTGGATATCGTCGACAAGGCCGGCGCCTGGTACAGCTATAACGGCGACCGTATCGGCCAGGGCAAGGACAATGTGCGGAATTTTCTCAAGGAAAACCCGACCATGGCCGAGGAGATCGAAGGCCGCATTCGCGCCGAGTTGTTGCCCAGGCGCGGCGATAACGTCGTCCCCCTCGATGCGACCTTGAGCGAAGACCTGACCGAGGAACTGGTGGAAGAGGCCTGATAGCGTGAGCTCGCCAAGCCTCAATGATGCCCGGGTGGTCGCCATGCGTTTACTGGCGATCCGCGAGCACAGCACGGTGGAGCTGGCGCGCAAGCTGGGCCAGAAGGGCATAGGCGAGGAGGAGATTGCACAATTACTGCCGGCGCTGACGCAGGAGAACCTGCTCAGCGACGCGCGCTTTACGGAAAGCTTCGTTCACGCCCGGCAGCAGCGTGGCAGCGGCCCGGTCAAAATCCGCAACGAACTCCAGCAGCACCAGATCAGCCCGGAGCTCATCGCCAGCTACCTGGAACCGCAGGACCCGGTCTGGACCGAGGCCGCGGCGCGGGTGCGCGAGAAGAAGTTTGGCCGCGCCCTGCCCGAGGAGTTTAAGGAACAGGTGCGGCAGTCTCGCTTTCTGGAGTATCGGGGTTTTTCTCATGAGCAGATCCGTGCGGTCCTGCGCGATGAGGAATGGGCGGCGAGCTAATCCCGGCGCGGCCGCCGGCGGCATAGCCTGTTGCGTGCCCGCACCTGCAGCACACCCCGCATACTATATATAATCAAGCTTCGGTTTTGATATATAATCCAGCACCCTATTTTTTACATATTGATTTTATTATGAAAAGCGCAGATATCCGCTCCGCCTTCCTGGACTTTTTTGCCCGCCACGGCCATGAGATTGTCGCCTCCAGTTCGCTGGTGCCGGCCAATGACCCGACGCTGCTGTTCACCAACGCCGGCATGGTGCAGTTTAAGGACACCTTTCTCGGTCGCGAAAAGCGTAGCTACGTCCGCGCCACCAGTTCACAGCGCTGCGTGCGTGCCGGGGGCAAGCACAACGACCTGGAAAATGTCGGCTATACCGCGCGGCACCACACCTTTTTTGAAATGCTGGGCAATTTCAGTTTTGGGGATTACTTCAAGCGCGAGGCCATCCAGTTCGCCTGGGCGTTTTTGACCGAGACCTTAAAGCTACCGCCCGAGCGCCTGTGGGTCACGGTCTATGCCGATGACACCGAGGCCGCGGAGATCTGGTTGCAGGAGATGGGTATCGACGCCAGCCGTTTTACCCGCATCGGTGACAAGCCCGGCAAAAAATTTGAAAGCGACAACTTCTGGTCCATGGGCGATACCGGTCCCTGTGGCCCCTGTACCGAAATCTTCTATGACCATGGCCCTGAGATTGCCGGCGGCCCGCCCGGCAGCCCCGAAGAGGACGGTGACCGTTATATCGAGATCTGGAACCTGGTCTTTATGCAGTATGACCGTGGCGCCGATGGCACGCTCACGCCCTTGCCCAAGCCCTCGGTGGATACCGGCATGGGCCTGGAGCGCCTCGCCGCCGTCCTGCAGGGCGTGCACAGCAATTACGAAATCGACCTGTTCGTCAATCTCATTAAGGCCGCCGCCCGCATCACCGGCGCCCCGGACCTGCAAAACAAGTCCCTGCGCGTGATTGCCGACCACATCCGCTCGTGCAGCTTTTTGATCGTCGACGGCGTGCTGCCCTCCAATGAGGGCCGCGGTTATGTGCTGCGGCGCATTATTCGCCGTGCCGTGCGCCATGGACACAAGCTGGGTAAAAACGAGCCCTTCTTTTATCAACTGGTCGATGCCCTGGTCCGGGAAATGGGCGCGGCCTACCCCGAGCTGCGCAAGCAGCAGGCCATGGTCGAACAGGTCCTGCGCCAGGAAGAGGAGCGCTTTGCCGAGACCCTGGAGCAGGGCATGGGCATTCTGGAGGCGGCCATTGCCGACCTCAAGGGCAAGGTTATCGACGGCCAGATCATTTTCAAGCTCTACGACACCTATGGCTTTCCCTTTGACCTGACGGCCGACATCGCCCGTGAGCGGGACCTGCAGGTCGATACCGCCGGCTTTGAGCAGGCCATGGCCGAGCAGCGCGAGCGTGCCCGTGCCGCCAAGGGTTTTGCCAATGACTATCAGCAGGCCATTGCGCTGGATCGCGAAACGGTATTTACCGGCTATGAACATTTGAGCGACAAGGCCAGCATCCTGGCCCTGTTAAAAGACGGCCAGCCGACGCAGCAGTTACAGGCGGGCGAGCAGGGCGTAGTGGTGCTGGACAGGACCCCGTTCTACGCGGAATCCGGTGGCCAGGCCGGTGACCTGGGGCTGCTGGCCGCCAACGATGTCAGCTTTACCGTAGCGGATACGCAAAAGCAGCCAGGGGGCATTTTTCTGCATCTGGGGCGATTAAACAAAGGCGCCCTGAAGGTTGGCGATACGGTCACTGCCGAGGTCAACCCGGCCAGTCGCCAGGCCACGGCCTTTAACCATTCCGCCACCCATTTGCTGCATGCCGCTCTGCGTCAGGTGCTGGGTGAGCATGTCAGCCAGAAGGGGTCACTGGTGGCGCCAGAGCGCCTGCGCTTTGATTTTGCCCACTTTGAGCCCATCAGTCGGGAGCAACTCAACCGTATCGAGTCCCTGGTCAACGAACAGATCCGCGCCAATCACGTGGTTGAAACCACGCTGATGGACTATCAGGCGGCGGTCGATAGTGGCGCCATGGCACTGTTTGGTGAAAAGTACAGTGACAAGGTGCGGGTCCTGCGCATGGGCGATTTTTCCGTCGAGTTGTGTGGCGGCACCCACGTGGCGCGTACCGGTGATATCGGTGCCTTCAAGATTACGGCGGAGACGGGCATCGCCTCGGGCGTGCGCCGTATCGAGGCCGTTACCGGCCAGAACGCCGTCGCCTGGATGGAGGCCGTTGAGGCGGACCTGCAGCGCCTGGCGACCCTGCTGAAATCGTCCCAGGAGCAGGTGGTCGATAAGGTCGGCCAATTGCTGGAGCGGCAGCGTCAGCTGGAAAAGGAACTGGAACAGCTTAAGGGCAAGCTCGCCTCCTCGCAGGGCAGTGACCTGGCGGGGCAGGCCCTGGACCTCAATGGCACCAAGGTGCTGGCGGCCCACCTGGAAGGGGCGGACCCGAAGTCCTTGCGCGACACCCTGGATCAGCTCAAGAACAAGCTGGGTACCGCCGCCATTGTCCTGGCAACGGTCAAGGGGGACAAGGTTAGCCTGGTGGCCGGCGTCACCGCGGATCGGACCGACAAGGTCAAGGCCGGTGAGCTGGTCAACATGGTGGCCCAGCAGGTGGGCGGCAAGGGCGGTGGTCGTGCCGACATGGCCCAGGCCGGGGGCAACGAGCCGGCGGCGCTGGCGGCGGCGCTGGCCTCGGTCAGGGATTGGGTCCATGCGCGTTTATAGCGGCCATTCCAGGCTCTTCCCCTTTTCAAGCGGGCAGAAGTAGTGTTTAATCACCGCCTTTTGATTCGCGGCAGGAATTCATGGCTCTGATTGTCCAAAAATATGGTGGCACCTCGGTGGGTGACGTTGAACGTATTGAAAACGTTGCCCAAAAGGTGATTACCGCCCGCGATGCGGGGCACGATGTGGTAGTCGTGGTCTCCGCCATGAGTGGCGAGACCAACCGTTTGATCGCACTGGCCAACCAGATTAGCGAACACCCGGAGCCACGCGAAATGGATGTGCTGGTCTCGACCGGCGAGCAGGTGACTATTGCCCTGCTTAGCATGGCCCTGAACAAACGGGGTTACCCGGCGCGCTCCTACACCGGGGCGCAGGTCCATATCCGTACCGACAACGTACACACCAAAGCGCGTATCATCGACATCGACGAGGCCAAGGTGCGGGCCGACCTGAATGCGGGGCACGTCGTCGTGGTCGCGGGTTTTCAGGGCGTTGACGAGCAGGGCAATATTACCACCCTGGGCCGCGGGGGCTCGGACACCACGGCGGTGGCGCTGGCGGCGGCCCTCAAGGCGGATGAATGTCAGATCTATACCGATGTCGATGGTGTCTACACCACCGACCCCCGTGTGGTACCAAACGCACGGCGCCTGGAACGGATTACCTTTGAGGAAATGCTGGAAATGGCCAGTCTGGGCTCGAAGGTCCTGCAAATACGCTCGGTCGAATTTGCCGGCAAGTATAATGTCCCCCTGCGGGTGCTCTCATCCTTTGCAGAAGGGCCGGGCACATTGATCAGTTACGAGGAACAAACAATGGAACAACCGGTTATTTCTGGTATCGCCTTCAACCGTGATGAAGCTAAACTGACCATTCACGGCGTCCCTGATCAACCGGGCGTGGCCTATCATATTCTGGGGCCGGTGAGCGAAGCCAACATCGAAGTGGATATGATTATCCAGAATATCGGTGCCGACGGTACCACGGACTTTACCTTTACCGTACACCGCAATGACTTCAAAAAGACCATCAAGATCCTGGAGCAGGTTGCCCAGGATTTGGGGGCACGCGAGGTCAAAGGCGATGATGCTATTGTGAAAATTTCCCTGGTGGGTGTGGGCATGCGTTCCCATGCCGGCGTGGCCAGCAAGATGTTTGAAGCCTTATCAAAAGAAGGGATAAATATCCGCATGATTTCCACCTCCGAGATTAAAATCTCGGTAGTGGTTGATGAAAAGTATCTGGAATTAGGCGTGCGCGCACTGCATAGCGCCTTTGAGCTGGAACAGGCGCCGACGCAATGAATAGCCGAAACTCGGGTATTTTTAATTAAAGTTAGCCGCCTTGCCGGTCGATACCCAGAGTGGATTGCGCAAGGTGCGCCTGGATGCCCGACACCTGGTGTTTTACGAGATTTTAGGAGATTAATTCATATGCTTATTTTAACCCGACGTGTTGGTGAAACCCTCATGATAGGTGATGAAGTTTCCGTCACGGTCCTCGGTGTGAAAGGGAATCAGGTGCGCATTGGTGTGAATGCACCAAAAGAAGTAGCGGTCCATCGAGAAGAGATTTTCGAACGCATCAAAAATGAACAGAATGAGGCCCAGCAGGGCTAGTCCGTTTAGAGAATTGTTTCCAGGATAACCCCCTCCTCTTTACCTTGGGCCAAGGCCCTAGTATCCTTCACCCCGCTGGGGATGGCGGCATGCTATCTCCCCCTGGAGAGCTGGCCGAGTGGCTGAAGGCGCACCCCTGCTAAGGGTGTATGGGTTAACGCCCATCGAGGGTTCGAATCCCTCGCTCTCCGCCATGAACAAAAAACCGTCCCTTGTGGGCGGTTTTTTTGTTTATAGATTGGCAGGATTCGAACCCGAGAATATATATAAGTGGTTCGACACGGGTGCTTAGCACCCGTGAATGCCGAAGCGACAGCGCAGGCAGCCCGAAGGGCCTGGACGATAGTCCAGGTAATCCCTCGCTCTCCGCCATGAACAAAAAACCGTCCCTTGTGGGCGGTTTTTTTGTTTATAGATTGGCAGGATTCGAACCCGAGAAT
>JAWOIE010000095.1:0-4160 GCA_046484825.1 Gammaproteobacteria bacterium | reverse complement strand
GATGGATTTGGCAATTACCCGCGAGGCGGCCATGAAACCAAACGTCGCGGTGACGTGCGAGGCGGTGCCGTAGCCGAAGCGGCAATCCAGGGAGACGCCGTGGATGCCGGGTTTTTCATGGCTCACTGTACCATCCTCCTTGGGATAGACCGGTTGCTGGCGGGAGAAGACGCACTCGACGCCAAAACTTTTCTTGCTGTTGCGGGTAAAGCCGTACTCTTCGCGCAGGCGGGAGCGTACTTTGGCGGCGAGGGCGTCGTTATAGGTTTTACTCAGGTCGACGATTTCAATCATGGTCGGGTCGGTCAAGCCCCCTGCTCCGCCGGTGGTGATCAGTGGTATCTTGTTGCGCTTGCAGTGATTGATGATGCCGGCCTTGAACTTGATGCTGTCAATGGCATCGACCACATAGTGATAACCACGACCGAGTATGTCGAACATATTGTCCAGGGTAATGAAGTCATCAATGAGGTTGATCCTGATGTTGGGATTGATCTCAAGACAGCGTTGCGCCATGACCTGGATCTTTTTTTGTTCCACGGTCGATGTCAGGGTATGGATCTGGCGATTGGTATTGGATAGGGAAATCGTATCATAGTCCACCAGAGTCAGTTCACCGACCCCGCTTCGGGCCAGGGCCTCGACCACCCATGAGCCCACGCCACCCACGCCGATGACGCCGATATGCAGGGAATGTATCAGGGTGGCCGCCTTGTCACCATAGAGGCGGCGGATACCTTCAAAGCGGGGATCGGTGTCTGTCATGAGGGGCGATTATGCTGCATCCAGGTCCAGCACGTCATGGGCATTCTGGCGGGTCTGGGCGGCGACCGTTTCCAGTGACAGCCCGCGCAATGCCGCCAGGGCCGCCAGACTATGGAGGAGATATTCCGGGCTGTTGCGTTCACCGCGGTGCTGTGCCACCACCATATCCGGCGCATCGGTCTCCAGCACGATGGCCTCCAGTGGCAGATGGGTGGCCAGCTGTCGGATCTTTTTCGAGCCCTCATAGGTCATGGTGCCGCCAAAGCCGAGCTTGAAACCCATATCGATATACTGTTGTGCCTGTTGCGCGCTGCCATTGAAGGCGTGACTGATACCCCCCTTCACCCTGATTTTTTTGAGCAGGTTTAAGACCTGCTCATGCGCCTTGCGTACGTGCAGCAGTACTGGCAGGTCGGAGGCTTTGGCGATTTCCAACTGGGCCTCAAAAAACGCCAGCTGACGTTCTCGATCAAGATTCTTGAGGTAGAAGTCCAGGCCGATCTCGCCCACCGCCACCGGGGAGGATTCGGCGATGTATTTTTCCAGCAGCGCAAGGTGTGCTGGCTGGTGTCGATGGATAAAGACCGGGTGCATCCCCAGGGCAGGATACAGGCCCGGATATTGCCGACAAAGCCTTAGCAGGTTCTGCCAGCCCGCCTGTTCAATCGCTGGCACCACAATCTTTTCGATACCGCCAGCATGGCAGCGGCGTAGTACTTCTTCACGATCGGAATCAAAGTCCGACACGTCCAGATGACAGTGTGTATCGACCAGGCGCATAGCTACATTTTACATTCTTCAAACACCAGGGCGTTACAGGTTTTACAGATGTCTTTATCCAGCTTGCGGGTGATGTGGCGAATGGCCTGGGTCTTTTTATCAAAGAAATGGCTGTTGCCAATCTTGGCTACCAGGCAACTGCGGCTGATAAATTCGTAGACGCTGGCCTTGATGTCGGCAAAGTATAAGCCCCCACCGAGCTTTTCCAGTCTTTTCGCTTCATTGACCAGCATTTCCGCGCCACTGAGATCAATAAAGTTAATCCCGGAACCGATAATGAGTATGTGGTAAATGCGTTCGTTCTCGGCGATACCGTGCAGGCGATTCTGGATATGGTTAAGCGAGCCAAAGTAAATGGCCATGTCGATGCGGATAATCTTCAACTGTGGGCACTGCTTGAGCGGCTTTTTGCTTATGTTGATCAGTTTGCGTTTACCACCCTCATCCGGTTCATCCACGGCCAGGGTAACAATATCCGGGGTCGAGGTGCGCGCCAGAAAAATCACCAGTGACAGCAAGACCCCCAGATAGATGGCAAACTCCAGGTGCAGGAATAGCGTGGCAAGAAAGGTGGTGATCAGGATGGCCGTTTCGGAGCGACTGTATTTAATGATCTGTTTGATATGATGAAAATCAATCAGGTTGTAGGCCACGATCAGAATGACCCCACCCATGGCGGCCACGGGGAGATAGGCCGTCAGTGGCGCGATCATTAAAATGATCAGCAACAAAAACACGGCGGCAAAAATGGCCGACATCGGTGTCCGCGCCCCCGAGGCATAGTTGATCCCGGAGCGGGTGAAGGAGCCGGAACCCGCGTAACTGGAGAAAAAGCTGCCGACAATATTCGACAGGCCCTGGCCAACAAACTCCTGACTGGCGTCGATACGCTGATTGGATTTGGTGGCCACCGAGCGACTGATGGAAACGGCCTCGATCAGGCCCAGCAGGGCGATGGCAAAGGCCTCCGGCGCCAGTAGCCGAATCGTGGCAAAGGAAAAGTCCGGGCTGGAGACCGGTGGCAGGTGGCCGGGGATCTTGCCCACCAGGGCAATACCGTGTTCGGCACTCCCCAACCCATAGGCCGTCAGGCTGCCCACCACCAGACCCACCAGCAGGCTGGGGATTCTCGGTGCCAGGCGTTTTACCAGCAGCGCACTCACCAGGGTGAGCAGTGCCACCGCCACCACGTGGGTATTGGTCAGGCCGATGTTCTGCCAGAGCACCCCCCAGGTGTGTAAAAAGGACTCACCGGCCGGCACCGAGACCCCCAGCACCGTCTTCATCTGGCTGGTGGCAATCAGGATCGCCGCCCCGGCGGTAAAACCGATGACCACGGTATGGGAGACGAAATTGACCAGCTTGCCCAGGCGCGCCAGGCCAAAGGCAAACTGATAGACCCCGGCGAGGAAGGTCATGGTCAGCACCAGGGAAATAAACTGATCCGAGCCGGCCTCCGCGTACTTGCTGGCGGCGGAAAATACCACAATGGAAATGGCCGTGGTCGGGCCGGAAATTAAGTGCAGGGACGAACCAAACAGGGCCGCGACAATGGGCGTTACCATGGCCGTGTACAGGCCATACTCCGGTGGCAACCCGGCGATGGTGGCAAAGGCTACCCCCTGCGGCAGAACGATGACCGCGCCGGTAAAGCCCGCAATGGCGTCCGCCCTCAGACTGTCTTTATTGACATATTTGAACCACTTCAGAAACGGGAATAGTGATTTTATATTCATTCTTCACACACAATGGGTCGGGTGACGGACAAGGTATCCATCAAAAAAGTGTAAAGGCGTCATACGCCTGACTGTCATCAGGAACAGGACACGGAACGCCCTGCTGAGCTGAAATAAGGGCCGGAAGTATAGCATAAGCAAGTGCTTATACACAGGGGGGGCTAAGCCTGCCGAAATCGTGCTTTTAGGGGCGTCAGCCGCCCCCCCACCCGACAATCCCGGCAGCCAGCCCTGGCTCAGAATCCCGGCGCTGCTAACGCATTCACCGGGTAGGCCGATATAGTGCTGAGCGAATCAGCATCAGGACAGGTATGGGGTTTAAATCAATCAAGTTTCAACTGCTGGCGGTGCTGCTCATTCAACTGGCGGCCCTGCTCGGCATTGTCTTCAGCTCGCTGTATCTCATTAATTTACGCCAGCATGACTACCTCATTCTCAACCTCACCGGTCAGTTACGGGTGATCACCCGCAACCTGCTCACTCAGAGCAGTCACTATATCGAACAGGCACCCCGGGATTACGTCAGCTACTATCGTGACCTTGGCCTCTTTAGCAAGGATCTGCAAATGCAGGTCACGGCCTTTGACACCATTATCCAGTCGCTGCAGGCAAGATCGATCACTGCCGATTTGGCCAGCATACACACCCTGCTCCCCGATACTGCGACAAGGCCGAAGGTGCCCACGCTTACGGATCCCGACGAGACCATCAAGTGTACCTGGGATGCACCCTCACGTAGCCAGCTGGACAAAACCATCGCGGTCTGGAATCAGTTCCATATCGGTCTGAAGGACACGCTGGGCCAGGACCGTGACGGCCCGCGCCTGGAGGCCGCCGCCCACTATATTCTGTTGAATGAACAAACACTGACCCTGAGTA
>JAWOIE010000287.1:0-3379 GCA_046484825.1 Gammaproteobacteria bacterium | reverse complement strand
GGGCGTCTCGCTGCAGCCACTCGGGCAGGTCCTCGACGCCGATCTGGTCAGGCAGGCCACACCAAAGTCAGTCACCTTGACGACACCGCCATCCCGGTCGTAAATCATATTGGCCGGCTTGATATCACGATGCACGACTTTCTCATTATGTGCGTAATCCAGCGCTTCAGCTATCTGCACAATGACATCGAACGTTTCCTGCGCAGGCAGGAGATTGTCGGACTTGGCATACGCCAGCAGGTTCTCGCCCTTGAGATAGTCCATGGCGATATAGGACAGCTCCTGGTCCTCGCCAACATCATAAATCGTAACGATGTTGGGATGGTGCAGACGTCCGGCAGTCTCTGCCTCGCGGAAGAACCGTTCCTTGACATCCGCCAGCTTGTCGCCTTCGAACTCCTGGGACAGGCTCATGGTCTTGATCGCAACACTGCGGCCAATCTTGGGGTCATGACCCAGATAAACCATGCCCATGGCGCCTCGCCCCAGTTCACGGTCAATCATATAGCGGCCAATCATCGGTTTTTGCACGCCGGGATTGCTGATAATCAGTGTGCCGTCAGCAGGCGCGTTACTCTTGTTATTGCCCACAACAAACTGCTCGGATACTTCGCGGTTACGTTGCAGCCTTTCCTGAACATCACTGAAGTTGGCGTCATGGGATTCAATATACTTGAAGACGGCGACTGCCTTGTTATATTGCCGTTTGCGCTCATAATCCAGACCCAGGTTATACAACTGATTGAGCAAGGAGGCATCAACGACACAGTGGCGATATTTTTCAAACGCCTGATCCAGTTGCCCCTGGGTATGATATTGCTGCCCCAGTGCCTGATTGGCCTCGGACAACTCAAGATGCACGTGGCGAATCTGGCCTTGCAGAAAATGCTTCGCAGCAAGAACCAGATGTCCAACCAGCAGTACTGCCAGCGGGGTCATTAAGGGTAACCAGCTTGATTTGGCCAGCATGGCGATGAAATGGGCATTGAGCAGACCGATTAACAGCAGCGCGGTCAGCGCCAGCCCGGTGCTCATGCGAAACCGTGGCAGAACAAACATCAGATACAGGCCCATCAGGATGACCAGCAACCACTGCGCCCAATTGGCCCAGTGTGGCACCTCGAACAGATCATCACTTAACAGACTGGAGATGCTGTGAGCCGATGCCAATACCGGCGGCATCATCTCGCCGACAGGGGTCTGCAGGAACTGGGTATATTGCGCGGCGGTTAAACCGATCAGAACGGTTTTATTACGCACGAGCTCGCTATCGACTTGATCTTCCAGCAGGTCGAGAACAGAGATTACATTGAACGCCGGCTTCCCTTCTTTACCACGATAAAAACGCGGATAAATATGCAAATCGTTATCGGTGTTGATTCGCTGATCAGCCAGTTCGATCCCATGACCCAGATGCACACTGATTTGCGACGCATTCAGATCCCGGGTGCGTGCCGCCATCATCAGCGTGAATGAAGGCAGGTAGTGTTTTCCATATTGGAATACCATCGGCTCGGCCCGCAACGCCTTCTGTCTGCCGTTGCCCAGATTGATCACCCCGGCGCCACCGGCATATTCGGCAAGGGTTTCAATAGGTGGATAGATACGATCAATTACCGGAACCGGTTCAGGCAAAAATCGCTGATACCAGAGTTCCTTATCCGGTATGCCGCTCACGTCACCCAGCGGGTATTTGTGCAGGTAGTCGGCCAGCTCGCGGTTTTTCCGCGTCTCGCCATTGTGCGCATAGGGAATGCCCAGAACGACCCGACCGGCATAACGCAGGGTATTGGCGAAATCCCGATCAGTCTGCATGCGCTCTTCGGTCTGGTTGGCCAGTTCGAGCAAGCGCTGGCTGCCACCCTGTTTTTCCAGCTCCGCTTTCAGCGTCTGTAGCGACTCCAGACCAATCGCCCTTTGTTCACTTTCAAAGGGCAGAGCAAAACCGATGACGGCGGGCTCCATGGCAGACAATTGACGGGTCGCACGGGCCAGCAAATCCCGGGGCCAGGGCCAGGCCCCGCGCTGTTCAATGGCGTCCTCGTCAATGGCGATGACGACCACATCACGATTTACGGGCTGAGTGGCGGCAAACCGGGCACCCAGGTCATAGCCGACATTTTCCAACGGGCGCGTGACATCCGCCAGGCTGGCCAGCAGGAAAAATCCGGTCACGATCAAACCGAGAAACCAGTCTGTTTTCCAGTAGGATGTTTGCTTCACTCTCGCTCCGTATCTCGGGCTTCTAGTTATCTGTTTATGCCCGCCGAACGACGCTCTGGCCGCCGGGTTTCGCGTCTACAGCTTATCGGCAGAAAAGAGAATGACATGAGCGCACCCATTAATAAAGGTGGAATTTGCCAACTTGAGAAGTCCTGCGCCGGTGATGGTCAGGAATTAACCGGCTGGCTTGTCCTTGCCGGGCGGGTTGCGCAGTTTGATGTGCAATTCGCGTAACTGGGCCTCGCTGACCGCTGACGGCGCCTGGGTCAGCAGGCAGCTGGCGCTCTGGGTCTTGGGGAAGGCCATCACGTCGCGGATCGACTGGGCACCGACCATCAGCATCACCAGCCGGTCCAGGCCGAAGGCCATGCCACCGTGGGGCGGGCAGCCGTAATGCAGCGCATCCAGCAAAAAGCCGAATTTCTCCTGCGCCTCGGTCTCGTTGATACCCAGGGCCTTGAATACCTTGCGCTGGATTTCTTCACGATAGATACGCATGGAGCCGCCGCCGATTTCGGTGCCGTTGAGCACCATATCGAAGGCCCGTGAGCCGCAGTTGCCCGGGTCCGATTCGAGCTTGTCGAGATCAGCCTCGTTCGGCGAGGTGAAGGGGTGGTGCAGGGAGTACCAGCGCTGGGTCCCCTCGTCCCACTCGAACATCGGAAAATCGACCACCCACAGCGGCTGCCAGCCGTGCTCCAGATAGCCTTTTTCGTGGCCGAGCTTGACCCGCAGCGCGCCGAGCGCCTCATTGACCACCGTGGCCTTGTCGGCGCCGAAGAAGATCAGATCGCCGTTCCCGGCACCCGTGCGCTGCAAAATGGCCTCGACAGCGTCATCCGGCAGGAATTTGAGAATCGGCGATTGCAGCCCCTCGCGGCCTTTTTCGATATCGTTGATCTTGATATAGGCCAGGCCGCGCGCGCCGTAGATGCCGACAAAATCGGTGTAATCGTCGATCTCCTTGCGGGTCAGCTCGCCACCGTTGGGCACCCGCAGGGCGGCCACCCGGCCCGCCGGATCCCTGGCCGGGTGGCCGCCCTGCGGGTGCCCAACGGTGGCGAGCTGACCCGCAAGGAGATCGACGATTACACCGATTTTGTCGGCATCTACGGGGCGTGCGGCCTGGCCTATATCAAGATCAACGACATCGAAA
>JAWOIE010000274.1:0-5349 GCA_046484825.1 Gammaproteobacteria bacterium | reverse complement strand
TATAATTACGCCTTCAGCATCAATTAGGAAATTTGCAGGGATTGATCTTACCTGATACATGGCGGCAGGCAGTGAATTCCACTTCTTAAGGTCGCAGCAGTTTAACGCCACGGAGATCCGGCAATTGCGTCAGCGCTTTGAGGCAAGCCATCAGATACCAGCGGGACAACGGCTTATCCTGATACATCCCGGCAGTGGCGGCTCGGCTAACAACCTGAGCCCGACGCAATATGCCGAACTCGCCCAAAAGCTGCATGTCGCCGGCCGAACCCATTTTGTGATTACCGCCGGCCCCGGCGAACGCGAGACGGCCCAGCAGGTTGCCGAACTGCTGGGACACATTCCGCATACGCTCTATGTCTCCGAGCAGGGGCTGTTAAACTTTGCCAAATACCTGCAGTTTGCCGACCTGTTCATTAGCGGTTCCACCGGCACCCTGCATATTGCCGGCGCCCTGGACACCCCGACAGCGGCCTTCTATACCCGCCGCCGTTCGGCCACGGCCCTGCGCTGGCAGACCCTCAATAGCGACGCACATCGTCTGGCGTTTTCGCCACCGGCAGACGCCGGGGCGGAAGACATGACCCGGATTGACCTGGACGCCTGTGCCGCGGCCATTCGAGAAAAATATTATTTGGCCGAATAATCCGGCTGCTGACGCACCCACAGATCGGCGTACTTCACAAAGGTGGAGTGCGCGGAGAGCACCGCGAGTAAAAACCCCTGCCGGCCATCGAGAAAACCGCCTCGCAAGACATACATCTTTAGGAAACAACTCATGCCATGCAACACCCCCTGCGGGATTGAGGCCGTTCTGCCACGCTCCTGTCGCTGTTGCGCCCACTCCGCAGCATAGCGCGCCGACTTGACCAGATAGTGCTCCAGGTCACGATAGGTGAAGTGCAACAAATCCCCGCGCAGCCTTTCGATGCGCATACCCTCGGCAAAGATCAGCTTCTCATGCACCCGGTCATCGCCATAGTGCGCCTGGTGCCGTGGATACAGTCGCACCTTGTGCGCCGGATACCAGCCCCCGTGACGAATAAAGCGACCGAAGCACCAGGGCAAAATCGGTACGGCATAGGCCCGGTCCTGCTGATTCAACTGCACCACCCGGGTGATCTCCTGCTGCAACGGCGACGAGACCCGCTCATCGGCATCGAGCATCAGCACCCAGTCGCCAGTCGCATGTGACTGCGCCCGCTGACGCTGCACACCATAACCGAGCCAGTCACGATACTCATAAACCTGTTGGGTATATTTTCGCGCGATCGCCTGTGTGTCATCGGTGCTGCCACTGTCGATGACGACGATCTCGTCGGCCCAGTCGAGACCGGACAACGCCGCCTCGATAATGGCCGCCTCGTTCTTGACAATCAGGACAACGGACAGACTAGCCATGTTCCGTTCTCAGTCGACAGGCACGCATATGCGCCGAGAAAAATATCGCCGTGCCCAGCAGCAAGATGGAAGTGTAATTATTCATCAGCACCACCGAATGGTCGGTGAGGGAAAATGTCGAGAGCGCCACCACATGAATCAGGCCAATGACCGCTGTCGCGCGGCAACGCCGGTAACCCCGAATATAGACATAGACCGGATAATAGAACAGCAGGAGCACAGTCAGCAGACCCAGCAGGCCCTTGGCGCTGGCAACCTCAATAAAGGTATTGTGCGGATGGTGAAAATCGGCAATGGCGGGGCTGGCCTTGCCCTCGGCAACATACACCTTTGCCTGTTGGCGATAATTGCCGGGGCCAATACCGATCAGGGGGTGATCTTTTACGAACAACAGACCGGTGCGCAACATCTCCAGCCTGACCCCCGTGGAGGTCGCCGAACTCGGGGCGCTCACTGGGTCGGCCGCCGCAAAGTACTCCTGCACTTCTGTCACTGCCTTATCCACGCCATTCTGCACGATGGGCATATTCTGATAGAACAAAAAGCCGGTCAGCCCCATCACCGCCAGGCTGGCGAACATCCAGCGCGGGCGGGAGAAAAACATAATGCAAAAAATCCCGGTGACCACAAAGCCCACATAGGCACCCCGCGACCCCGACAGGCCGGCAGTCAGCAACGCGGCCACCACCGACATCAGGATCAGGACCACGACGGCCCAGTGCAGCACCCGCCGCTGTTGCCAGAGATAGTGCAGACACCAGAACGCGGTCAGGACGGCGAACGGTCCTATAATATTCTTACTATAGAGACCTGTTGCGGTAGACCCGCCGGCAATAAACACATCATGGTAGGCCTGCGCCAGCAGGACAAACCCCCCGAGCACGGAGCCCTTTAACAACCACGCGGTGCAATCGGGGTAGCGCCGGATCAAGAGGTAGAGGGGAATAAACCACAGAAAACGGGTCTCGGTCCCGAGGTAGCGGGTCTGTAGCTCACCCCAGCCATTTCCGAGGGCGGCAATCACAAACATGGCGAAGTAGGCCGCACAGATCCACAAAAAGACCTTTTCCTCCTTGAGCAGGGGCGTGCGCGACTTGTGCAGGGAGAACAGGCTGAGCAGCACCAGTGCATTAAACAGCGTGCTGATCCAGTGTTTGACGCTCATACCGGCAATGGGGAACAGAAACACCAGCACATATACCAGCTGTTCTGTTTTATCGGGATAGGCCAAAAGCGGTTTATAGGTCCAGGCGCCGAGCTTTGCTAACATAAATGTTCCATGACTTCACTGCACGTTATCGAGGTTAGACAATCGTAGTGCCCATAGCGGCACTGACGGGAAAAACAGGGGCTGCACGCCAGTCGATGATAAATAATGTTTGCCTTCCGGGTCAGTGGCGGAGTGTAGTCCGGCGTCGATGAACCATAAATTACCACGACCCGGGTATCAACCGCTGCGGCGATGTGCATCAGCCCCGAGTCATTACTTACCACGGACTGGCAACAGGCCAGCAGGTCGATGACATCGACCAGTTGTGTCCTGCCACTGAGATTGACGATATCGCCATTGACGGCAATCGCCCGACCCAGTTCCTGCTCCTTTGCCGAACCGAACACCCAGACCCGATAACCCTGTGCCGTGAGCTGCACCGCCAGGTCACGATAATGTTCCATCGGCCACTGTTTGGCCGGACCATACTCGGCACCCGGCACCAGGCCGATGATGGGTTTGTCCGTGGTCAACTGCAGCGCCCGCAGCAGGCGTTGCTGGTTTTGTCTATCGACCGTAAGTCGCGGGAAGGGTATGGCGGGCGGCAGGGGGGCGGTCTTTGCCAGCGCCAGCGCCACATAGCGCTGTACTGTTTGTGTCAGGGTGGTTTTATCCAGGGCACGCATATCGTTAATCACGCCGTAGCGCGACTCGCCGCGGTACCCCGTGCGGATGGGGATCCGGGCAAAAAACGGCAGCAGTGCCGCCTTGAATGAGCGCGGTAGAATAATGGCCTGGGCATAATTCGCCCGACATAGCTGTCGGCCAATCCGCCAGCGTGTCCACAGGCCCAGCTGTTTGTGGCGCAACGGCAGACAGATGCCCCGGCGCACCTGCGGCATGCGCTGCAAAATAGGCAACGACCACTCGGGCGCCAGCACATCGATGACGGCCTGCGGGTATTGCTGTTTGAGGGTAAGCAACAGACTTTGCGTCATGACCATGTCACCGACCCAGGCGGGACCGACAACGAGGATGTGTTGCGCATCGCCTGCCACGGGGCTATAGGTTCCGCAGAATTTTTTCGACCATGGCGACATTGCCTTGCAGATGGGCGGGGTTAATGGTGCCCACAATCATGCTGCTGACACCGGCGTGGCTGAAGACATACTCAAAGGCGCGTTCCACACCGCCGCCACCCGCCGTGCTATGGGCATGACCACTTTGCAGACCCTTCTTGATAATGACCCCCTTGTTCAGCGCCTGGGCACGGGCGATCACCGGCAGGTCATGGTCGTCACTCAGATTACAGGTCGCCATTACGACATCGGTATGTTCCACCGTCCACAGGCCGCCTTCGACGGTCTTGGTCGACATGCCATAGGCCCGGATCAAACCCGCCTGCTTGAGCCGCGCCAGTTCCTCCAGTACGGTTTCCTGTTCGATGATGTGCCTGTCGTTGCCATCGGAGTGCACCAGGATAATATCAATGACCTCACGCCCCAGGCGTTGCAGGCTGCGTTCCACACTCATACGAGTGTGGGCGGCGCTAAAATCAAAACGCGATTCCCCCTGTTCAAAAATCTCGCCGACCTTGCTGACAATCACCCAGTCCTGGCCCTTCGGCAACAACTGTCCAAGACGTTGCTCACTAGTGCCATAGGCGGGCGCGGTATCGATAAAATTGATCCCCAGCTCCCAGGCCAGGCCCAGCAGCGCCCTGACCGCCGCATCGTCCGGGATGGTAAAACCGGTGGGATACTTGACCTGCTGGTCGCGACCGATCTTGACCGTGCCCAGCCCCAGGGGGCTGACCTGAATGCCGGTGGAACCCAGGAGTCTTAGCTCCATGCCTGCACCTCCTGCCAGGGTAAGCGTGCGTACGCGGGGAATTCACTCAAGGCCAGGGGCGCCGTGGTTGCCGGTGCCAGGCCCACATGTTCAATAAGCTGCTCCACCTCCGCCGCCAGCAGCGGGGACAGGGCCAGTTTGGTGGGCCAGGTGATAATGGCATTGCCCTGCTGCTGCACAAAGGCCGTGTCCGGTCGTTGCTCGCCCTGTTGCCGGGGCTCGGCGCGGTCGATGCGCAGGGTCGCCCACTGTGCCGCTGACAGTTCCAGCCACGGCAACAGGTCGGCCAGTTCCGCCTGCGCGGCACGAATTTGTTCGGCGGCGCTACGCGCCACACCCTCTTCCGCCAGTTGCCCGCCCAGATACCAGACCCAGCCAGCGTCGCCATCCGGATGTGCGGTAATCGTCAGGCGGGGGACGGTGCTGGCGCCCAGACAGTGCGCATAGAGTGGTTCCGCCATACCCCGCAGCATGACCATATGCAGCGGCCGTAGTTGCATTTGCGGTTGCGACAGCCCCAGTTGCTGTACTAACGCGGCGTTACCGGCACCCGCACACATGATGATTTTGCGCGCGGTCAGCCGGTAGGTCTGTGCCCGATGCTGCCAGGCAATGTCCACACCACTGCCGTTATCGCGTAACTGCAGGGAGTGCGCGTCGCAGGAAAAAATCGCGTCCTGCTGTGGCACCGCCAGGGCCTGTACCAGACTGGCGGTATCCAGGACCGGCTCATCCAGTTGATAGACCTGACCTTTAAAGTCCTGATGCTGGAAGACCCGTGGCCGCTCATGCGGCTCGAGGGCAACGGTACGACTCTTCATCAGTTTGCTGGCAAAAAATCCGCTCAGGCGTGAAGTGAGGTTGGCCGTCGACCACAGGTGTTGATG
>JAWOIE010000259.1:0-3642 GCA_046484825.1 Gammaproteobacteria bacterium | reverse complement strand
TGACCATGCTGGGCATGGCGGCCTCCATGACAATGGCGGTGCGCATATCGCCCGTGACACTCAGGGTATTTAACAGCACCAGCACCAGGGCGGGGATGAGCAACAGGCGGAAGGCCACCACCGGGACCAGGCTGGGTAACAGACGCCAGCGGTCGCGGCCCCACTCCAGACTCAGGCCAAGGGAGAACAGCATCAGCGGCACCACGCCGCGTTCCAGCAGGGTGAGCAGGCCGGTAATGCTGTCGATCTGCGGCACATTCAGCACATTCAACAGGATGGCGAACAGCGCGGCCCACAGCGGCGGGATACGCAACAGGCCGTGGAAGAGTTTTTCCTTTGTCTCACTGCCGGAGCCAAAGCGCATGGCCAGCAACACCCCTACGGTAAACAACAACGGGGTACAGGCGAACAGGTCGTATTGAATGGCGACACTTCTGGCCCAGGGACCGAAGGTGGCCTCCAGCACCGGCAGCCCCATGTAGGTCGCGTTGGGAAAGGCCACGGCGAGAATAATGGCGCCGGTCTCGGCGGAGGTGTTTTTACACCAGCGACAGGAGGCGAAGCTGAGCAACAGACCCACCACCACACCAAAGGCGGCGGCGCCGGCAATGATCAACGAGGCGGTACCGAGCTCGGTGGTCCACAGCACGGAAATGACCAGGGCGGGAAGTAATAAATAGTAGACCAGTGAGGTCAGGACCTTGCGGGTGGCGACGGGCTCCAGTCCACCCGGACGCCAGAGACGCCAGGCGACGCCGCAGAGGATTAAGCCCGCCATCTGTAATAGCACATCGAACATGCTTAAGCCTGCCAGTGAAAACCGTGTTGCAACACCGGCAGCGCGCGGAGTTTTTGCAGCAGTGCCGCGTGCTCGGTCGCGCTGTAGGGTATGGCCGGCAACTTGCCCCACACCGGCGCGGGCCAGCTGGCGTCTGTACGATAGCGCACGATGTGGTGGATGTGCAGTTGCGGCACCACATTGCCCAGGGCGGCGATATTCATTTTGTCGGCGGCGAAGGCCTGCATCAGTCCCTCGGCCAGGTGTGCCGACTCGCGCCACAGTTGTTGCTGGTCGTCGTCGCTGAGTTGATAGACCTCCTGGATCGCGTCCCGCATCGGCACCAGGATAAACCACGGGTACTGGGCGTCCTGCATCAACAGCAACTGACACAGGGAAAAGTGGCCGAGGACTTCGGTGTCCTGCTGGAGTTGTGGGTGCAGTTCAAACATGCGCTGGACTCATTTTTTTCCGGATCGTCAGTATAGCGTCTATACAGGTATCGCCCGGAAATATCCACCGCGATTTTTTTTACCAGATCCACTAACATTGCGCCCCCTTAATCAAACCCCGAGATGACACGTGCACGAATTTATTCCCGGACAGCGCTGGATTAGTGACGCCGAACTCCCCATGGGCCTCGGCACCGTGCTGACGGTGGATGAACGCAGCGTCACCATTGTGTTTCTCGCCACCGGCGAGACCCGTATCTATGCCCGCCAGACCGCGCCGCTGACGCGAGTGCGTTTTGCCGTGGGCGACAGCATCCGCGCCCACGAGGGCTGGACGCTGAGCATCGAACAGGTCGAGGAACACCAGGGCCTGCTCACCTATGTCGGCCGCCGCGACCATGGCGAGGCCGCCCGCCTGCCGGAGGGCGAGCTGGACAATTTTATCCAGCTCAGTCGCCCCACCGATCGGCTGTTTACCGGCCAGATCGATTCGGCGCGCTGGTTTGAACTGCGCTACCAGAGCCTGCAACACCGCGACCGCCTCAACCATTCGCCCCTGCGCGGTCTGACCGGCGGGCGCACCAGCCTCATCCCGCACCAGATGTATATCGCCCATGAAGTGGCCAGCCGCTACGCACCGCGGGTGCTGCTGGCCGATGAGGTGGGTCTGGGCAAGACCATCGAGGCCGGCCTGATCCTGCATCAGCAGCTGCAGACCGAACGCGCGCGGCGGGTACTCATTGTGGTGCCCGAGTCGCTGCTGCATCAGTGGCTGGTGGAAATGCTGCGCCGCTTTAATCTCTACTTCAGCATTTTCGATGAGCCGCGCTGTCTCGGCATCGAGGAAGACACCCAGGACAATCCCTTTCACAGCGAACAGCTGGTGCTGTGCAGTATTGAATTTCTCCGCGAGCAGCCCCGCCGCCTGCAACAGGCCCTGGACGGCGACTGGGACCTGCTGGTGGTCGACGAGGCCCACCACCTGCAATGGTCGGTGACCTCAGTGAGCCAGGAATACCGCTGCATTGAACAGCTCGCGCAGCAGACCCGTGGGGTGCTATTGCTGACGGCGACGCCGGAGCAACTCGGCAAGGAGAGTCACTTTGCCCGCCTGCGCCTGCTCGACCCGGACCGCTTTCCGGACTTCGAGACGTTTCTTGCCGAAGAGGCGGGCTACGCCCCCATCGCCAGCGCCGTGGAGTCGCTCCTGAGTGAGCAACCACTCACCGACGCGGCCCTGCACACCCTGCAGACCACCCTGGCGGAGGGTGACAACCAGGCCTGGCTCGACGCCCTGCAGGCCGACCCGCACAACGCCGAGGCCCGCCAGGAATTGATCCAGCACCTGCTGGACCGCCACGGCACCGGCCGCGTCCTGTTTCGCAACACACGCCATACCGTCAAGGGCTTCCCCGGGCGGGAGGTGCACACCTATGCCCTGCCCCTGCCCGAGGCCTATCGCGAATGTCTGAGCCAATTTCAGCAGAGCGCCAGCGCCGAGCCCCAGTTATTGCTCTGTCCGGAACTGTTATATCAGGCCACGGCGCAACCCCTCAGCCACTGGACCCGCATCGACCCGCGCATCGACTGGCTGGCGACACAACTCAAGGCGCTCAAGCCGCAAAAGGTGCTGGTGATTGCCGCCAGCGCCGACACCGCCCTGGACATCGAGCAGGTGCTGCGCACCCGCACCGGCATACATGCCGCGGTCTTTCACGAGGGCCTGAGTATTGTCGAGCGCGATCGCGCCGCCGCCTTTTTTGCCGATCCGGAATTCGGCAGCCAGGTACTGATTTGTTCCGAGATTGGCAGCGAGGGCCGCAATTTTCAGTTTGCCCACCACCTGGTGCTGTTTGACCTGCCCCTCAACCCGGACCTGCTGGAGCAGCGCATTGGCCGTCTGGATCGTATCGGTCAGGCCGAGACCATTCAGATCCATGTGCCCTACCTGGAACAATCGGCGCAGGCCATTATGGCGCACTGGTATCACGAGGGCCTGGACGCCTTTACCCACACCTGCCCCGCCGGCCACAGTGTCTTTTTGCAGGTCGAGACCAGCCTGCTCGAGGCCCTGCATCAGCTCGATAGCGGTCTGGAGGACCTGCCCGCCCTGCTCGGCACCACGCAACAGCTCCACCAGCAAATGAACGAGGCATTGCAGCAGGGCCGCGACCAGCTGCTGGAATACAATTCCTGCCGGCCGCAACAGGCGCAACAACTCTGCGCCCAGGCCGCGGCCGAAGACGAGGTCAATCAGGACAGCCTGAGCGCCTATCTGGAACAGGTGTTTGACTGCTTCGGTGTCGAGACCGAGATGCATAGTGCGGTGAGTGACATTATCCGCCCCGGCGATCACATGCAGGAGCCCTTCCCCGCCCTCAACGAGGACGGCATGACGGTCACCTATCAGCG
>JAWOIE010000258.1:0-7847 GCA_046484825.1 Gammaproteobacteria bacterium | reverse complement strand
GACCGCAACTCGAACGACGACCGCTCGTTGACCGCCGTCGGCGAGTTGCGCGATCAGGGTTATCGCGAACAGGCGCTAAAGATGTATCCCCATATCTGCGGCCGTTGCAGTCGTGAGTTTGAGCGGAAGAATCTGCACGAACTGACCGTGCATCATCGGGACCACAATCACGACAACAATCCGGCCGATGGCAGTAACTGGGAGCTGTTGTGTCTGTACTGTCACGATAATGAACACCAGCGTCAGCTGGAGGCGCAGCAGGGAAACAGTAATAGTGTTGGCGGCAACAAACGGGCTAGTGCCACCTTTAATCCGTTTGCCGATCTCAAGTCCATGCTGGATGAGAAAAAATAACCCCCATCCACTCAAGGCGTGAGCGCACGGCAATGACCGGTACCCAAAAAAACAACCCGCTGCATGGTGTGACGCTGGAGATGATGTTGCGTCACCTCGTTGACCGCTACGGCTGGGAGGCCATGGGGCAGAAGATTGCCATTCGCTGTTTTACCCATGAGCCGAGCATCAAATCCAGTCTGGCGTTTTTGCGCAAAACCCCCTGGGCACGAGACAAGGTTGAGGCCTGGTATCTACAGAGCCTGAAGGCCGACACGTGAGGCCCTGGATCCTGCTCGACAGCGCCCCGATCCCCGGCCAGGCCGGGGAGTTGCGCCTCTACCAGCGCGGCGAGGAGTACTCCATCAAGATCTCTGGGCGTGGCGAGCTCATGAATAGCCGCGATCATGACTCGGAGCAAGCTCTGGCGGCCATGACCTGTGCGCGTTTGCAGGACATCCCTGAACCTCGGCTGCTCATCGGCGGGCTGGGCATGGGCTATACCCTGGCGGCCGCACTGCAACATGCGCCTGCACCGGCGCACATCGAAGTGGCGGAGTTATTACCGGCGGTGGTGCGCTGGAATCGCGGACCCCTGGCGGCCTGTGCCGGTGCGCCCTTGCAGGACCCGCGCGTGACGGTGCAGGAAACGGACGTGGCGCGCCTGATCAAAGGCGCAGCGCAGAGCTATGATGCCATTTTGCTTGATGTGGATAATGGCCCCGAGGGTTTGACGTCCCGGGCCAATGACTGGCTCTATAGCGCCGAAGGTCTGAGCGCCGCCTATGTGGCGCTGCGCCTACGGGGTATCCTGGCGGTGTGGTCGGCGGGTTCGGATCCGGCCTTTAGCCAACGCCTGTACAAGGCGGGCTTTACGGTGGAGGAGGTACGGGTGCGTGCGCATGGCAACAAGGGCGCGCGTTATGTGATCTGGTTTGCCCGTGTGCCCGGCTGACACAGGCAGCGAACGGGCGCCAGGCTGATTTTGCTGGGGCTGCGTCTCAGGGTGTGACGGTGGTCAAACCCAGCTGTTTCCAGCCTTGCATGCCGCCTCGATACCATTTTAATTTATGGGCGGGATAACCCAGAGCCAGCAGGGCGCGAATGTTGGTGGGGGACTGCCCACACCAGGGTCCGTTGCAGTAAAACACCAGGGTCTTCACACTTTCAAAATTCCAGAGTGAGCCGGTGCGCAGGGCATTGAATTCAAATTGCAGAACCTCGGCAATCTCCGTCTCCGTGGCGGTCTTATTAAACAGCCGGGTCCAGGGGATGTTCTTTGCCCCGGGGATCATGCCCTTGTTTAACCACACAGGTTCGCGTGAGTCAATCACCATCACCGAGCTATCGTCGCGGGTCTTTTGCAGATAGTGCAGCAGTTCCAGCTCACCCAGGGTCTCAACCCCGGGGGCGAGCTGCATGGGTTGAATACAATAGGGCGGGCAGGGGCGTGAGGTCAGGGCAAACTCCGGATCGATTAACGCCCCCTGCTCCTGTGTGCGCTCAATGCGCACGGGCTTGCCTTGATGCATGACCTCAATCGCCGGTAGTGTGGCCGTAATATTGACCTCCCGCTGGCTGTTTGCGGCGGCTGACGCGTTAAACGGCAGGCCGCAGAGAAGCAGGGTACAACGGAAAAACCATAATAAGGCCGGCTGTCTGGACATGGTGAAACCCCGTATTCAGTCAATGCTGCGGTAGTAGTGCTAGTGTCGTCAGGAAGCCACCACATACCCAATGAAGCGCGTGATAAATTAAAACATGTCCCTGAGGCTTTGTATAGAATTGGCGGCTTTGTCTGGATTGGCCGATAAACCCTGTCTTGATAGCGTCACTGGGAGGCAGGTCTGGCTGGTTTGGCCATGCGAACAGTAGTACGACGCCAGCCTCCTAAGACAGGGTGGCACAGGCGGCGCACAGCAGAACGCATCACCGGCAGGTAGTACCGGCGCCATATCCCGGGGTAGATAAATTTTTCGATCGATTATTCATGTTAAGGGTCGCGCCACCGCGGGCAGCCGTTTTTATTTTTACGTGCCGTCGAGGACATAGAGGGTCGATGTGGTTGTCTGCGTGAGTGAGACTGTCCGGCTTTATCCTGTGCCCCCGGGCAGGCCACCTCTTTGGGTGTATACCGAAAGAGGAACCTTTAGCCCAGAGCCCCAATCGACGCTGGAGCATACCGTGCGCTCCAGGGCCAAAGGGCCTTACCGCTGAGAACATGTGCAACAGTGGTTTAGAGCAATAAGGCATCTTCGATCGGGTGAAAGACCTGGGCGGAGCGGATTAGTGCGTTGGCGGTGAGTGCCGGAACGCCATAGACTTCGGTGCGCACCGCGTAGTCCTGATGGATCCTGTCGAGCAGCAGGGAAAAGTCACCATCACCGGAGAGGAGTACCACGGTATCCACCTCCGCTGCCGCCTGCATGACGTCAATGGTGATACCTACATCCCAGTCACCCTTGCTTGAGCCATCACTGCGCTGAATATACGGCTTGAGCCGTACCTGAAAACCTACATGTCTGAGTGCGGCCTGAAACTTGCGCTGTTGTTCATCGGCGCGATCAATGGCATAGGCATTGGCCAGCACGATGTTTCCTGCGGCGCCAACCTGTTGCCATAATTTGCGGTAATTAAACTGGCGTGCATAGGCCTGCCGTGTGGTGTAGTAGAGGTTTTGCACATCGGCAAAGAGTGCAATCCTGTTTACCACGGGTTCCCGCCGCTGCCGTGCTCCGTATGGGGGACCATGGGCCAGGCCAGGTTGTGCTGCCGGGTTCGTTGACGTGCGGTTATTGTGCTGATGAATAGAGACATGGGCCGAGAATACGTTGCGGTGAGGCGCTGGTAAAGCGTCCAGGTGTCGTCAGCGTCCGGCGGCAACCGAGGCGCAGAAGGCGATCGGGATGTGATAGGGCATCGCCGGGCGGAACCTATATATTCCACGCGGCGATGCTTATCATTTATCGCGCTTGCTCAGGCCTTTTTACGCGGTGCGTAAGTAGAGCCACCTCTGCCGGCGCGAGAGTTCAGGTCTTCGGCAATCGTTTCCGCGTGCAGGGTCACGGCCTTGAGCGTACCGGGTTTGATACCCTCAATTTTTGAGCCGCCCTGACCGATGATATAACGGTGCCAGTTGTCGCCCGGCATACCTTCTGGCGGAGAGGCCTTTTCAACCGAGATCACATTGAATTTCGGCTTTTTGACTGCTTCTTCCTGCTGGATCGGTTCGTTCTGCATGCTGCTCCTCCCTTACGTGATTAACCTGCGTTTTGCGCGCCCTGGCGTGACCGATTGCCGGAGCGTCCCTGACCGCCGGGACGTCCGCTATTAAATGCGGGACGCGATTTATTGCGCCCGGCACCGGGTGCCTTGCCAGACGGCTTGCGCGTCGACGGACGTTGCTGGCTGCCACGGCCGTTTTGAATGGGTTCAGCCTTGATCGATGGGTCGGGTTTATACCCGTCGATGATGATGCGGGGGATTTCCCGTTTGATCAGGCGCTCAATATCGTTGAGGAGTTTTAGCTCATCGACACAGACCAGCGACATGGCCTCGCCTTCGCGACCGGCGCGACCGGTGCGGCCTATGCGGTGGACATAATCCTCAGCGACATTGGGCAGCTCATAGTTGACGACATGTGGCAGCTGGTCGATATCCAGACCACGGGCGGCGATGTCGGTGGCCACCAGGACGCGAACCTTGCCCGACTTGAAATCCGCCAGTGCCTTGGTGCGTGCGCCCTGACTCTTGTTGCCGTGAATCGCCGCGGCGGTAATGCCATCGGTATTCAGCTGTTCCGCCAGGCGGTTGGCGCCGTGCTTGGTACGGGTAAAGACCAGTACCTGCCGCCAGTCATTCGTGCCAATCAGTTGTGACAGTAACTCCCGCTTGCGCTTCTTGTCGACGGGATACACTACCTGGGTAACGCTCTCTGCGGCGGTATTGTGGCGCGCCACCTCCACCAGTGAGGGGGTATTGAGCAGTTCATTAGCCAGTTTTTTGATCTCGTCAGAAAAGGTTGCCGAGAACAGCAGGGTCTGCTTCTGTTTGGGTAACAGGGCCAGGACCTTGCGGATGTCACGAATAAATCCCATGTCGAGCATGCGGTCGGCCTCGTCGAGTACCAGAATTTCCACTCGGGAAAGGTCAACGGAACGCTGGCTGACGTGATCCAGGAGCCGACCGGGGGTGGCGACCAGAATATCAACGCCCTTGATGAGTTTTTGTTTTTGCGGGTTGATGCTGACCCCGCCAAAAATGACCGTGGACTTTAACGGCAAGTGTCGACCATAGGTCTGCACGCTTTCGTGTACCTGTGCCGCCAGTTCACGGGTGGGGGTCAGGACCAGGGCGCGGATCGGGCGACGCCCGGCTTCTGCTGTGGTCGATGAGATGAGCCTTTGTAACAGTGGCAGGGTAAAGCCGGCTGTCTTGCCCGTCCCGGTCTGCGCGCCGCCCATAATATCGCGGCCTTCCAGAATGAGCGGGATGGCTTGTAATTGTATCGGGGTAGGGGTGTTATAGCCTTTTTCAGATACAGCACGGACTAATTCGGCTCTCAGGCCGAGGGATTCAAATGACATGTGATGATGTTCTCCAGGAATCGGCCTACCCAATACTTGCGTTTGGGACGGTCTAGGCGGAAACGTACTAATGTGCTTCGAGGGTGATCTTGAGGGATTCCTCGATGGAATGTGGTGCAGACCGAAGTGCACCAAGGTATTGAGGTGGCAGTATACCTCATTTTCAGAAGAAAAGGGGGCTGTACCACTATTATTATTACTATTTGGTCGCTACCTGTATAAACCGTCGGAGGACGGGCCTTGCAATTGGCGATTTGCGCCCAAGATCAGGTGGCGAAAGTGGTGTTTTTGGTGAAAAACCGGTTACACTGCCCAGGCTACATTCTATCCTGGTTTTTGTCAGAAGTTTTCTCCTGTTAATTTCCTCGTCAGACGTGTAACACCTTTTTTAAATTTAATCACCAATGAGGAAATGATCATGGCAACAGGAACCGTTAAATGGTTTAACGAATCCAAGGGCTTTGGCTTTGTCACCCCCGACGACGGCAGCAAGGATGTCTTCGTACACTTTTCCGCCATCGCCAGCGAAGGTTTTCGCACCCTGGCGGAAGGCCAGCAGGTAAGCTTTGATGTTGAAAACGGCCCCAAGGGCCCGCAGGCCGTCAACGTCAAGGCCTGAGCACCGCGGCGTTTTCTGTCACCAGTAAACCCCGCGACTTAACGCGGGGTTTATTTTTTTAATCGCAAGAACGGGAGCTTCAACGTGAAGAAAGTATTTGTTGGCAGTCTGCCACCCAGCACCACTGAAGAGTCCCTGCTGGCCCTGTTTGCACCGTTTGGTAAGGTGCGTTCCATCAAGCTGGTAAAAGACCTGTTTTCCGGCAATTGTAAAGGCTTTGGCTTTCTGGAAATGGAAGGCCACGAGGCCCGTGCCGCGATTGCCGGTCTGGACGGTAAACCGTTCGAGGGCAATCTCCTCAAGGTGAAATTTGAGGAAGAAAAGAAAGGCTTCAGAGGAGGGCGTCGCTAGGCGACCCCTGCGACGAGTGCAGCGTTGGCGACAAGCCCTGTCTTGCCACTCCGCTGCATCTTGTACAACGGCCAGAAAAAGGCCAATGAGACTTTTCCCAGCCCCCATGTCCTTGGCTATACTCCGCTTCACTATCCGTCACTGATTTGAGATTTCCAGATGAAGGCCACAGCTGAATTACAGGTTGTCCCGATTGGTCAGGGCGTTTCCGTTCGCCGGGAGATTGGCCTTGTCCTCGAAATATTACAGGAGCACGATTTCATCCTGGAACCCCATGCCTCGGGTACGAATATCGAAGGCGAGTTGGCCGAGATCCTGGCGGTCGTGGCAAAGATCCATCACGCCCTGCATGAGGCGGGCAGTGTGCGCCTGGTCAGTTACCTGAAGCTGGAGACCCGCAGTGACAAGGAACCCACCCTGGCGGGCAAGCGGCTCTAGTCATGTTAAAAAGCGTCAGCATATAATCCCTGCATGCCGGAGAAGAGTCTGGAGATTACGGTCATTGACAGGGTCAGTATGCCGCTGGTGGTTAATTTCATCTGCGCCAGGCTGGCCGATTTTGATACCTCACAGCTTGAATGGATCAAGCTGTTACCGTTGAAGAAAAAGGCCATTCTCCACGGTTGCTGTGTCTACCCGGTGCGCACAGCGCCGGGTGCCCGCACATTTAAGTCCGGCTATCGCCTGCGCGCCAGTGTCAATGTTGAGGCGGCACCGCCTTATGAGTTTCAGCACTGGGGCCGGATCCCCTCCAGCAACTATAAGCAGGGCTGGTACTCTGGCGCCCGGCTGTTCCGCTTTGATGACCTGGAGGCATGCGCCATACACACCCTGGCCCATGAGTGTTTCCACTTTCTGAGTCATTCCCGGCAAATAAAACACAAAAATACCGAGGCCAATGCCAACTGGTGGGCAGACCAGTGGCTCAGCGAATTCCTCAGCCGTGACATGGGCTGAAAGCGCATGGCCCCGCACCCAAAAAAAACTGAAAATTGTACTAGACAGACTTGTCTGTATGGTCTAATCTTGTTGTCATGAAGCAGGAGACAAACAGACCGTTGGGCTCAGCCCGGGAGCGGATTATGCAAGTGGCAGCGGACCTATTTTACCGACAGGGCTATCGGGCGACCGGCGTCAATGAGGTGATTGAGAAGTCGGGGGTGGCCAAGGCAACCTTTTACAAGCATTTTCCGTCCAAGGATGACCTTGGGCATGCCTATATCCAGAGCATGCGGGAAAATGAAATTGCCTATTTAACACGCTGCGTGTCTTCCCAAAGTGAGCCAGTCGGGCGGTTTCTGGCGGTGATCGACTCGCTTCGGGCGTGGCTGATAGAAACGGACTTCCGCGGTTGTCCGTTTATCAACATGGTGTCGGAGATCCCCGATCCGAAAAACCCCTTAAGAAAAGAGGGTATGATGCTTTATGACGCCACACGAGACATGGTACTGACGTTGGCGGAGGAACTACTGGCCTCGGACGCGCAGAAATACGGTCACCTGGATGCCCAGGAGCTGACCAAGGAATATATGGTTATTTTTGCCGGTGCGGTTGGCCTGGCGGGAATCTACCATTCGAATTGGCCGGTCGAACACGCGCTGATCTCAGCCCGGCGTTTGATTGGCGAATAAGCGGGCATTTTTTTTGCCCAAGGTTAGGACAGACCAGTCTGTCCTTTTTTTAAAGTGCAAAAGTAGACAGAATGGTCTGTATACTTAGACAAAGGGAGTCTTAACATGGAAACACACAACACAACAGCAAACACCGCGCGCTACGCCAAATGTATTGCGGCCTCGAAGCGCGTGCAGTGGCAGATCGAGCAGGATGTCATCCGGGGTCGCCAGTTCGATGTCAGCATGAAGTTTTTGCCGGATGGCCTGTCAAAGGCGAACGAGCTCGAGTTTCTTGGCGCATCGGAACAACGTTTTTTTAATCAGGTTCAGGGACGTACCTACGCC
>JAWOIE010000146.1:0-4003 GCA_046484825.1 Gammaproteobacteria bacterium | reverse complement strand
GGAACAAATGCGCGATGTTGGGGATAAATGTCTTCTTTACGCCGGCTTTTACCCTAAACGTACGGAAAAGCGCCTGGTGAAGATTAGTTACTATGTGAGCATAGGCGCTGCGGCCCAGGCTCACATAGTAACTAATCTTCACCAGGCGCTTTTCCGCACGTTTAGGGTAAAAGCCGGCGTAAAGAAGACATTTATCCCCAACATCGCGCATTTGTTCCTGCTGCAACTGTCCACCGCGGTGCTGGCCCTCGAGGAATTCCAGCGCCAGGATGCTGCCGGCGATCTCGGGCCGCGAGGTGAAACGCATTAGCAAAAATACCAGATAACTCTCCAGGTCTTCGTCCAGATGAATGCCCATCTCCGCCTCGGCGTCCTGCACCAGGCGGTGCCACTGGGCGGTGCTCGATTCCGGTTGAATTGCTGAACTCATGCTCACCTCCGGGTTTTGTGCCTGTCCCTTCCTCTGTATCGACGCGTTTAGCGTCGGGCTTGAAGGTCTTCCACTGGATCAATGCATATTTCAGACCATGACTTCTATATAATAGCCGCACTGTTGTGTCTGTTTCGCCGTGGACTCTGCCGGTATAATGGACCTCATTTTTATCTTATTGAATATTTTAGGAAAAATCCTTGAGCGCGACCATCAAAACGCCACCGTCGACCTTCCAGGACCTGATCCTGTCCCTGCAACACTACTGGGCCGATCAGGGCTGTGTCATTACCCAGCCCTACGATATGGAAATGGGCGCCGGTACCTTTCATCCGGCCACCTTTTTGCGCGCCATCGGCCCCGAGCCCTGGAGCGCCGCTTATGTGCAGCCCTCGCGCCGCCCCACCGATGGCCGCTACGGCGAAAACCCCAATCGCCTGCAGCACTATTACCAGTTTCAGGTGGTGATCAAACCCTCGCCGCTCAATATTCAGGAACTCTATCTGGACTCACTGCGCATGCTCGGCCTCGACCCACTGGTGCATGACATTCGCTTTGTCGAGGACAACTGGGAGTCGCCGACCCTCGGCGCCTGGGGCCTCGGCTGGGAGATCTGGCTCAACGGCATGGAAGTGACCCAGTTTACCTATTTTCAGCAGGTCGGCGGCCTCGACTGTAGACCCGTTACCGGCGAGATTACTTACGGTCTGGAGCGGATTGCCATGTACCTACAGGGCGTGGCCAGCGTCTTTGACCTGGTGTGGGCCGATGGCCCGCTGGGCAAGGTCACCTATGGCGACGTGTTTCATCAAAATGAGGTGGAACAGTCCACCTATAACTTTGAACACGCCAATGTCGATGCACTGTTCAAGCTGTTCGACCACTGCGAGCGCGAAAGTCAGAAACTCATCGAGGTCTCCTTGCCGCTGCCGGCCTATGAGCAAATGCTCAGGGCCTCGCACACCTTTAATCTACTCGATGCCCGCCACGCCATTTCGGTCACCGAGCGCCAGCGCTATATCCTGCGCGTGCGGCAACTGTCCCGTGCCGTGGCCGAGGCCTATTATGCCAGCCGTGAGCAGCTTGGCTTTCCCATGTGTCACACCGTCAAGGGAGGCGCCCTATGACTCAGCGTGACCTGCTTATCGAAATCGGCACCGAGGAATTGCCCCCCAGGGCCTTGTTAAAACTCAGCCGCGCCTTTGCCCAGGGTGTGCTCGACGGCCTCGACACCGCCGGCCTGCAACTCCAGGGTAGCCAGGCCTTTGCCTCGCCACGTCACCTGGCCCTGCTGATCAGCGGCCTGCAGTTACAGCAGGCGGACAAACGCGTGGAGCGCCGCGGCCCCGCTGTCCAGGCAGCCTTTGATGGCGACGGCAAACCCACCAAGGCGGCGCAGGGTTTTGCCCGCTCCTGCGGGGTTGAGGTCAGCGACCTGGATGAGGTGCAAACCGACAAGGGTGCCTGGCTGGTATTTCAGGCCGAGGAAAAAGGCCAGGCCACGGCTGCCCTGCTGCCTGCCATTGTGCAGACGGCGCTCGACAGTCTGCCCATCCCCAAACGCATGCGCTGGGGGGCGCTGGAGGCGCAATTCGTTCGCCCGGTGCACTGGGCCATTTTGTTGTTCGGCGATGAAGTCATCGATGCCGAGATCCTCAGTGTGCGTACCGGCCGGCAGACCTACGGCCACCGCTTTCATCACCCGCAGGCGCTCACCGTCGCCAAGCCCGCGGACTATGAAATGCTGCTTGAGACCGAGGGCAAGGTCATTGTCAATTTCGAACGCCGCCGTCAGGCGGTGCGCGCGCAGATTGAAGAAGCCGCCATGGGCCTGCAGGCCACGGCGGTGATTACGGATGAGCTGCTCGATGAAGTCACCGCTATGGTGGAATGGCCGGTTGCCGTGGTCGGCCACTTCGAAAAGCGCTTTCTCGAGGTTCCCCAGGAGGCGCTGATCTCGACCATGAGCGCCAACCAGAAGTACTTTCATCTGGTGGACGCCCGGGGTCGACTGCTGCCGCATTTTATTACCATCAGTAATATCGATAGCACGGACATCAGCAAGGTGCGTGAAGGTAATGAGCGCGTCATTCGACCGCGCTTTTCCGATGCCGAATTTTTCTGGAACCAGGATCGCAAGCTGCCGCTGTCACGGCGCGTCGCCCGACTCGACAGTATTATTTTTCAACAGCAACTGGGCAGCCTGCTCGACAAGACCCGTCGCCTCGGCCGCCTCGCCGAACACATCGCCACGCTCCTGGGCGGTGATAAACTGCTGGCCCTGCGCGCCGCCGAGCTGTGCAAGTGCGATCTCACCACCGACATGGTCTTTGAGTTCACCGAGCTGCAAGGTGTGATGGGGCGCTACTACGCCACACACGATGGCGAACCTGCCGAGGTCGCCAGCGCCCTGGACGATTATTACAAGCCCCGTTTCGCCGGTGATGCCCTGCCGCAGACCTGCACCAGCCAGGCACTGGCCATTGCCGATCGCCTGGATACCCTGTGCGGTATTTTTGCCATCGGCCAGATACCCAGTGGTGACAAGGACCCGTTCGCGTTGCGCCGCGCCGCGCTCGGGGTGCTGCGTATTATTATCGAACAGCAACTCGACCTGGACCTGCATACCCTGATCAGCGAGGCCGCCGCGCAGTATGACAAGACGCTCAAGGCGGAAAAGGCCATCGCAGCCGTGTTTGCCTTTATGCTCGATCGGCTCAAGGCCTATTACAAAGACCAGGGCATTGCCCACGATGTCATTGAGGCGGTGTTGTCGCTGCAGCCACACCGACCCCTGGATATTGATCGGCGCATTCATGCCGTCAGCGCCTTTCGTGAACTGCCCGCGGCTGCGAGTCTGGCCGCGGCCAACAAGCGCATCGGCAATATACTCAAGAAACTCGACTCACCACCCGCCGCAGACATTGACGAAACCCTGCTGCAGGATGAAGCGGAAAAGGCCCTGTATGCCGCACTTACCAACCTGGACACCACGGTACAGGCGGCGATTGCGCAGGGCGATTATCAGGCAGCGCTGACGGCGCTGGCCACTCTACGCGACACGGTGGACGCGTTTTTTGATCAGGTCATGGTCATGGCCGATGATGCCGCGCTACAACACAACCGCCTCGCCCTCCTGCAACGTCTGCAGGGCCTGTTCCTGCAGGTTGCCGATATCGCCGTCCTGCAGGGGTGAACATGAATCCCGATTCCTACACCGAGATGCTCGCCGCCGTGCAGGCCTTTCATGACAAGCACGACTTTAAGCATAGCGGCGGCGAAGAGCTTACCTACCGCATCGCCCTCATGACCGAGGAACTGGGGGAGATCGCCGAGGCGGTAACCAAGGGTCGTGATACGCAGACCCTGGCCGAGGAAGTGGCCGACCTGTTTATATTGTTAATCGGCACGGGCATTGCCGCAGAGTTTGATCTGCGCCAGGCCTTCTGGGACAAAATGGAAAAAATCATGCAGCGCGAAGCAAAAGTGATCAACGGCCGCATTCGCGTCTCCGAGTTTCGCGACAAATAGACCAGGGGCAGAGTGTTTTGGGACCAGCAAGCAGAGCCATGA
>JAWOIE010000099.1:0-12234 GCA_046484825.1 Gammaproteobacteria bacterium | reverse complement strand
CTGGCGGCCACCATCAAGATACTCAATCAAAACGCCGGTCGCTGTGCCCTGTTCATAGAGCATCATCCTGACTTTCATTAACTTGCCCGTGGCGTTGACATACCAGGCACCGATGGTGGGTTCGTGAATGACGTGCATGTGCGGCCCCTGTCGTGAAAGACGTTGTTAAAATACTAACAAATCCGTGCCGTTAAAGGCAGTCATTACACATACTTTTTCTTTCCCCTAAATAAAGTACCTTATTCTGCTGGTCGGATAAACAATGTACCGGCCCTGGTCATAATGGTTTCTTAGGAATCTCTGCATAAGTATGCAGAGATTCCGTGCGGGGCAGGACGCCCCGCCGCGCCACTCACGCAAGTGATTGAAGCGCGGACACGAGCCGCGCTTTCCGACTCTGAAAAGTCCAGGGAGGGACTGTTGCAGAGTTTCTCTTAGGGTATGGCAAAAAAAACCGACAGCGGTGTGTCGGTTTTTTTGAGCTGCGCCGCGTGGGCCGTTACTCGTCGGTTACACAACCGGTCGAGGCATCCTTGACGTTCTTGATATATTTGTACAGGGTGCCGCGCGTGGCTTTATATGCCGGCATCACCCAGGCGTCACGTCGCTGTTGCATTTCCGCGGCGCTGACATCGACATCGAGAATATTCTTGTCCGCATCAATCGTAATGACATCACCGTTTTTGATCAGACCGATGGGGCCACCTTCCTGCGCCTCGGGCACCACGTGACCAATAATGAAGCCGTGCGAACCTCCGGAAAAACGCCCATCGGTAATCAGGGCAACATCACTGCCCAGCCCCGCGCCCATAATGGCCGATGTCGGGGTCAGCATCTCGGGCATGCCCGGCCCACCCTTGGGGCCTTCGTAACGAATCACCACGACATCGCCCTTCTGGATCTCGTGCTCCTCCAGCCCCTTGAGCATGTCTTCTTCACAGTCATAGACCCGGGCGGGACCACTGAAGTGCAGGCCTTCCTTACCGGTAATCTTGGCGACGGAGCCGCCGGGGGCCAGGCTGCCTTTGAGGATACGGATGTGGCCGCTAGGCTTGATGGGTTTTTCCAGCGGCAGGATCACATCCTGACCGGCAGTGAGGCCCGGCAGGTCCTTGAGATTTTCCGCAAGGGTCTTGCCGGTGACGGTCATACAGGTTCCATCAATGAGGCCCTTGTCCAGCAGGTATTTCATCACCGCCGGGGTGCCGCCAACATTGTGCAGGTCTTCCATGACATAACGGCCGCTGGGCTTCAGGTCGGCAATAAACGGAATTCGATCACTGACACTCTGGAAGTCGTCGAGACCGAGGTCGATATCACAGGCGCGCGCCATGGCGATGAGGTGCAATACCGCGTTGGTGGACCCGCCCAGGGCCATGACGATTACCAGGGCATTTTCAAACGCGGCACGGGTCATGATGTCGCGGGGCTTGATGTCGTTTTCCAGCAGATGACGAATGGCATGACCGGCACGGCGGCACTCCTCCCACTTGCCCGGGTCTACCGCAGGCACCGATGAGCTATAGGGCAGTGACATGCCCATGGCCTCGATGGCCGAGGCCATGGTATTGGCGGTATACATACCGCCACAGGCGCCGGCGCCGGGACAGGCGTGTTTGACGATTTCCTGGCGTTCCGTTTCAGTGATACTGCCAGCGAGAAAGGCACCGTAGCTCTGGAAGGCGGAGACGATATCGAGGGTCTGGTCCTTGAAGTGACCGGGCTTGATGGTGCCGCCATAGACCATGAGTGACGGACGATTAAAACGCGCCATGGCGATGAGGACACCGGGCATATTCTTGTCGCAACCGGGAATGGAAATATTGGCGTCATACCACTGGCCGTTCATGACGGTCTCGACCGAGTCGGCAATAATATCGCGCGACTGCAGCGAGTAACTCATGCCGTCGGTGCCCATGGAGATACCGTCGGACACGCCAATGGTATTAAAGCGCATGCCCACCAGGCCGGCCTCGACCACGCCCTTTTTGACCTCGGCGGCCAGGTCATTGAGATGCATGTTGCAGGTATTGCCCTCCCACCAGACGCTGGAGATCCCCACCTCGGCCTTGTCCATATCGGCTTCACTGAGACCGGTGCCATAGAGCATGGCCTGGGAGGCGCCCTGTGACTTGGGCTGGGTGATGCGGGCGCTAGTGCGATTGAGTTTCTTTTCCATTATTACGGGCTCCAGAACGGCACACCCCGAGGGGGGCAGGCCGGTATTAGCGTGTAGGTCTACGCGGGGAAGCCCCGCGACAGCAAGCGGCAAATTATAAAGCATGTGGAAATGAATGTGCGATTTTGTGCGCCGGGCCAGGCTATTTTTGCCGCCGGGCCTTCAGTCACAGGTCATGACAACCGATAACCTACTGACAGGCGATTTATCTGTCACTGGCATATTTACTGCATTATCATGTGGTTAAATGCACACACAAAGCGACACCGATGACCGTCGAAATGGAACACCACAGAAGGCGCACTCCTTGAAACAGGTTGGCAACATCACCTTGCTCCTCATCGCCGCGGGCTGGCTGGTCAGCAGCCCGGCAGCGGCGGCCTATAGCCGTGAGGAATTCAGCCAGCAACGCCAGCAATTCATCGCCGCGGAAGACGCCGCGCAAAAGCAGCAATGGTCGCGTTATCAGGCCCTCGCCAATCAGCTGCGGGACTACCCGCTGTATCCCTATCTCGAGTATCAGCGCCTGAGCAAACACCTGGCGCAGACCGATGATGGCACGATCCAGAAATTCATCACGGAACATGCGGACACGCCCATTGCCCAGCGCCTGCACACCGAATGGCTGTACTCCCTGGCGCGCCGCAGCCAGTGGCAAACCCTGGTCGACCACTTTGCCCACAGCAACAACACCGCCCTGCAATGCATCTATATTAATGCCCTGCTCAATCTCAACCAGCAGGACCGCGCCTTTAGCCTGCTGGAGTCGACCTGGCTCACCGGCCAGTCCCTGCCCAGGTCCTGCGATCAGCCCATTGCGGTGTGGCAGCAGCACCAGGGGCTCACGCCGGAGCGCGTCTGGCAGCGCATCCGTCTGAGCATGCAGGCGGGTCGTTCGAGCCTGGCCCGGTACCTGGCCAGGACCTATCTGCCCGAAAGCGAGCGCTACTGGGTGGGGATCTGGTCCAAGGTCAGGCGCCAGCCGGAGTATGTACACGCCATCCACGAGCGCTTTAGCCAGTCCACCGAAACACGACCGACGGCACTGCGCTGGCTGCTCATCGACGGCCTACGGCGCATGGCCTACCGCGAACCGGTTCAGGCCGCGGCCCTGTGGCAGCACATGCGCACCGAGTACCCCTTTACCACCGCCGAGACCCAGCGTCTGGAACGACGCCTGGCGGCGAAACTGGCCGAGCACAACAGCGACGAGGCCCGCCACTGGCTGGCGCAGCTCAACCTGTCTACCGATGACAGCGACATGCTGGAGATCTTCGCCCTATCCGCCCTGCGCGATCAGGACTGGCCGGCGGCCTTGCAATGGCTCAACCGCATCCAGACCACCGATAGCAATATCGACCGCTGGAATTACTGGCGCGCCCGCGCCCTGGAGGCTATGGGCCGCCTGGATGAGTCACGTCAACTCTATATACAAAACACCGATGTGCGCAGCTATTACAGCTTTCTGGCCGCCGACCGCGCCGGCCAGCCCTACCGCTTCGCCAACCGGCCCCTGCAAATTCAGACCAGCCAGCTGGCGGCGGCAAAAAACAGCCCTGCCGTGGTGCGGGCGGCAGAGCTTTACTGGCTCAACCGCATCGTTGAGGCGCGCCGCGAGTGGCACTATGCCCTGCAACACATGGACCAGCAGGAGCTACTGCAGGCCGCCCAGCTGGCCCATCACTGGGGCTGGCACGACCGCAGCATTGTCACCCTCTCCCAGGCCAGTTACTGGGATGACCTGGAAAAACGCTTTCCGCTGGCGCACCGCGAGCTGGTGGAAAAATACGCCGGCAAAAACCAGATCAACCCCGCCTGGGCCTACGCCATTATTCGGCAGGAGAGCGCCTTCATTGCCGATGCCAAATCCCATGCCGGGGCGCTCGGCCTGATGCAATTGCTGCCGGGCACGGCACGGCAAATGGCCCGTTCACTGCAACTGCGCCGTCCCAAACAGAATGAGATCCTGCATGCCGGGACCAATATCCGCCTCGGCATCGGCTACCTGAACAAGGTGCAAAAGCGCTTCCAGGGCAACGCCGTGCTCGCCACTGCCGCCTACAACGCGGGCGGCAGCCGAGTAAAATCCTGGCTGCCGGAGGAAGGCAGCATCCCCGCGGATGTCTGGGTCGAGCTGGTACCGTTCCATGAAACCCGTGACTATTTGCAGCGGGTCATGACCTATACCGTCATCTACGAACAGCGCCTTGGCATGAACCCGCAGTCCCTGCTGGAACGCATGCCCCCCATCCACGGACCCGTCACCATCATCTCAAAGGACGCGGAATCGGCCGAGGAGCCGGAGTCCCGCACCTAGGAGTCTGTCGGCTTTGAAAGGAATGGCCTGCCTCCCGTCTCTCACGACAATCCCCCGCGGTTCGATACAGCGAAGACCTGGATACGTTCCCCCGAGACCGCTTTGCCGTGGACATTGCGGCAGCGCCCAACCATGGCGGAAATGCCGGCCTGAGCCGCGGCCCATGCACTATTTGCGCTAAGTAACCACTCACTTCAAATCGACGCTAATTCGCTGAAATAACAGTGAAAAAAATATTTTTAAGACCGCCCCGCAGGCGCCGATATGGTAGATAGGTGCATCAAGAAAACAAGGGTGGTTTAAAATGAGTATAGTGCTGGTCCTCACCGTCAGTTCGCTGTTGTTCGCTTTAGGCTACTACCTCGGCAATCAATACGGTCGCACCGCCCATGTCCGTGATGACCTGCGCCGGGCGCGTTCGCCGCAATCCTGAATTTCCTTCCCCCCACAGCTTTGTTATGGCGATAACACCAGGGCCCTGCCCTGGTGTTTTTGCTTGTGCCCACGTTTAGCGGAACAGCGCTGTCGCTAAGACCTGCCGGGCGGGCAATTGCGGAGTCCGTGCGGCCTCGCTGAGTTCACCGCAGCGTGCAGAGGGTCGAATCCATCCAGATCAAAGCCGAGGACTGGCACCACGAACTCCGTGCCTTCGGCGTCCTCGGGTTTCATGCCAGCACCGCAAGGGCTAGAAACACGCCAGGTATTCCCCTACTTTTAAAACACACAATATCTTTGTTATTCAATAAGTTAAAATACTTTGTTGACAATGCACATAATAAGATCTATATAACTAATTAATAAATGGGAGATAACTAATGAATGATAAAAATCTGCCGACCTATGATGTCGAGGAACTGAGTTTTGAAGAGGCGGTATTGCTGCTCTCTAGTGAACAGGAGCGCTATGAGACTATTTTCACCCGCACGTCCGAAAAGCTCATGGAGCTCATCGCCGCGTAGTATCGGTATCCCCCCCTCGCTCAGGGACGGGCGCCTTCTAGCGGGTTGCATCAGTCATCCCACAGGCCAACAGTCTCCCCATCCCTGGCGGACGGGGGCCTGGCAGGCCAGAATTTAACTGTCCTTTTTAGTAATCGCGGAAATGACCTGATCTTCGAGCAGGATGCGATCGGCCAGTAACTCACCCAGGTGAGAGAGGTCGGCATCCAGATTGGCCAGACTGTCGCAGTGGTCTTCGCAGTCGTATTTTTCGTTAAAGTCGAGGATAAAGCGGGTGGATTCGGCAATGCGCGGATAGACCCTTTCCGCCACTTCGAGTACCGCGCTGCGGCGTTCGTTTTTTTCTTCGATAAAGCGATATAACTGAAAGTGGGCGCTGGCGGAATAATCGACCAGGGCCTCGCAAAATTCCTGGATCATCTCCTGCATTTCACGATCCAGCTCAAAGGGCCGCATATTGGCCAGCTGGCTGTAGAGTGACAAGGTCTCAGTACGCGTCTCCAGCAGGGTCTTTAGCTGACTCTGTGCGCTGGAACGTCTTTCGGCAACACTGGCTTGCATGTCCATTCTTCCCCCTATCCTGTGTGGACAGACCCACTATGCCCTGTGCCCTGAGTCCTTTTCAAGTCTTTCCGGGAAAATAATAAGACCGGTAATGATTTGTAACATTTCACTGTAATGGCAGCTGATATCATATATAAAGGTTTACCAATCATATTAGGCTCTCCTAAAATACTCGCATGAAAAAAGCCCCCGAACTCCTGCTCCCCGCCGGCTCCCTGAAGCACCTGCATTATGCCTATGCCTTTGGCGCCGATGCGGTCTATGCCGGCCAACCACGCTACAGCCTGCGGGTACGCAATAACGACTTTGATCTGGCCACCCTGGATGAGGGCATTCGCACCGCCCACCAGTTGGGTAAACAGTTTTTTGTCGCCAGCAATATCTCACCGCACAACCGCAAGGTGGATACCTACCTCAAAGACATGGCACCGGTGATCGCCCTCAAGCCCGACGCCCTGATCATGGCCGACCCCGGCCTGATTATGCTGGTGCGCGAGACCTGGCCCGAGATGCCGATTCACCTGTCGGTGCAGGCCAATACGGTCAACTATGCCACGGTAAAATTCTGGCAGGCCCTCGGCCTGAGCCGCGTCATCCTGTCACGAGAACTGTCCCTGGATGAAGTCGAAGACATTCGCCAGCGCTGCCCCGATATGGAACTGGAGGTCTTTGTCCACGGCGCCCTGTGCATCGCCTATTCCGGTCGTTGCCTGCTGTCCGGTTATTTCAACCACCGCGATCCCAATCAGGGCACCTGCACCAATGCCTGCCGCTGGAATTACAAGGTACATGAAGGCGAAGAAAACGACGCCGGTGATGTACAGAAGATCGAGTTTGATGCCTTTGCCGCCATGAAACAGGAAGAACCCTTTCCCGACATCAGCAGTACCGCGCGTCATCCGCTGGCGGACCAGGTCTATTTGATCGAAGAGGCCAATCGCCCGGGCGAGCTGATGCCGATCCTGGAAGACGAACACGGCACCTACATCATGAACTCCAAGGACCTGCGCGCCATTCAGCACATTCAGCGCCTGGTCGATATCGGGGTCGATTCACTGAAGATCGAGGGTCGCACCAAGTCGCAATACTATGTGGCCCGTACCGCCCAGCTCTACCGCCGGGCCATCGACGATGCCGTGGCCGGGCGCGCGTTTAATCCCGAACTGTATCGCCAGCTCGATACCCTGGCCAATCGCGGCTATACCGATGGCTTTTATGAGCGCCACCCGGATCGGGATTACCAGAATTACCTGCAAGGTCATTCCCTGCCGACCACGCAACGCTTTGTCGGTGAGATCAAGGCCTACGACCCGGAAAAGGGTCTGGCCGAGATCGACGTGAAAAATAAATTCGCCGTCGGTGACCGGCTCGAAGTCATCACCCCGCACGGTAACCAGACCCTGCAGCTGCAACACATGGAAGACCTGCAGGGCAATGACATGAGCGTGGCGCTGGGCGGCGGTTATCAGGTACGTATCGCCTTGCCACCGGCCGACTATCAACTCAGCCTGCTGGCGCGCCTGGCGGAGGATACCCACGCCGCATGAGCAACAGCATCTACCTGCGCGACCGGCTCTATCTGGCCATTGATCAGGGCGGCCATGCCAGCCGCGCCCTGGTCTTCAACGTCCAGGGCGAAGTGGTCTGCCAGGCGCACTGCGACATCCACGCCCGGCAGCCGGCGCCGGGCTTTGTGGAATACGATGCCGAGGCCTTGCTGCACTCTATTGAAACCCTTGTCCAGGACATCGCCGCGCAACTGGGCGAACGGCGACGCCATGTGTACGCCGCCGGCCTGGCGACCCAGCGTTCCAACTGTCTGTGCTGGCACCGGCAGACCGGCGCGGCGCTGACGCCCATCATCAGCTGGCAGGATACGCGCAATGCCGACTGGCTGGTGGGTCTGCAGGCGGAGCGCGACGACATCCACAAACGCAGTGGCCTGTTTCTCTCGCCGCACTATGGTGCCAGCAAGATCCGCTGGTGCCTCGACCATGTACCCGAGGTGCAGGCGGCGCAACAACAGGGCCAGCTCGTCTATGGCCCCATGGCCGCCTATCTGGCGCA
This sequence comes from Gammaproteobacteria bacterium, assembly GCA_046484825.1. GTDB lineage: Bacteria > Pseudomonadota > Gammaproteobacteria > UBA6429 > Thiohalophilaceae > CAJYAN01. The sequence continues at coordinate 4,148 of JAWOIE010000099.1, read as the reverse complement.
GCGTCTCACCGGACAGGTGGCCCGCGCCGATGCCGTCAATGCCTCACGCACCCAGTTAGTCAATCTCGATAGTGGCCAGTGGGACCCGGCACTGCTGGAGCTATTCGGCCTCGATGCCCGCTGCCTGCCGGAGTGCGTCCCCAATCAGGCGCGTTTTGGCCAGCTCCGGCTCGACGGACACGTGGTGGACCTGAACTGTGTCACCGGCGATCAGTCGGCCGCCCTGTTTTCCTATGGTCGCCTGCAACCGGACACCGCCTATGTGAATATCGGTACCGGTGCATTTGTCTCCCGGCCTTCCGGTTACGCCAAACGCTATAATCGCCGCCTGCTGACCAGCGTCATTCATCAGTTCGACAATCATGATTGCCTGTACGCGCTGGAAGGCACCATCAATGGCGCAGGCAGCGCCCTGCAATGGCTAATAGAAGAAGAGGGCATTGCCGATCTGTTCACCCACCTGCCTCAGTGGCTGAATGATGAAACCGCCCCACCACTATTTTTAAATGGCGTCTCCGGCCTGGCCGCACCGTTCTGGCAGGGGCAGTTTACCTCGGAATTTATTGGCGCGGCCAACAGCGCCCAAAAGGCCGTCGCCGTGGTCGAGAGTATTGTGTTTTTGATCAACAGCAATATTGAAGAAATGCAAAAGACCGCCTCACCGCCGCAACAGATCCAGGTCACCGGTGGTCTCGGTCGACTCGAGGGTCTGTGTCAGCGCCTCGCCGATGTCACGGCCCTGCCGGTGTATCGCCCGGAGGAGTGCGAGGCCACGGCGCGCGGCCTGGCCTATTTGCTCGCCGGGCAGCCGGCGCCGTGGCCGGAGGCAAGCCCCGGGCAATGGTTTGAACCCGCGGCAAACCCGACCCTGCGTGCCCGCTACACCGCCTGGCTGGACACGCTGCAACAACGCCTGCGCCAGCCGGCAACGGCCAGCCTATAACCAATCGGTAAAGGCCAGGCCGATCCCCAGTCGCTGGACTCGGGCGTTATAGTCAATCAGGCTCTCACCATAACCGTCGAAGTACTGAAAAAACCACTTCACCCGACGTGACATGGGAAAGCTCCAGTTGAGTTCAACGGCGCCATAGTTGGGACTGCGCAGATTGTTTCTCAGCAGCATGCTGACGGTATGCTGGTTACTGGCGTAGACCAGTCGCAGCTCCCCCTTGCCCAGATAGGTCTCGATATCCGGGTTGTCATCCTCGCCGGCCCAGGACCCTTCAAAACGATGCCAGGGCTTCAGACTCAGATAGAAATCACCATACTGAAAAATAAAATCCGCATAGACACGATTCCAGCTGCGGGACTGCGCCGCCGCACGACCATTGGACTGATGCACCACACCGATCTGAATGAGGCGACTGGTCATACCCAGAAAGCGCCCGTCATAGGGAAAGGTAAAAAATAGCTCCGGCTCATGCACCGTCTCACGAAAGGGACTGGAGGCATCGTGGTTATAGGCCTGCCAGAAGGACAGGTTGGTATAGGCAAACTGTAACGAGCCCTGTTCCCCGAACAGGTCCTCGGCGATGGAGTACTTCATACTGAACTGGAACTTCACCTCCACCTCATCCAGAGCGCCATCACGGGCGACATTGACAGGCGCATTATTGGGCTGGCTATTATAGGTCAGGGGCAGCAGGTAATTCGGCTTGTGCGGGGTAATTACAAAGGCCTGGTAACGGGTCTCGCGTTCAATCAGGATACGCTGTTCGAGCGCCGAGAGTTCCCCCGTGCCCGTCTTGCTGTCGCCGGTCTCGGCGCAGAGCAGGGACGGTAGCGGTAACAGCATGCACAGGATTGACAACAAGACCGGGGGGTAACTCATGACTCTATTCTCGCGTTGAGGGCTCGGGCGCGCATAAACGCTGCAGGGAGCATCATCTTCCCATATACACCGGCAAGGTGCGAGTCCGTCACCGCCGGCTACCCCTCCAAGGGCGCCACAGTGCCGGCCACTGTCACGCAGTGAGCTGTTATACTCAACGGATGGGAGTCATGGCATGACAACAGGACCACAAGCTTCGCCGCCGTCCACCGCGGCCGACGTGGTCTTTCATGTCCAGGGGCTCACCAAGGTCTATCAAATGGGCGAGGTCCAGGTGCATGCCCTACGCGGTATCGACCTGGACCTCTACGCGGGTGAGTTCAGTGTCATGCTCGGCGCCTCGGGTAGCGGCAAGTCGACACTGTTAAATATTCTCGGTGGCCTCGACACCCCAAGCGCGGGACAGGTCCTGTACGGCCAGCATGACCTGACCCGCGCCAGCGAGGCGGAACTCACCGACTACCGGCGTTACCACGTTGGCTTTGTCTTTCAGTTTTACAACCTGATTCCCAGTCTCACCGCCGAAGAGAATGTCGCGGTGGTCACCGAGATTGCCCGCAACCCCATGTCTCCGCAGGAGGCACTGCAGCTCGTCGGTCTGGCGGATCGCCGCGACCACTTCCCGGCGCAACTCTCTGGCGGCGAACAGCAACGCGTCGCTATTGCCCGTGCCATTGCCAAGAATCCCGATGTCCTTCTGTGTGATGAGCCCACCGGCGCGCTCGACTCCAGGACCGGCATTGTCGTCCTCGAGGCGTTACAACGTGTCAATCAGGAACTGGGCACGACCACCACGGTAATCACCCACAATGCCGGTATTGCCAGAATGGCGGACCGGGTCATTCATCTGGCCGACGGCCGCATCAGCAACATCGAGGTCAATGCCACCCGGGTCGCACCCCAGGAGCTCAGCTGGTAAACCAAAGGACATGAAGGCCCTCGATAAAAAACTCTGGCGGGAACTCAATGGCATGCGCCTCCAGGCCCTGGCCATTGCCATGGTGATCGTCAGCGGCGTGGGCATCTTTGTCATGTCCCTGAGCACCCTGCATTCCCTCTATGAAACCAGCGAGCGCTACTATCGCGAGCATCACTTTGCCCATGTGTTTGCCTCGCTCAAGCGGGCGCCCCAGTCACTGGCCCGGCGCATTGAAGCGATCCCCGGCGTCGACAAGGTCGAGACCCGGGTCGTAGCCTATGTCAATCTTGACGTGGCGGACTATGACGACCCCGTCAGTGGCCACCTGCTGTCACTGCCCGACAACAGTCACGGACTGCTGAATCAGATCTATATCCGCAAGGGCCGGCTGTTTGAACCGGGCCGCGACAACGAGATACTCCTAAGTGAGGAGTTTGCCCGTGCCCATGGACTGCAGCCCGGTGACCACATTAGCGCGACCATCAACGGCCGGCGCAAGACGCTCAACATTACCGGCGTGGCACTGTCCCCGGAGTATATTTATCAAATCGCCCCCGGCGCCATGTTTCCTGATTATGAACGTTACGGCGTGTTGTGGATGGCTCGCAAGCCACTGGCCAGTGCCTACGGCATGGAAGGCGCCTTCAATAATGTCAGCCTGACCCTGAGCGCGGGCAGCAACGAGCAGGACGTCATTGATCGCCTCGACCACATTCTGAAACCCTACGGGGGCACCGGCGCCATTGCCCGGCGCGACCAGCTCTCGCACCGTTTCCTTTCCGAAGAACTCAAACAACAACAGACCGTGGCCACGGTCTTTCCCATTATCTTTTTCGGTGTGGCGGCATTTTTACTCAATGTCGTGATCAGTCGTCTGATCAGTCTGCAACGGGAATACATCGCGGTGTTAAAGGCCTTTGGCTATAGCAACTTTGCCGTGGGTCTGCATTACACCAAACTGGTGCTGCTGATCACCGGTCTGGGCATCGCCGTGGGCATTGCGGTCGGCGTCTGGATGGCCAGGGGCCTGAGTAACATCTATATGGACTTCTACAGTCTGCCCTTTATGATCTACACCCTGAAGCCTGAGGTGATCATCGCCGCCGCCAGCATCAGCATCCTGGTGGCCTTCATGGGCACCTTTTACGCCCTGCGCCGGGCCGCAAAGTTACCGCCGGCGCAGGCGATGCAGCCGGAGCGACCCGCGATTTATCACACCACCCTGGTCGAACGCCTCGGCCTGCAACGCTGGTTTAATCAACCCACGCGCATGATCCTGCGCCATATCGAACGCCGCCCGCTCAAGTCACTACTGACCACCCTGGGGATTGCCATGGCCTGCGGGGTCATGATCGTCAGCGGTTTTCAGGAAGGCGCCATCGACTACATGGTCAAGGT
>JAWOIE010000036.1:0-12395 GCA_046484825.1 Gammaproteobacteria bacterium | reverse complement strand
GGATCAAGGTCGCGGCGCTCAAAAAGAGCTGGCGAAAATGAGCATCATATCATTGAATCCATGTTCAAATCAACCGCCCGGGCTCTGGATCAGGCGACCTTGCTTGATGACCGCCTGAAAGATGTCCGGTCTTCAAAAGGGGTATTATAATTCAATTAGAAAATATCCGTCATTACCGCGTCTGCTTTTTTAGCCACATTCTGCTCAGCGGGTGTTAATGGTTGAGATTTTTTCAAGATTCAGATGTTTTCCCCAAAAAAAGATTCGACTACGACCGGGAGTTCAGGTTGTTGTCTTTCTCTTGTTGAGTCTTTTGGGAGGTGGGTCTTGTCATCAATACCCTGAAATTGCTCAGAATACGGAACGGAAAGCACTGGACATACACCGCTTGCTGGTGCTGCCGTTTCAGGATACCTCAAGGACAGAGCCACTATGAACCAGTTTAACCAACGTCTACAGAAAATTCATGAACGTATTCGCCAAACTGAGCAGGCCACGGGCCGGCGGGCTGGCTCTGCTCACTTACTGGCCGTCAGTAAGACCCGGCCGGCCGACGATATCCGCGCCGTCTATGCCTGCGGTCAGCGTGACTTTGGCGAGAATTACCTGCAGGAGGCCCTGGAAAAAATGCCCCCACTGGCCGACCTGGCCATTTGCTGGCACTTCATTGGCCCCATCCAGTCCAACAAGACCCTGGCCATCGCCAGCCACTTTGACTGGGTGCACAGCGTCGATCGCCTGAAGGTCGCCCGCCGCCTGGCCGAGCAACGCCCGCCGGAACGCGGCCCTCTGGACATTTGCCTGCAGGTAAATATCAGCGGCGAGGCCAGCAAGGCCGGCAGCCAGCCAGCGGAAGCCGTTGAAATCGCGCAGGAAATCAGCCAGCTTGCCAACCTGCGCCTGCGCGGCCTGATGGCCATACCGGCGCCGGCACAGGACCTCAGCGAGCAGCGCCGGCCCTTTCGCCAGCTGCGGGAACTGCTGGAACGCATCAATGCGCAGCACGGCCTGCAACTGGACACCCTCTCCATGGGCATGTCGGGCGACATGGAGGCCGCCATTGCCGAGGGCGCTACCTGGGTGCGCATCGGGACGGATCTGTTCGGCCCGCGCCCACCCAGGTGAAGCGTCTCGCTGTACCGGGCGTCCGGCCGTTTCGTCTTTCGCCCGGGGCCTTTACGACACTTGTCCTCCACTACAGATAGGCGGTACCTTTACCACTATGACTAAGACAACGATTGGATTTATTGGCAGCGGCAACATGGCGCGCAGCCTGATTGGCGGCCTGCTCGCCAGTGGCGTGGCCAAAAACCGCCTGCTGGCCGCCGACCCGGACACCGACCAGCGTGACGCGCTGGCGCGGGACTTTGGTATTCGCGTCTGTGCCGACAATCAGTCCATTGTTGATGACGCTGACGTCATTGTGCTGGCCGTCAAACCGCAGGTCATCAAAACGGTGGCGCAGCACATCGACATCCGTCAGGCGGCGGACAAACTGTTTGTCTCCATCGCCGCCGGTATTCGCAGCGGCGCCATTCAGCAGTGGCTCGGTCACAAGGTCCCGGTGGTGCGCGCCATGCCCAACACCCCCTCCCTGGTGCAGAGCGGCGCCGCGGGTCTGTATGCCACCCCTGAAGTCAGCACAGCGCAGCGCGATCAGGCAGAGTCGATCCTGCGCGCCGTCGGCCTGACCCTGTGGGTCAGCGATGAAGCGCAACTGGATACGGTCACGGCACTCTCCGGTAGCGGCCCGGCCTATTTTTTTCTGGTCATGGAGGCCATGGAAAAGGCCGCCGTCGACCTGGGCCTGGACCCGGAGAGCGCCCGCCTGCTGACGGTACAGACCGCCTTTGGCGCGGCCAAACTGGCGCTGGAAATCCAGGACGATCCCGCCGACCTGCGACGCAAGGTGACGTCCCCCGGTGGCACCACGGAAAAGGCCATCGGCGTGTTGCAGGCGCGACATCTCGATGACCTCTTCAGCGCGGCACTCAAGGCCGCGCATGATCGCTCGATTGAACTGGCGGAACAGCTGGAGCAGGACTAAATGGAAGGCCAATACTTTAGCAATGCCGGGTTGTTCTTGATCAGGACCATTATCGGTCTCTATCTGTTGATTATTCTGCTGCGCTTTCTTTTTCAATGGGTGCGCGCCGATTTTTACAATCCCATTTCACAATTCCTGGTCAAGGCGACCAATCCGCTGCTGCTCCCCCTGCGTCGGGTCATCCCCGGTTTTGGGGGTCTGGACATGGCCGCCGTGGTGCTGCTCATCGTGATTCAGGTGCTGGAGTATGTGCTCATCGGCCTCTTGCCTCGCTTCAGCATCCCCGCGCCTACCGGCCTGTTGATTATGTCCATTGCCGACTTGCTGGCCCTGACCATTAATGTGTTTTTCTTCGGCATTCTCATCCAGATCATCATCAGCTGGGTCAATCCCCAGGCGTATAACCCTGTCATTGGCCTGCTGCACCAGCTCAACGAGCCGCTCCTCGGCCGCGCCCGTCGCCTGCTCCCGCCCATGTCCGGGCTGGACCTGTCACCGATTGCGGTCTTTATTGCCCTCAAACTGATCGAATTCCTGCTCGTACACCCCCTCAGGGATCTGGGCCGCGGCCTGGCGTACTAACGCCGCGCCGCCGAACGATGAACACCTGGTGTCACTGGCAGGACAATACCCTGACCCTGCGCCTGCACCTGCAACCCGGCGCCAGGAGCGATACCATTGTCGGCCTGCATGGCGATGCCCTGAAAATTCGCATTAACGCCCCACCCGTGGATGGCAAGGCCAACGCCCGGTTGCGGAAATTTCTCGCCAGCCAGTTCGGCGTCAGCCCGACTCAGGTGCAAGTACTCAGCGGTGACAGCCATCGACAAAAACGCGTGGCGATTTATGCGCCACAGCGCTGGCCGGCCCCCTGGTTTGAACACCTAAAACCATGCTAAGCCTCACATTTATCTACAAAAAGTCTAAACTTGTTGGCCGGGGCTGCCGTTAATGAACAAGCCGTAGCGTAAAACTCACACGCGCCGGTGACAGGTCGAGATTGCCTGCAACCTTATAAAAAATATATATTAATTAGTAACTTAAACTTTATAACACGAGAGTACGACGCGATGGCGACAGACCGCTTTACCGACCAGATGCAGGCCTACGGTCGATGGAAGACCGAACTGACCGAATCCATCGAAAAATATCACCAGTGGCTGCAGGCCAACAACATGGCGGCCGCCGAAGTGGAGTTACGTATCTTCGAACTCACCGAGGCGCTCAAGTCAGACCACCTGACCATCGCCTTTGTCGCGGAATTTGCCCGCGGCAAGACCGAGCTGATTAACGCCATTTTCTTTTCCGAGTATGACCGGCGCCTGCTGCCTTCCGATGCCGGTCGCACCACCATGTGCCCGACCGAATTGTTTTATGACCTGGCCGCAGACCAGAGCTATATTCGTCTGCTGCCGATTGAGTCACGCCTGGAAGAAATGAGCATCCAGGAACAAAAGAAAAACCCCATCAACTGGACTTCCATTGACCTCGACACCAGCTCCTCGGAAAAAATGGCCGAGGCCTTCCGTGAAGTCATCAAGACCAAAAAGGTGCCGCTACAGATCGCGGAAAAACTGGCCCTGTATAATCCCGAGCAGGATGCCCATCACGTCGGCCCCGATGGCATGATCGATATCCCCATGTGGCGTCATGCCCTGATTAGTTTTCCGCACCCCTTACTCAAAGAGGGCCTGACCATTCTCGACACCCCCGGGCTTAACGCCCTCGGTTCCGAGCCGGAGCTGACCATCAACATGCTGCCCAATGCGCAGGCCGTCATGTTTATTCTGGCCGCCGATACCGGGGTGACCAAATCCGACCTGGATATGTGGAAACGCCACGTCGAACCCCTGGGCGGCGACGCCCGGCACGGCCGCATTGTCGTGCTCAACAAGATCGACACCCTCTGGGACGACCTCAAGGACGATACCACCGTCAACAGTACCATTCAGTCGCAGTGTCAGTCGGCCGCCAAGATGATGGGGATTAACGCCGACAGCGTCTTTCCGGTCTCGGCACAAAAGGGCCTGCTCGCCAAGATTCGTCATGACGGAGAGCTGCTCAAGCGCAGCAACATCCTGGCCCTGGAGACCATTCTCGCCAAGGACATCCTGCCGAAAAAGCAGGAAATTGTGCGGCACAACATCGTGGGTGAAATCGGCGCCATGGCGACGGAATCCCGTGACCTCATCGCCTCGCGCCTCGCCGATGCCAACAAACAGCTCGGTGAACTCAATGGTCTTAGTGGCAAGAATGAAGATGTGATTGCCCACCTCATGAAAAAGACCCGCGAGGAACAGACGCTCTATCACAAGAGTGTGGAAAGCTTTCAGGCCAACCGTAAGATTTTTAGCGATGAGCACAAGGCCCTGTTACAGAACCTCAGTCTCACCGCCCTGGATGAACTGATGAATCAGACACGCAAAGATATGTCTGACACCTGGTTTACAAAAAATCTGAAAACCGGCATGAAAAGTCTGTTTGATAATATTAACGAATCCATTCAGAAGGCCTCATCGCAATGCGACAAGGTCAATACCCTGCTCATTACCATTTACCGAAAATTCAACCAGGAGCACGGCCTCGGCGATATCAAGCCACGGCTGTTTAGCATTTCCAAATACAAACGCGAGATGGAACGGCTTTATCACGAGGCCGAGGCCTATCGCAACAGCCCCGTCACCACCATGACCGAGCAGTCCTTTGTGGTGAAAAAGTTTTTTATTTCCATGGTGAGTCACGCGCGCAACACCTTTTTTAACGCCCACCAGGAGGCCGAGGCCTGGAGCAAGGCCGCCATGACGCCCCTGGTGAATCGCATCAAGGAACACAAGATGCAGATGGAAAAGCGTCTGGAGAGCCTGCGTAAAATCAACGAATCGCGCGACACCCTGCAATCCCGTATCGACGAGCTGGACAAGGCCTGTGAGGCGCTGAACCTGCAACTGGCGGATATCAACCTGTTGATCGAAACCATCAACCGGCCGCTGGATTCGTTTATCGAGGAAACCAGTAAGGCGGCGCAGGTCGCCTGAGCTTAAAGGGCCTGGCTGAACAGCCAGGCCCGCCACCACATCAGCAGGGCAAAGACCAGCAACAGACTGCCGGCCAGGCGTTTAACCCACAGGCGTTGCACAATACCCTGTAGCCGACTGGCGACCACGCCCATCAATAACAGGTTCGGCAAGGTGCCCAGACCAAAACTCAACATCAGCAATGCGCCGGACAGCGCCGTGCCGCTACTCATACTCCAGATCAGTACACTGTAGACCAGGCCACAGGGTAACCAGCCCCAGAGCATCCCCAGCAAAAGCGCCTGAACCGGTGTTTGTACCGGTAGCAACTTACGGCCCAGGGGTTCGATGCGTTGCCACAGGTGACCGCCAAGCCGCTCCACATGCCGCAACACCGGCCACCAGCCGGCAAGGTACAAGCCCATTAAGGCCATAAAAATGCCCGCCAGCACCAGCAATAACTGTTGCATGTCGGCCAGCGGGATCACGCTTAGCAGCGTGGCGCCCAGCAGACCCGCCAGCACACCCGCGAGCGTGTAACTGGTGATGCGGCCGGTGTTATAGGCCAGTAAAATTCCCCATGGGTTTTTTTGTGGCGCCCGCGCAGAAAAACTCAGCGCACCGACAATGCCACCGCACATGCCAAGACAGTGCACCCCACCAAGCAGGCCGACAAGGAACGCCGCCAGATAGGAAAACTCAGCCATCATTCTGGTGAATAAATTCCTCTTGTCGCCGCATGAGATACCAGACCAGCAGGATCACCGGCACCCCCAGCAACGTGGTCAGAACAAAAAAGCCGTTATAATCCAGCTGTTCAATAATACTGCCGGAGTAACCGCCCAGGAGTTTCGGGAACAGTGTCATCAGGGAACTGAGAATCGCATACTGCATGGCGGTAAACGAAATATTGGTCAGGCTGGAGAGGTAGGCAATGAAGGCGGCGCTGGCCAGGCCGGCGCAGAGGTTGTCGGCGGCAATCACGATCGCCAGCACCTGCACATCATTGCCTGCATAGGCCAGCCAGACAAACAGTAGATTGGTTGCCGCCGCCAGCACGGCGCCGAGTAATAAAATACGCATCACCCCGAAGCGCACCGTCAACGCCCCGCCGACAAATCCGCCGACCAGCACCATGATCAGGCCAAAGGCCTTGGTCAACGAGGCGATCTCTTCCTTGCTAAAGCCCAGGTCCTGATAAAACACATTGGAAATGACGCCGAGGACAATATCGGAGATACGATAAAAACCCACCAGCAACAGCAGCCACATGGCCAGCTTGCGATAGCGCTTGAAAAAATCCACCACCGGTTCGACATACGTCTCACGCGCCATGCCGCGATTGACCACGTGGGTGCTAATCAGCACATAGGCCGTCAGCAGTGCCAGGACGGCCGCCGCCAGCAACTGCACCAACTGAGCGAGAAAGGCCGACAGCACACCGTTAACGCCCAGTTGCTGCAGCAAAAATTCACCGGTCAACGGCGCAATGCCGCTATTGAGCAGACTGTAAACAAATACCCCGCTCACCGCAGCGAACAACACGACAAAGCGCACGTAGTCCAGGGTACTGTGCAGATAGGGTGAGCGGTGCTCGTTGGGGACGGGTTCGGGGATCAACAGGGTGGTCAGCACCCCCACCAGCATCATGGCCGCCATACACAAATAGGTCAGACGCCAGGCCTCGTAACGATAGACCTCTGTCTCGGTACCGAACCAGGCCGCCAGATACAGTGCGCCCGCACCGGAGACCAGCATGCCTATGCGATAACCGGCGATGTACATCGCCGCCAGCGACGCCTGCCATTCCTTGTCGGCGGATTCAATACGATAGGCATCGATGACAATGTCCTGACTGGCGGCGGCAAAGCCCAGCAGCACCGTTGCCAGGGCCATGCCCAACAGGTTCTGCGCCGGGTCCACCATGGCCATCCAGACAATGGCGGCGATGATCGCCAGTTGCGCCACCAGCAACCAGCTGCGGCGTCTGCCCAGCAAGGGATACAACACCGGCAACGGCAGTTTGTCGATGAGCGGCGCCCAGACGAACTTGAAGGAATAGGCCAGCGCCGCCCAACTGAAATAGGTGACCGCGGCGCGCTCCACCCCGGCCTCGCGCAACCACAGCGACAGGGAAGAGAAAATCAACAACAGCGGCAGGCCGGCGGCAAAGCCAAGAAAAAACATACTCAGTACCCGCGGCCGGGTATAGACCGTAAAGGCCTCGCGCCAGCTGTGTCGGGGTGAAGCGTCCTGTACTGTCATGGGGCGTCCGTCAGAAATTGTTGTCCGACCAGTTTTTTTTGCTTTTCAGTTTACCGTCCGACTGCAGGGCCTGAATAAATCTTTCCGCGCTCGGCGCGACTGCGATGACACCGGTGGCCAGTTTCTGTTGCAGGTCATCTACTGCATCCATGACCTCACTGTAGAGTTTGAGCACGCGTACGCGGCGCAGCTTTTTGGTCACCTGGGTAGCCGGCAGGGTAGTGCGCGTGGCCAGCAAGTAAAACAGCCACGCCACCTTTTGCGTCACGTCGCTGAGGTTGCCATAGTTATCGGTCTGTGGTGTCAGCTTGGGGGCAATCATGCGGATCAGTTCACCGATCGCCTCACCACTGAGGCGGTCGGTGTCGTCCGACAGCACCCAGTAACAAAAATCGAGCAGGGGCAGTAATTTGATTTTTTCCTGACCGACAAAGTTGGCCAACAAGGGCGCCTGTCTTTGCGGTTGCAACAGAAAGGCCGTTGCCTGCCAATAGACCTGCTGACGAATACCCACCGACTCTGCCTCTTCCACGACCTCGCAGGCGGCGTCGTACAGGTCCGCCTCGGCGCCGCTCTTGAGCGCCGCGAGCAGCATGCGCGCCAGTTCCTTGGGGCGGGTGTCACACATCAGCGCCGCGCCCGGCACAATCACCCGCTGGCGTAATTCCCACAAGGCGTCGTTGTCGAGAATGGCCTGCATCCCCGGCAGGTAGCTAAACTGGTGCTGGCGCAAGACCCGCCAGAAACTGACAAAGGCCTCCGCCGCCTCGCTGTAGCAGGTCTGCAACAGCGGCACCAACCAGTCATCCTGGTGGTAGGTGGAGTTGGCATAGTGAAAACAGATAATGGCCTTGAGCGTCTCGGCCGGCAGCGCCTGGAGGTCACCGCCCTGATGTAAAAACAGTTCAACGCCGGCCAGGGCGATGTAGCCATCACCCAGTTGCTCATCGTGGCTCAGGGCCAGGGCGATCTGCGCCGGCGTGGCGAAGTGATGCTGCATCACGGCCGCCACCAGACCGCTGACAATGGGCGCCACCAGGGCCTCATCAACCAGCAGGTACAAGCGCGCCGCTGGCGGGATGTTACTGTCGATATCATAGAACATGCCGAGATAGGCCTTGGCAAAGGGCTCCAGGGCGTCGAGGGCCTTGCCGCTGCGGATCTCCTCCAGCCGATGTTCCAGCAAGGGCTGGTTTTCATAACGGGCGCGCTCGTGCCGGGCGTATTCCGCCTGAAAGGTGGGCTGTTTCAGTAATTCTGCTAGCAACAAACTGTCCTAATGTCGGCGTCACGATGAAGACACCATCTTAGCGGGAATCCCGGGCAATAACACGCCTGCGCCCGCTGCTGTTTTCGGCGCAAAAAAAAAGAGGTCGTGATGACCTCCTTTTTTGCAGTGCCGATGCGCGCGACCGGGCTTACACCGCCTCGGGCAGGGCCATGGGCAGTCGACCCTGGGCCCAGGCCATCATGCCGCCACGCAGGTTGACGACATTCTCGAATCCCTGCTGTTGCAGAAACATGCAGGCCTGCGCCGAGCGTGCGCCGCTGCGGCAGACCATCACCAGGGTCTTGTGCTTGTCCAGTTCGTTGAGTTTCAGTGGCAACGTCGCCAGCGGCATGGGCCGGGCATTGGGGACCGTACCGGCCATGATCTCGCGCATTTCGCGCACATCGACCATCTGAAAGTGGTCAGCGTTTTCATCCAGTTGTCTGGCCAGTTCCGGGGCCTCAATTTCACGAACATTGAAATACATAGGTTTTTGCTCTCCATGGGACAAAGACTGCTGGTCAGTATATTAGCAATTTCTTATTAATCAAGTTTCCACCGGTTTTTTTTACGCCCTGCAGAAATCGGGGTATTATCAAGACCGTTCTATCTGACTGATTTTTAAGCAAATGGCCCCAAGTTCCAGCAAACAGGCGCAGCGGCGTCGGCACAATGCCCTGCAGCGCTACGCCAGGGAACGCCAGCGCAATGTCCTGGCCTCGCCGGGACCGCAGACCTTTGTGCTCGTCCTGGACCACCTCAAGGCCGGCTTTAATGTGGCGAAGATTTTTCGCAGCGCCGAGGCCTTTGGCGCCAGTGAGGTGCACTTGATCAATGTCGCCCCCTTTGACCCGGCGCCGGCCAAGGGTGCCTTTCGCAAGGTGCCGGCTCGATTCCATGAGGATTTTCAGACCTGCTTTGCCGAGCTCACGGCGCGGGGCTATGTGTTCTTTGCCCTGGACGCCAGCTGCGCCCGGCACAGCCCGACCACCCCGTTGCCACGCAAGAGCGCCTTCATCCTCGGCAACGAAGGCCTGGGGCTGTGCTTTTCCCGCGCCGACTATCCGGCGGTGCAGTGCCTGGCCATCCCCCTCGCCGGGCATACGGAAAGCCTCAATGTTAGTGTCGCCGCGTCGATAATAATGTATGAATATAATCGCCAGTACCCACTCACGCTGGGGTCTGACACTTAATCACTACTACCCCCAAGGAGCCTGCCGTGGAAACCACCGGATATATCCTGCTCGGCCTGATTGCCGTTGCACTGATCTATTTCATTCTGATCTATAACAATCTGGTGCGACTCAAACACAATGTCGCCCGCGCCTGGTCCAATATCGACGTCATGCTCAAACAGCGCCATGACGAACTCCCCAAGCTGGTCGAGGTCTGTCGCCGGTACATGGACTATGAACAGGACACCCTGGAGAAGATCGTGCAGGCCCGTTCCGCCGTGGCCAGCGCATCGCAACAGCAGGACATGAAAGGCCTGGGCATGGCGGAGACACAATTGCGCCTGGGCCTGGGCAATCTGTTTGCCCTGGCGGAGAATTATCCCGAGCTCAAGGCCAACGAAAGCTTTCAGCACCTGCAATCCCGCATTAGTGGCCTGGAGAACGGTATTGCCGATCGCCGTGAACTCTATAACGACAGTGTCAACCTGAATAATGTACGCATTGAGCAGTTTCCCGACGTGATTGTCGCCAACCTGTTTCGTTTTGGCGCCTTTGACCTGCTCGAATTTAGTGAAGAACAAAAGGCCGACGTCGATATCAAAGGTCTGTTCAACCGCTAGCCGCTAAGCCATGCGCGATATCCTGCTCAACATGCCCCAGGACCACTTCTGGATCTGGGCCATCGGCATGGGGCTGATCGGCCTGTTCGCCTTCGCCACCACCTTTATTTATTTTTACCTGGCACGCATTATTGAGGACACCCCCACGTCCAGAATCCGCTCCGCCGCTCAGGGCTATGTCGAACTGGAAGGTCTGGCGCGCGCCTTTAACGGCCAGCCCATTATCAGCAAGCTCTCTCAGACACCCTGTCTCTGGTACAAATATAAAATTGAAAAATATGTCGGTGGCAAAAACGACAAGTGGCGCACCCTTGAAGAAAACGACAGCAAGGAATTTTTTCTGCTGGAGGACGCTACCGGGCATTGTCTCATCGACCCGGCCGGCGCCCGCGTGAATCCGCTGTATAAAAAAGTCTGGACCGGCAACAGCAAGTACCCGGCCCCGGGTAGCGACACCACGGCGGGCACAACCTTTCTGGGTATGTCGGTCATTACCAGCGGCACCTATCGCTATACCGAGCAACGCCTGCATGAAAATGACTTTCTCTACGCCCTCGGTGATTTCAAGACCTTTAGCAACCCGAAGCACATCCCCACGCTCAACCAGGAGGTACGCCAGTACCTCAACCAGCTCAAACGGGACCCGGTAAAACTGCACAAACACTTTGACAAAAACGGCGATGGCGAAATAGATCAGCAGGAATGGGAACAGGCGCGCAAGGCGGTGATTGAGCACGTCACGACAAAATATCAAAGCGAGGCCAATGCCGGCATACATCTCCTGGAAAAGCCCGCCGAGCGCCGCCATCCCTTCCTGCTCTCGGCCTTTCCCCAGGATGACCTGGTGCGAAAATACAAGCGTTACTCCAGCCTGGGGCTGGCCGGTTTTTTTGTCGCAGGCGGGTTCGCCGTCTATATGCTGGTCGTGCGTCTTGCCGGCGGCGCATGATGATTACGCTGCGCCTGATAGAGATGCTGTGTCTTGGGGATAGGCTGCGCCTGATAGCGATGCTTAAGGAAACTCTGATTAAGTGCCTTTTCGTCACTCCGGCGAAGGCCGGAGTCCAGTAAAATCAGATAGTTTCTGGATTATTCGCTTCGCTCACCCTGCAGGCCGCCGTTAGCGTTCAACACACTACGTGCTTATGTTCCGGCCTTCGCCGGAATGACTTATTCAGAGATTCCTTAAAGGAGAAGATAATAAATAATGTAGCTCAGGCTGGCCACGATGTTACAGACACCCCAGAACTTCAACCAGAAAATCTTTGTGCGTATGCCCCCCACGAGCATACCGATGCCGGTCAGTAGCCCGATCACGGCGGCAATCATCAAGGGGCCATGGCCGATCAAGGGGTCAAGATTGGCGGGTATTTCTCCCTCACGATAACGCATTCAAACTACCTCCACGTGTCGCCGCGCGGCCTGACCACACAGGTCTGCGCCGGTATGACGTTATTGTTGTTGTGTCCTGGGCCCAAAATTAATGCCAATGGAAATCCTGGCGCTCTCCAGGGAATGTTCCGTGACTTCGTGTGGCAGGCTCGGGTCAAAAAACATAAAGCGCCCGGGATGCGGCGCCACCGCATGGATCTCACCTTGCGCATGCAAACGAAACAGCGCCGCCCCCTCATCGGCCTGGAGATAATACACCGCCGAGAGCAATTCATCATCGTCATCATGGCGGTGCAGGGTAGTGACATCGCCCTTGTGCATAATATTGAGCCAGAAACCCAGCTTGAGCTGGGTTGCCGGCATGGCGAGAATAGCGGCCGCCTCGGTCAAGGCCTTGTCCAGAATCACCTCCAGTCCGGGCAGGCTGGCGGCGTCGATGTATAAGTTCTCGTAGCGGCCATGGAACAGGTGTGTGCGCCGAGTAAAGGCCTGCACTGGCAATTCCGCGATGGCGGTGACCAGGCCGGCTTTAATTCCGCAGAAAGTATTAGATGATGATCTCACTGATGCTAATGTTGCTTTAGTGGCTAGAATTATGACTAAATTTTTAGG
>JAWOIE010000284.1:0-26399 GCA_046484825.1 Gammaproteobacteria bacterium | reverse complement strand
CTTCTGCAATTTTTTTCCCGCCCCGGGTTTTTGTTTTTTTAATATTGATCATATCGTCACGGAAAAAACAGGCAACCGGGGCGTCGCGATACTGGTAGACCTCATGCATGCATTCATCTGGTTGAATGCCGGACTTTAGCAATGAATTCTTCAAGACCGTGTCGCCACTGGCAAGCCAGTGAATACCGGCTTTGGAAATCAGTTCAATGGTGTCGGAACTGATACTGCCTTCCGAGGGCCAGCAACCCTGCGGCTCACGGCCAAAATATTTTCTGAAGACTTCAAGACCTTTTTGCATGTGCCAGTGACTCCGGGCCTCGCCACCGGGGTAGGTGCTGGCGTTGGGTAGCACGGCCTCCGGCATGGCCTGGCGCGCGGACTTCAGGTCCAGTAACAGGGGTAGTATCGGATGCGCATAAGGCGTCATGGACAGCTCAATCCTGCCGGCATCCGCCAGTTTCTTGTAACGTTCAATGACTCCGACAACCAGATCAGCAATGATTTCGATCAAGCTGTGCCGGTCATGAAGGGTAAAATTCTTTGCTCTGGAGGTAATGGCCTGAATGCGCGGCTCGGTGAGACGGACATTTTCCGCGGTCCAGGCCAGGTGGTACCAGACGAGTAAATCCGCAAAAAACTGTTCTGAGTAGTAGTTTAAGGTCTCGGGGTTCTTGAGCGCCGCTCGGGCCATTTTCGACAGATTCTTAAAGACCTCAAAGCGGTCCACCAGCCTCGCCTTATTGGCCCGTAGGCAGGCCTTGATAATACGTAGCTGGGCCTCCCGGTCACTCGGCATGACCGGGCCGGCAAGTGCCGCCAGCAACGGGTCGCGCAAGGCCTTGCCGTGATGCAGATAGTCCTGTAGCTGCTGGCCGTAATCGTCGATTTGTTCCAGGAGTACCGGTGCGAAGTTGACCACTGCACGGGCCTGCGTATTATTTTCCAGATGCGCCGCCATATCGACGTAATCCTTGATGGTGTGCAGATAGGTCCAAGGCTGATGATATTCGCCATTGCGCAGGTCGCGATACTCCGGCTGGTGCATATGCCAGTAGAGGACAACATTCAAAGGTGTGGTGCTGGTGGGGTTATCGGACATAGTGTACGGCTTGCCCTAACATTTCCGGTGTCACCAGGACAACACCCTTCGGTGAGACATGAAAGCGTTTTTTGTCTTCTTCCTCATCCCGGCCAATAATGGTGCCATCCGGAATCACACAGCCCTTATCAATAACCGCATGGTAAATTCGGCAGTCTTTGCCAATGGTGACATCGGGGAGCACGACCGATGAATCGATCTTGCTATAGTCATTTACGGTGACATTGGAAAACAGCAGTGAATGGCGCACACGCGCGCCCGAGATTATGCAGCCCCCTGAGACCATGGAGTCGACCGCCATGCCGCGCCGGTCTTCATCGTCAAATATAAATTTTGCCGGTGGCAACTGCTCCTGATGGGTCCAGATAGGCCACTCGTCATCATAGAGATTCAACTCCGGGGTGACGCCGATCAGTTCGAGATTCGCTTCCCAGTAGGCATCGACCGTACCTACATCACGCCAGTAGGCCTGTATGCCACTATGTGTATCCCGGTAGGGATAGGCATAGACATGATACTTTTGTATGGCATAGGGAATGATATCCTTGCCGAAGTCATGACTGGAGTTTTTCGTATCCGCGTCACGGATTAATAGCTCAAACAACAGGTCTGTATTAAAAATGTAGATGCCCATGGAACACAGGGCCTCATCCGGCCTGCCCGGTATCGGTTCCGGCTTCTCCGGCTTTTCCACAAAACTGCGAATGCGCATTTTTTTATCCACGCCCATCACCCCAAAGGCCGGCGCCTTGTCCATGGGTACCTCGATACAGCCGACGGTAATATCAGCATTGCTCTCGACGTGTTTAGCCAGCATGGTGCCATAATCCATTTTGTAGATGTGGTCGCCGGCCAATATGAGGACATACTCGGGGGCGTGGCCGCGAATAATATCGAGGTTCTGGTAAATAGAATCGGCGGTACCGGCATACCAGGAGGCCTCGATGCGTTGCTGGGCGGGCAGGAGCTCGACGAATTCACCGAACTCACCACGCAAATGCCCCCAACCGCGTTGAATATGCAGTATCAGGGAGTGTGCCTTGTACTGGGTGAGCACGCCGATGCGACGAATCCCCGAATTGATGCAATTGGAGAGCGGAAAATCAATAATCCGAAACTTGCCGCCAAAGGGGACGGCCGGCTTGGTGCGCCACAGGGTCAGGTGTTTGAGGCGTTCACCGCGACCACCGGCCATAATCAGGGCCAAGGTGTTACGGGTCAGATTACTGATAAATCGGGGGGATTTTTGTGTTTTCATCCTTGCCTATTCTCGTCGTGAAGTTACGGTCAAACTACGGACAATGGCCAGGTCGCTTACGACAAACACTGCACAAATTGCCTTATGGGTACTGCAAAAACCAAGCCATTTACAAAACTCGCATATTCAGTGAAGAATTAACCACTGCTTGTCAGCTAGTATGTCTTCAAACTGTGCAAATTTAAATATACAGGTCAGGATTCGCCACATATATGTGCAAAGGTACAGGAAGAGATGAAGGTATTCGCAAGAATATAAGCTTTATACCATATATCAGGTTATGATGCCTGCTCAACTGATGTTTAATCGCCGGTTTGCATGGAAATTGCTTAATAATCTGGATTGCATCGGTCATATATCTGTAATGATAGCCATACAATAAGTATCATTAGTCATGTTCATTTCCAACCTGGAAACTAGCCGTTTATGCCCGTAGACAAAACCACCGCTGCTGAGATGGCCACGAAAATTCTGAACGCCATGCAGGATGATATGGATAAGATCAGCAACGCCTGCCACCATGACCCCTTTAGCATTCTGGGTAATCAGGCCCGCCGTCGCGCTGATTTTATTCTGTTTTACGCCCCGGGGAGCCGGCAGCTGAGTGTGACGGAAGACAATTTCCCCGCCCATCGTCTTGGGGCGTCGGATTTCTTTGCCTGCTGGGACGACCTGGACGCGCTGGGTGAGCATTACTGCCTGAACAGCATCGATGCCGACCGGCGTCAACAGGTCTACTACGACCCCTACAGTTTCAAACCCCAAATCGATAATTTTGACCTGCACCTGTTCGCAGAAGGCCGGCACCTGCACATCTACCGCGTGCTCGGGGCGCATGCCAGGGTCATCGACGGTATCGCCGGGGTGCTCTTCGCCACCTGGGCGCCCAATGCCGCGCGCGTCAGTGTGGTAGGTGATTTTAATCAGTGGGATGGCCGTCGCCACCCGATGCGTTCCTGTGGCGGCAGTGGCGTCTGGGAGCTTTTTATCCCCGGTATTGACTGCGGCGCGCTCTATAAATATGAAATCCGCAACCGCGATTCCGGTCACGTCCAGGCAAAGGCCGACCCCTATGCTCAACAACTGGAGTTGCGCCCGCGTACGGCCTCGGTAGTAAAAGGCCCCAGCACCTTTGCCTGGCAGGATCGGTCATGGCTGGCGCAGCGGCAACAATCCGACTGGCTGCATGCGCCCCTGTCCATTTATGAGTGTCACCTGGGGTCATGGCAGCGCGACGAGCAGGGTCACTTTTTGAATTACCGTGAGCTGGCCCACCGCCTGGTGGACTATATAAAAGATACCGGCTTCACCCATATTGAACTGCTGCCGATTACGGAACACCCGCTCGATGCCTCCTGGGGCTACCAGACCACCGGCTACTTCGCCGCCACGCGCCGCTTTGGCACGGCGGATGACTTTCGCTATTTCGTCAATCATTGTCATGAACACAATATCGGCGTGCTGCTCGACTGGGTGCCGGCGCATTTCCCCAAGGATGCCCACGGCCTGGCGCGCTTTGATGGCAGTGCCCTCTATGAACACGAAGACCCCCGGCGTGGCGAGCACCGCGACTGGGGTACACTGATATATAACTACGGTCGCAACGAGGTGAAAAATTTTCTCCTGGCCAGCGCCGTATTCTGGCTGGAGGAGTATCACCTTGATGGCCTGCGCGTGGATGCGGTGGCCTCGATGTTATACCTCGACTATTCGCGCAATGCCGGTGACTGGCTGCCCAACCAGCATGGTGGCAATGAAAATATCGAGGCCATCGAATTTCTGCGCCACCTCAATACGGTAACCCATACCGAATTCCCCGGCACCCTGATCATGGCGGAGGAATCCACCGCCTGGCCACAGGTCACCCGTCCCGTGAACATCGGCGGGCTCGGCTTTAGCATGAAGTGGAACATGGGCTGGATGCACGACACCCTGGATTATTTTAGCAAGGACCCCGTGCACCGCCATTATCATCACGACCAGCTCACCTTTGGATTGCTGTACCTGTTCAGTGAAAATTTCATCCTGCCCTTCTCGCACGATGAAGTGGTGCACGGCAAGCGTTCCCTGCTGTACAGAATGCCCGGCGACGAATGGCAACGCTTCGCCAACCTGCGTCTACTCTATACTTATATGTTTACCTATCCCGGCAAGAAACTGCTGTTCATGGGCTGTGAGTTTGGTCAGGGCAATGAGTGGGATCACGACAACATCCTCGACTGGTACGTGTTGCAATACCCTAATCACGCCGGCATCCAGAAACTGGTCTCTGACCTTAACCGGCTGTACACGCGCGAGGCGGCGCTGCACAAATATGATTTCGACAACTTCGGCTTTGAGTGGATCGACTGTCACGATACCGATCAATCCATTCTCTCCTACCTGCGCCAGGCCGATGACGAGATGGTGATTGTGATACTCAATTTTACCCCGGTGGTGCGCCAGCTGTATCGTATTGGCGTGCCCGCGGGGGGAGAGTATGAGGTCCTGTTCAATTCCGACTCGAGTTATTACGCCGGTAGCAACGCCGGCAGCGCTGCCCGTATTCACGCCGAGTCGACGCCCTGGATGAATCGGCCAATGTCCCTGAGTCTGACCCTGCCGCCGCTGGCGGGCCTGGTATTGCGTAAAATCTCATGAGCAAGGTCCTGTTTGTCAGCAGCGAGGCCTTCCCCCTCGCCAAGACCGGCGGCCTTGGCGATGTTGCCGGCAGCCTGCCCGTGGCCCTGTCAAGACATGCCCAGGATATGCGCCTGCTGCTGCCCGCCTATCCCGAAGTGTTTGCCAAGCTGGGCCGCTATAAAGTACGGGCCAGCACGACGTATTATGACCTGCCCGTGCAGATCCTTGAGGCGCGCCTGCCGGGCAGCCAACTGCGTACCTGGCTGGTGGATTGCCCTCCACTGTTCGACCGTCCCGGGGGGCTCTACAGCAATGCCCTGGGCCAGCCCTGGCCGGACAACGCGCTGCGCTTCGCCGTTCTGTGCCGGGCGGCGGTCGACATCGCCCTCGACAGGCTGGAGCTGCAATGGCGGCCGGAGATCGTACACTGCAATGACTGGCAGACCGGCCTGGTGCCCGCCCTGCTGAGTCTTGAACCCTCGCGACCACGGAGCATATTCACCATCCACAATCTGGCCTATCAGGGGCTTTTTCCCTGGCAAACCTTTGTGGATCTGCACCTGCCCACCGAGCTGTGGCAGATGCAGGGGCTGGAATTCTACGGTCAGCTCTCGTTCATCAAGGGCGGGCTGGTCTATGCGGACAAAGTCACGGCCGTGAGTCCAAATTATGCCGCGGAGATTCTCTCGGCCGAATACGGCTATGGCCTGGACGGCCTGCTGCGCCACCGTGGCGCTGACCTGTCGGGTATCCTCAACGGTATTGACGACAAATACTGGAATCCCGGCACCGACAAACATCTGGTCCAGCCCTACAACCGGCGCAGCCTGGCCAAAAAACAGCTCAACAAGACGGCCCTGCAGGCCGAATTGTCTCTGCCCATTGATGCGGGCATACCCCTGCTGGGGATGGTGAGTCGTCTGGTGGAACAAAAGGGCCTGGATATTATCCTGCAGGGGCTCAGTGCGCTGTTGGCCCTGCCACTACAGATGGTGATCCTGGGCACCGGCGAGGCCCATTATGAAGCAGCGCTGGTGCGCCTCGCGAAACAGCACCCCACCCGGCTGAAGGTCGTTATTGGCTACAACGAAACCCTCGCCCATCGCATCGAGGCCGGCAGCGATATCTATCTTATGCCCTCGACCTTTGAGCCCTGCGGCCTGAACCAGCTCTATAGCCTGCGTTATGGCACCCTGCCGGTGGTTACCCCGGTGGGCGGGCTGGCGGACACGGTGGTGGACAGCACGCCGGAAAATATACAAAACGCCACGGCCAATGGCTTTGTCCTCGCGGACAAAACGGCCGCGGCGCTGCTGGCCGCGGTCCGGCATGCCCTGAGCCTGTACGGACAAGCGGAGACCTGGCGCCAACTTCAGCTTACGGCTATGAGTGCGGACAACTCCTGGCAGGCCAGTGCGGGGCAGTATATTGCGCTGTATGAGGCGCTGCTGGTGCAGCGCGGAGAAACGACCCGTTAAATTAGCGGTGTTATTTGTCAGAAACGTCATGCTGTGCCAGGGGGAAAAATCGCACCGCGCTAAAACCTTTGTCCGGCACCGAGGGGTCGCCAGTTTGGCGCTGCGCCCTGCCCCTCCCCTTCGCAGAAGATTGATTTAACTATGCAGTTTTTTTGCCGCGGCGAAGCAATCATCCCGCCACAGGCACTGTGTTTGATCACACGCACCATCGATTGCCGAGGCAAAGCAACTGAAATTGCCTTCGGAGTGCTGGATGGCTTTTACCAGTTGCACCTTACTCATGCGCGAGGTCTTGATGCCGAACGTACGGGCCCTGTCTCTAATTTGCTGCATATCCATGGGTGATCTCCTTATAAAATCATAAAAATTGTGGTGACGGATTATTCCTTTAATGCACTATAGCCTAAGTTACACGCTTCATAACTTCGACCTCTTCTCAACACCGGGTCTGACACGCATCTCCGATGACAATACTTAAAATGATGAGCAAAAATTACGCCAAACTTAGAATAGACAAATAAGCCGTGATAAAACCAATAGCGGCTGTGTACCCGTTGTTTATGGTGCTGCGGGTAAGGCGCAAAAAAACATGCCCTGACCGCCGGGGTACGCCTATGAACCCAAAAAAAAGGCTTTGCTGCGCAGTCTGCATGCCGTCAGCACACTCTTAGCGGATGATAGTGCGTAGGATTCCAGTGCAGCGCACTGCATTCTCAACGTCAGTAAGCCACTCTAAGACAGGAATATTGCACACGGATGACGCATCTCCCTGCGGCCCATATCCAGCATAGTGCATGAAGGGTGAAAATTTAAATTATCCGCGCCAAACGGCGTGCTCAATCATTGCCCTCGGCGGCCGCGTCTGCATCGAGGTACCAGTGAATATCCCCCAGAGAATTAATGGGAAGTGACTCACCGGCACGGATGCGGGCGATGACCGGCGCCTTGGCCTGACCGCCGGCTACGACCACGCGCGCACGCGCCTGCTGCAAAGTGGTCACACTCAGGGAGACACGCTCGTCGGGGGGCTTGGGGGAGTGGTAGACCGGCACAACACGGCGCGTATCCTGGAGCGCCGGGTTCCCCGGGAACAGGCTGGCGGTATGGCCATCTTCACCCATGCCCAAAAAGGCAAGGTCAAAACGCTCGACCTCCGCAATACTCTGCGCAAAGGCCGTGGCCGCGGCCTCCGGCCCCAGTTCAGCCGGAATGACATGTACATGACTGGCCTCCAGCTGCGACCACAACGCTCTGGCCAGCATGAGGTCGTTGCGTTCGGCATGGCCGCGCGGATAACAGCGTTCATCCCCCGGATACCAGTGCACCCTGTCCCAGGGCAGCGCCATGCTGACCAGGTGGGCGAAACAGCGCAGCGGGCTGTTTCCGCCGGGCAGCGCCACATGACAGACCCCGCGTTGTTCGATACTGCTGCGAATCTGGCTGGCGATAAAATCCGCCGCGGCACGGGAGGCGGTCTCAAAGTCAGGGTAAACATGCCATTGGTGCATTGGGCTTAACTTGGCTTGTGCCAGCCCCCGACGCAGTTTTCAAACAGCTTGTCCATACCGGGCACATCCCAGGTGCCGCCACGATAGCGCTCGATGGAGAGGCGGTCCGTCCAGGCGGACAGGATAGGTTCCAGAATCGCCCAGGAGCGTTCCACCTCGTCGGCGCGCGAAAACAGGGTGGCGTCGCCGGTGAGCACATCGTGCAACAGGACCTCATAGGCGCCCGAGACATCGTGACCATTTTCGGCGTAGGGCGCGCGCATGACCATGCGCTGTGTGTCGGTGGTCAGGCCGGGCATTTTGGCATTCATACGCAGACAAATGCCTTCATCCGGGTGGACCCGAAACACCAGCGAATTGGCCAGCGGCGGATTGGCATGTGTATCAAACAGGTTAAACGGCGGATTGCGGAAACGAATCACGATCTCGGAGACGCGCTTGGGTAATCGCTTGCCGGTCCAGAGAATAAAGGGCACACCCTGCCAGCGCCAGTTATCGATATAAAACTTCACCGCGGAAAAGGTCTCGACCACGGAATCCGGCGAGACGCCGTCTTCGGCCACATAGGCGCGGGTCGGCTGGCTATCGATATGGCCGGCGCTGTATTGCGCCGCCACGGTTTGCTGGCGGACATCCTCGGTGTGAATACGGCGTACCGCACGCAGGACCTTGATTTTCTCGTCACGCACGGCATCGGCGGAAAATTCCACCGGGGGCTCCATGGCGACCAGGGTCATCACCTGCATCAAGTGACTTTGAATCATATCCCGCAGGGCCCCGGACCGTTCATAATAATTTGCACGATACTCGATACCGATGGCTTCGGCGGCGGAGATCTGGATATGGTCAATAAAGTTACGATTCCATAACGGCTCGAGAATGCTGTTGGCAAAACGATACACCAGCAGGTTCTGCACGCTCTCTTTGCCCAGGTAATGATCGATGCGGTAGATCTGCGACTCGTTGAGGAGGCTCTGCAGTTCATGGTTCAACTGCCGGGCGGTCTCCAGTCCCATGCCAAAGGGCTTTTCAATCACCACGCGACGAAAACCATCTTCCTCACTGACCAGACCGGCGGCGTGCAGACCGGCCGCCACGCGGGTGTACCAGGTGGGCGGCACGGCACAATAAAACAGGGCATTCTTGTTACCGTTGATGCGCTCCAGGGCGCCCGCCAGTTCGGTGTAGGTGGCATCCGTGTCAAGATCGCCGCTGACCATTTTGAAATTGGCGCTAAAGCTCTGCCACTGTGCCGCATCCATGGGGATGTCCGGTGAAAAATCGCGCAGGCCCTGATAAAGACCGTTGAGCCATTCCTCCTGGGTGCGGCTCTTTAACACGCCGATGACTCGGCTCTCGGGATGCAACAGGCCGCAGCGCAGCATTTTTACCAAGGCAGGAATCAGCTTGCGCTTGGTCAGGTCGCCACCCGCACCAAAAATGACAATATTAGTGGGTTCGGTGGCCTCGCCCATGCACTGTATGTTGTCCGTAGTCTGCATTATGACGCCCCTGCGCTACTCTGCCGGACGAATGCTGTGACCGCCAAAGCCGGCGCGCATGGCATTGAGCACCTTGCCCGCAAAGGAGTCATCCTGGCGGCTGCGAAAACGCATTTGTAAGGCCAGGGTCAGTACTGGTGTGGGCACGGCCATGTCGATGGAATCGTGTACGGTCCAACGGCCCTCGCCGGAGTCATCGACGTAGTCGCTCAGGGAAGTCAGGCCCTTATCCGCCGCAAAGGCATCGGCTATCAGATCCAGTAGCCAGGAACGCACCACGCTGCCGTGCTGCCAGATTGCGGCGATCTGTTCACAGTCCAGGCCCATTTCCTTTTTGCTGTCCAGAAGTTCAAAACCCTCGGCAAAGGCCTGCATCATGCCGTATTCAATGCCATTGTGTACCATCTTGACATAGTGACCGGCACCGGCGGGACCCACATGGCCCCAGCCCTTGTCGACGGCCGGTGCCAGCGATTGCAGCGCCGGGCGCACCATATCGACGGCCTCATCACTGCCGCCCACCATAATGCTATAGCCATTCGCCAGTCCCCAGACCCCACCGGAGGTGCCGGAATCGACAAAATGAATACCCTGGCTCTGAAGTCGCGCCGCGCGCTGCTTGCTTAAATTAAAATTGGAATTGCCACCGTCCACGAGCAGGTCCCCCGCGGCCAGTCCCGCCTTGAGCAGGGCCTCGATGTTCTCATCCACGGATTCATGCGGCACCATTAACCAGATGACCCGCGGTGGCGCCAGGGCCTGCACCAGGGCGTCGAGCTCCGCCACGGCGGTCACGCTCGCCAATTCCGCGTCGAGTGCCTCTGCGGTGGCAAAGGTGCGATTGAAGACGACAAGCTCATGACCGTCCGCGGCAAGGCGCCGCACCATGTTTGCCCCCATTTTTCCCAATCCAATCATTGCCAGTTTCATGTGTTCGTTATCCTGTAAGTTGCCAAGGGGTCTTGCCGCTACCAGTGTCACTATGTTGAATGCGTTTGGCAAGATGCCCGCGTTAAAAATGCCCGCACACCAAGCCGCAGGGGATTCCGCCGGCGCGTGCCGGGTGCGATCGATGCCTCAGTGGCATCAAGGTTGTGCATGGTACAGCTTTTGCAGTTACTTTAATGCAAGTTTAGTGCGCGTTTTCTGCGCCTGCAGCGGCACAAAAGCTTAACGTCAGGCACCACAACTGGGCATGACGCCACCGTGATGACAAAAAACGCGCAGTCCGCGCGCCAACATAGGGCATAGAGACCGACACCATGATCAGCAAAACACTCACCATTATCCTGGCCGGTGGTGCGGGCTCGCGCCTGCAACCGCTTACCCGTCTGCGCGCCAAACCCTCGGTGCCTTTTGGTGGCAAGTATCGCATTATCGATTTCACCCTGAGTAACTGCCTGCACTCCGGGCTACGACGAATCCTGGTGCTGACACAGTATAAGTCTCACTCACTGCACAAACACCTGCGCGATGGCTGGTCGATATTCAATCCGGAGCTGCGCGAATACATCACGCCGGTACCGGCGCAGATGCGCCATGGTGATAAGTGGTATCAGGGTACTGCCGATGCCATTCACCAAAACCACTACTTGCTGGAGCGCAGTGATGCGGAGTGGACCTTGATCCTGTCCGGCGACCATATCTATCGCATGGATTATGCCGCCCTGCTGGAAACCCACAAGGCGTTGCAGGCGGATGCCACGGTGGCCTGTATGAGGGTACCCCGCGCAGAGGCCGATCAGTTCGGCATTATGACCACAGACGCGCAACAGAACATTATTGCCTTTGAGGAAAAGCCCCAGGCCGCCAGCGGTTGTGTCGACGACCCGGAACAGGCGCTGGCCTCCATGGGCATTTATGTATTCTCCACCCAACTGTTGCTCGACATCCTGGCCAAAGACAGTCAGGACAGTACCTCGAGTCATGACTTTGGCAAGGATATTCTGCCCAGGCTGATCCATAGCCACAAGGTCTGCGCCCACTACTTCGGCGAGACCAAGGGTCGCGTCTCCCCCGACAATTACTGGCGCGATGTCGGCACCCTTGATTCCTATTATCAGGCCAACATGGACCTGCTCAAGACTATCCCGCCGCTGGATCTGTACCAGAACGACTGGCCGATCCGCTCCTATCAGTCACAGACCCCGCCGGCGCGGGCGGTCTCCGGCAAGTCCGGCAACGAAGGCATTTTTATTAATTCGATTTTGTCCGGCGGCGCCATTATCTCGGGGGGCAATGTTGCCAACTCAATCCTGTTTCAGAACGTCTTTATCGACGATGAGGCCATGGTGGAACACTCGGTGCTGTTTGAGCACGTCAAGGTGGGCAAAAACGCCCGCCTGAACAGGTGCATTATCGACAAAGGCGTGGTCATTCCCAATGGGGAGGTCATTGGCCATGACCTGGACCAGGATCGTCAGCGCTTCACCGTCACGCGGGACGGTATTGTGGTTATCCCGCAGGGTTATACCTTTCAATCTGGCGACAAGAGCACTGAGGCCACGGCTTCCACCACCAATACTCTTGCGTGAGGCTTTGCCCGTACTACATCGGTAATTGAACTAAACCGCGGCCGTCGTCTGCTGCGTTGCGGGCAAGCCATCCTGAAACATGAGCCGTTAGGCGTGCGGTTCCTGCGCCGCGCCCGGGCTGCCGGTCTTGACGTCCTCGGCCTTTTTGACCCGAATGATGCGGCCATCCACCTCGCGGCCATTGAGATTTTTCATGGCCGCCTTGGCCTCACCCGGCCGGGGCATTTCGACAAAGCCAAAGCCCTTGGATTCGTTACTGACCTTGTCCATGACAATGGTGCAGGACTGAATGCTGCCGTAATCCTCGAACAGTTCACGAAGGTCACTGGCGGTGGTGCGGTGGGCGAGATTGCGTACTAGTAGTTTCATGGCCTCAGCCTGCTGGACTCGAATGCCGGGCAGTATACCGCGAGCGGCACCGGGAGCGTCAATCCGCAGACGCCGATTGCGACGCCATGGACGTCCTGCACCACGAGTGACGCAGCGCCTGTAGCCGCCCGCTCACCCCGCCATGGCGGCAACAATGGCCAGGTCCCCCTGGCGCACGGAGTCCACATCAAAGTTCCTGGCCGCCGCGGCCATACGTGTCAGGGCGGCCTTTATGCTCATGGGCGGGGTCGTCTCACCACGTTTGGCACGGTGAAAGCGCACCGGGTTGAGCCGCGCGACCACGTACGTTCTGAGATAGGGGGATTTGAACCCGCGTCGTTGCAGCTTCTCGATAATCTTCTTCACCTGGCTGTCGATGTCCTGCAGGCGTGCGGCATAGCCCTCGCGTTCTCGCAGACTCACCTTGAGGCCACGCTCACTGAACCGATCTACCTTTTTTAACATCGGGCTATAGGCGCCACCGGCAAAGCGCTTGTTCTCACTATAGATAATCCCCAGGGTCAGCAGCTCGGCGGCCTCGAACTCGGCGTGATAGTCTGACTCCTTACTACGGGGTTTGCGTTCCGCCAGGGTGCGCGCCATCCGAATCACTTCAAGGCTGCGGTCCTTGAGGTTGTGCGCCTTTTCCGTGTTGAGGGCCAGGATGCGAAACGCCAGCGCCTCATCCGGCGAGACAATGGCGGTAATCTGTTGCAGCCCCAGCACCTTGGCCGCGGCCAGGCGATGACGGCCATTGGGGGTCCAGAGCCGCCCCTCCTCGCCACGGACCACCACGAGCGGGTCTAAAAAGGAACCACTCTCTTTGATCTTTTCCGCCAGGCGTTTGGTATGGGTCGGCGACAGGTCGCGCTGAAAGGGCGTGGGTTGCACGGATTTGAGCGGCAACGACGCCATGAGCATGGGACGACCGGATAGCGGTTCACGATAGGCGCCAATGACCGCGCCGCCGACCGCGCGGATCTCGGCGACCAGCACGGCGACGGCCCCATCGTCGATGGACAGGACCATGTCCTCCGCCTTGAGGCCGATCGGGCTTTTGCCGGGAGAGAGTTTGCCCTTTTTCCTGGCCGCCTTTTTAACGGGGGATTTTTTTTTAGGGCTCGTTTTTTTACTGACGGTTTTTCTGGCGGCCATGTCTGCGTTACATTACCTTCGTGTTTGTTTTCAACAGGCCCTGCGCGGCGTCATTGAG
Organism: Gammaproteobacteria bacterium; assembly: GCA_046484825.1. Taxonomy (GTDB): domain Bacteria; phylum Pseudomonadota; class Gammaproteobacteria; order UBA6429; family Thiohalophilaceae; genus CAJYAN01. Next base: position 12,816 of record JAWOIE010000284.1, on the reverse strand, counting down.
CTGTTGTATGGTTTCGTGGTCACCGCCTCGATCCGGATGATGCGCCATCACCAGTCCGCGATAGGTCTTGCGAATAGTGTCATCGTCCACCGGGTCCTGCAGACCCAGTACCGCCAGGGCCGCGTCGCGATGCTCTCGATGATTGATACCGATCCAGAAGGCAGCCATCAACTCATCAACCTGTTGCTCCCCGGTCGTCAGGAGATTGTTCAGGTCCAGATAATAATCCCGTAACTTGTCGGTGGCGGTAAAGGCCGTGATAGCGTCTGCCCCGCCCTTATAGGGCTGCTTTTGAATATGCAATGCCGAGATCTCCAGGCAGGCACTCTGGTCTGTATGCCACTCCTGTCGCAGCACATAGAGCACATGGTGGAGCAGAAAGTGGATACGAAACAGCGCCAGGGTGTCAGCGGGCGCACGCCGGAGAAATTTCGCCAGCGCCGGATAGGCATCCAGGCGGCTAATCAGGGCATATTCGCTGATACCCGCCTTCTCGGCATGGAGAATTTCGGCAACGGCCTGCTTGAGGCCGCCGATAAAGGCAATCGCGGTGTTTGCGGGAGTCTCATCACTCATCTGGCCAACCCTGGATGATTTTTGTTATAGTGTACACCATACCTGTCTACGATATCCGTCCCCGTTGAGGCCTAATCTCCCCTTCGTACCTCGCATTTGTAGGCTCGCCAATACTCTATATATATGATTACAGGAAATGAATATGACGATTGCCGAAAACAAAGTGGTGACCATTGAATACACCTTGAAAAATGATGCCGGTGAGGTACTGGACACCTCCGAAGGCCGTGAACCACTGGTGTATCTGCACGGCGCCCAGAATATTATCCCCGGCCTGGAAAATGCCCTCGCCGGCAAGGTCGTCGGCGATGCCCTCGAAGTCCGCATTACACCGGAACAGGCCTACGGTGAGCGTGATGACAGCATGAAACAGGAAGTGCCGCGCGACATGTTTGGTGATGAGGATATTCAGGTCGGCATGCAATATCACGCCCAGGGACCAGAGGGTGACATGCTGGTGGTCACCGTGATTAGCGCCACTGAGACGCATGTCACTGTGGATGGTAATCATCCCCTTGCTGGTGAACACCTAAACTTCAGTGTCGAGGTCAAGGATGTTCGCGATGCCAGTGAAGAGGAAGTAGAACACGGTCATGTGCACGGCGCCGGTGGGCATCACCACTAAGGAAGCTCTGCATAAGTGTGCAGAGCTTCCGTGCGGGGCAGGACGCCCCGCCGCGCCAATCACGTAAGTGATTGAAGCGCGTGAGGAAAGCGCGGACACGAGCCGCGCTTTCCGACTCTGCAAAAGTCCAGGGAGGGACTTTTGCAGAGTTTCCCTAAGAGACCGGGTCTAGTGCCGAGTGAGCAGGTTCGCGGGGCTGTTGAGTAACAGGGCCTTTTGACTTCGGGGCAGCTTTTTGATCTCGACCTCACGTTTGCTAGCGGCTGAGCGCGAGGCACAGGGCTCTTTGTAGATCAACATCAGGGGACGTCTGGCGCGGGTGTATTTGGACGCCAGACGGTCATCGTGATTGTGCTCCAGCAGACGTTTCTCCACATCCCGGGCAATGCCGGTATAGAACGTGTCGTCGGCGCAGCGCAGGATATAGACATACCATTCATTCATTGTTGAAGACCGAATAAAAAAAGGCTGAGGATGTCGTGCACATCCCCAGCCTTGGTTTTATCACGCAAACGGCAATTAGCCGGCGAGCTTGTCCTGAATGGCCTTGACGACGACATTGCTATCAGTCGCAGTGACCGTCAACAGCATGCCTTCGTTCTTGTAGAACCCCACCAGGGGTGCAGTCATTTCGTCATAGGTATCAAGACGCTTGCTAATCGCTTCTTCGGTCTCATCATCGCGCTGAATGACCGGGCTACCACACTTGTCGCAGATACCTTCCTGCTTGGGGGGATTGCTCTTGACGTTGTAGATCGCCTGGCAGGCGGAATTGGAACAGGTGCGACGCGTGGTCAGACGGTCCAGGATGACATCGCGTGGCACATCGATCTCGACGGCACAATCAAGCTTGATGTTCAGCTTGTCCAGCAGGCCCTTGAGTGCCTCGGCCTGGGGAATGGTGCGAGGGAAGCCATCAAGTAAAAAGCCGTTGGCGCAATCGGGCTGTTGCAGGCGCTCTTCCATAATACCCATGATCAGGTCATCAGAGACCAGACCGCCGGAGTTCATGGCTGCCTGGGCCTTTTTACCCAGTTCGGTGCCGGCGGCAACCGCACCGCGGAGAATATCCCCGGTTGAAATCTGCACGGAACCGTCCAGTTCGGTCAGCATTTTGGCAACGGTGCCTTTACCGGCGCCGGGAGCGCCCAGGAGAATCAATCGCATTGGTTATTCCTCTTCAATTCTGTAATTAAATGTGCGCGCATTGTGCCTGTCGAGGCGGCATAAGGCAATTTATAAAATCTGCTTTGGCATAAAGAGAATTTGTTGATAAGCAAGCTTGCCACGAGCTCAAAGGTCCCGGGTCATGGCGGCATAACAGCCAGGGCAGATGCCATGACTGAGTTGTGGCAGCGGATGGACATCGAAAATGGCCAGGTGCTCGATGGCCTGCTCCATTTCCAGCCAGTGCTCGGCATCGACTTTGACTTTCATGCACCAGCTACAAATAACCAAAAGCGCATCGGATTTCTCGGCGTCCGGCTCAAGCAAGGCTACGGGCAGCCGCGGCTCTTCGTTAATGATGCAGCTCTTAAAACCGGTAATGCCGCCCGCCACGGGGAAGATTTCCATTTCCATAAACCGCCGCGTTTCCGGTGCATCACAGCGAAAGGGAAAGCTCAGGGATTGGGCCTTCTGCTGCACCTGGTCGATGAGGCTTTGGTAAATATGCCGGCAACTCTCGTCGCTAATAAAGTCGAAAATATTACGACCGAGAATGACGGCAGTACTCGGAAACGAGCCCTGTTGCTGCTCGGCCATGGCGTCCCAGGCCTCATCCACATAAACAATGTTGCCCTGTGGGTCAAGATGATAAGTGATACAGCTGCGCCGCATAGATTTTGGCTACTCAGACATGGTTGCGTAACATTAACTCCCGGGGGTGCGGGTTCAGATAGAACTGCTGGTTAATATAGTCGTCAGGGTAAAGGCGCAAATAGTGCTTGATCAGTGTTACCGGTACAATCAGCGGCACCTGGCCCAGGCGATAGTCTTCGATGAGCGCCAGCAATTCCTGCTTATCGGCACTGTCCAGGTTGGGCTTGAGAAACCCCATAATGTGCTGCAGGACATTGCTGTGCGTTCCGGGGGTGGCCAGACGTTTCAGGGCGGTCATTAACTGCGATAGATAACGGGCCGACGTCTCCGCAATATCGCCCTCGCCCGCCTTGCTCACCAGACGCCCCAGTTGCCGATAGGCCATTTCATCGTGCGCCTGGATAATAAACTTGTGACGGGTATGAAACTCGACCAGGTCTGCGGGCGCCATACCGGCCGTGGCATAGGCCTGCCAGCGGGCATAGACAAACACGCGTTCAATAAAATTTTCCCGCAGATGCGGGTCCATCAGGCGGCCTTCTTCTTCTACCGGCAATGCCGGCTGTTGTGCCATGAAGGCAGAGGCATAGAGGCCGCGGCCACGCTTTTCCGGCATGGGTCGGTCACTGTAAACCTTAACCCGCTCCATGCCACAACTGGGTGAGTCCTTTTTAAAAATATAACCACACAGGTGGGGATTGTCGTGCGCCACAGCCTGGCCGTAGGCGGACAGTTCCGTGGTCTTGTCGATGCTGTTGTCCTTGACGCCCACGGCATGAATTTGGCCGTCGATTTCTCTGAGCTGTATTGGTGCGCGCGGCACCGTCATACCGATGGCCAGTTCCGGACAAAACGGCACAAACTGGAAGAACTCGCCAAGGCTCTGGGTGATATAGGCATTGTGCTTATGGCCACCGTCAAATCGCACCTCCTGACCCAGGAGACAGCTGCTAATGCCAATAGCGAGTTTATCGTCGTCAGGTTGGGGTAACGCGGGTTTCATAGGCCAAAGCATAGCGCGCAATGCGACTCGGTGCCAGACAGATTATTTGCCAGAGATATTGTCTCATGGCGACCTGAGGTGATGCACATTGACGGCCTTTGCTGATGTGTGAATGGTTTATGTGTTCAAAACCCAACGCAAAGGCGCGAAAGCGCAAAGGACGAGATACGAAAATCATAAGAGCCCTTTTTGGCTTCTGCGCTTTTGCATCTGGAAAACACTTTCCAGATATTTTCAACCGTTTCATCCATGTAAACGTCTGCGTTGAAATCCGCGTTCAATTACCCGCAGAATTTTCGCAGGGCCCCCCGCTGTGGGTGCGGACCGGTGACTTTGCTACGGCAGGGGGCGTACGAAAAGGGCTTGGCGTGAGCGGCCCCTGCGTGCAAAATCGGGTATACTAACATTCCCTTGAATCAACCCCAGAATGCCTCATGAGCGACCCTAAATACATTGAGCTCGATCAGACCGAGCTGCGACAGAAAATCAATCTGGAGACCGGTCAATTAAGCTGGCCGGAATTGCAAAGGTATTTTGCCAAGGGCAATGTCATTATTGTAGCCCCGGAACTCGACCTCATCGATGTGGCCGCCCGCTTTGCCGAGGATGACAAAACCGCTGTCGCCACCTGGATCGAGGCGGAAAAAATCAAACGCGCCCTGGATGACGATGCCCGCCAGTGGGAGGCGCGCAGCAGTCACTTCTGGACGGTGGTCGTGGCGCCGTGGATCCTGGTGCAGGAGATTGTCAGTCACTGACTTTTATAGCGGCGTTGCATGGCCAACCCAGGAGCCAAGTACCAAGGACTGGGGTCTGGTGGGCGAGGCGGCTGTGGGGGTGTCCTGAAAGGCGGCTCACCTACGTTTGGTGAGTGAGGTTATCGGGGCGGCTAACCGGCCCTGCCTGTTATTCTTCCTTATAATTCTCCGCGTTTTCGCGCCTTTGCCCTGTATGCCTTATAAATCCGCCATAGTGGCAAATCAGACCTCCTCATCCGCGCCGAGCTGGCGCGCCTCTTCCTCCAGCATCACCGGGATGTCATCACGAATGGGATAGGCCAGCCGATCCGCCTTGCAGATCAGTTCCTGTTCAGCCTTTTTATAAATCAGTTCGCTTTTACATATGGGGCATACCAGGATATCGAGTAATTTTTTATCCATGTCGTTTCTCCAGTAGATTGAGTACCTGCAAGCCAAATTCATCGGGCAGGATGGCGGTGACGGGATAGTACCAGCAGTTGGAGAGCAAAAAGCGCCGGCATTTTACCGCGTCCTTTTCCGTCATAATAATGGGTAGATCGTCGCCAAAATCCAGGTCTTTTGGACTGAATTCGTGGTGGTCAGCAAAGACATGTTCAATCAAGTGCAGACCGGCGCGGCGCAGTTGTTCAAAGAAGCGTTCCGGGTTTCCAATCCCGGCAATGGCATGCACGGTTTCATGCTTGAGACTGCCGAGGGGTTTTTCACTACTGTCGTCGAGGTGGTTCAGCATTTTGCCTTCGTAGCGCATGCTTACTTCCGCCTGAGCGGCTATACCGTTGGTCACAATGAAGTCGACTTCCTTGAGTCGTTTGATGGGTTCACGTAGGGGGCCTGCCGGGAGGCAAAGACCATTGCCAAAGCGCCGCACGCCATCAATGACCGCGATTTCGATAGTGCGTCCCAGGGCATAGTGCTGCATGCCATCATCGGAGAGAATGATATCAATATCATGATGCTTAATCAGTGCCTCTGCGGCAGCAACCCGCCGTGGACCAACCGCCATGGGACAGTTGCTGCGACGGGAAATAACAATGGCCTCATCCCCGACCATGATGGGGTCGCCATCGGCACGTACCTGTTGCGGCCACTTGCGTGCCTTGCCACCGTAGCCACGACTGACAATGCCGGGCCGGTAACCATTCTTCGCCAGATAGTTTGCCAGCCAGATGGTCAGCGGTGTCTTGCCGGTGCCGCCCACACTGATATTGCCAATGACAATGACAGGTACCGGCAGAGTCGTGGTCTGGAAAATTTTGAGCCGGTAGGCCGTGCGTCGAATAAAAACTAGTGCACACAGCAGCCAGGCCAGGGGACGCAGTGCCAGCGCCAGGCCGCCCCGCTCCATCCAGGACTGTTCAATTCTGTGCTTAATACCTCGGGGACTCGACACGCAAATTATTCCTTAAACTGCACATTGTGTAATTGTGCATAACGACCTCTCCTGTCTAACAGTTCCTGATGGCGGCCGGTCTCGACAATGCGGCCTTCATCCATCACAACAATGACATCGGCATGCTCAATGGTGGACAAACGATGGGCAATGACCAGTGTGGTACGGTCCTGCATCAGTACTTCCAGCGCGGCCTGGATGTTGCGCTCCGATTCTGAGTCCAGAGCCGAAGTGGCCTCGTCCAGAATCAGAACCGGGGCATCTTTTAAAATAGCGCGGGCAATGGCCAGGCGCTGGCGTTGACCGCCGGAGAGCATGACGCCATTTTCACCGACCATGGTGTTGAGACCCTCGGGCATTTTCGCAATGAAGTCCCAGGCATGTGCCGCCCTGGCGGCACGTTCAATATCCGCCTCGGTTGCGGTCTCCAGGGCGCCGTAGGCAATGTTGTGCGCAATGCTGGCATTAAACAGGGTCACGTGCTGGCTGACCAGGGCGATTTGTGACCGCAGGCTCTGCAATGAGACCTCGCGGATATCCTGACCGTCCAGGGTGATAACGCCACTGCTGGCATCGTAAAAGCGTGGCAGCAGACTCACCAGCGTAGTCTTGCCGGCGCCGGAGCGACCGACAAAGGCGACAGTCTGTCCCGGGGCGATCGTCAGATTGATATTCTGCAGGACGTTGTCGTTTTCAGGATTATAGGCAAAGGACACGTCATGAAAGGCCACCTCACCATGCACACGTTCCAGTACCTTGAGGCCGGTATCCTTCTCCTGTGCCTGGTCGACGAAGTCAAAGACGCTCTGCGCCGCGGCAATACCCTGTTGCAGACTGGCGTTGATGGTGGTCAGGCGCTTTACCGGCTGCATCAACAACACCATGGCCGTCATAAAGGAGACAAAGGTGCCGGGCGAGATTGCCTCGCGCATCTCCGGTAGGGTGGCCATGTAGACGATCACGGAAAATGCCGCCGCGACCAGAAACTGCAAAAACGGCGCGCTAATGGCATTGGTAGCGGCAAGCTTCAGATGCTGGCGACGATTATAGTCATTGGTCTCATCGAACAAACTGGATTCATGCTGCTGACCGCCAAAGATCTTGATCTCGCGATTGGCCTCAATAGTCTCCTGGGCAATGTGCGAGACATCCCCCACGCTGCCCTGGATACGACGACTGAGTTTGCGAAAGCGCTTGCTGATCAGAACCACCATAATAGTGATGAATGGGGCAATCACCAGAAATACCAGACTCAGGGTGACGCTGGTATAGAACATCAGCCCGAGCAGAAAAAGAATCGTGAGTGAGTCGCGGATTAGAATCGTAATAACGACTGATGAGGCGTGCGCCAGTTGTTCAACGTCATACAACAGCTTGGAGAGCAGTATGCCCGAGGAATTGGTGTCATAAAAGCGAATCGGTAATTGCAGCAGCTGGGTAAACATGATTTTGCGCAGGTCACGAATCACGCTGCGCGCCACCCACTCCATAAAAAAACTGGCAAAGAAGCCGCTGATGGCGCGGCCGATAAAGATCCCCAGGATCAGGATCGGCACCCACTTGATGGTTTGCGGGTCTTTTTCCACAAAGCTGCTGTCCATCATGGGTTTCATGATGGCGGCAAAACTGGCATCGGTGGAGGCATAGACCGCCATGCCCGCAACAGCCAGTAAAAACAGCTTCCAGTAGGGGGCGACGTAGGTTAACAGTCGACGATATACCTTGATACCATCCTGATTGATCGACGACGGTGAGGTGCTATGGGTTTGTCTCACGATACTTTTTTTATTCTTCTGTCTGTGTGGTGGCGAAGGTCAGATTAACCAGACCCAGTTGGCGAGCCGCATCCATAGCCCGAATCACCGCCTGATGCGGTGTGTTCCGATCCGCGCTGATAATCACCTGCGGTTTTTTGTGTTCGCCCAGGGTCATGCTCAGGGCTCGTTTCAGGGTGGCGATACGATCGTCCTTGACGCGCTGCTGATTGACAAAGAAACGCCCCTCGGCATCGATATTGATCTCGAGGACGAAACGCTGCTTTTCCAGAGGCTTGCCGCTGGCCTCGGGGAGCTCAATGCTGATCTCCGACTGGCGGTCAAACGTGGTCGAGACCATAAAGAAGATTAGCAACAGGAACACGACATCGATCAACGCCGTCAGATTAATCTCCGGTTCGTCCTTACGCTGATGCCGAAAAATCACCTAGGCCTTACCTCGTGGCAGGGGCTGCTCCCGATCGCCATGCATAACGTCGACGATCTTTAACGCATCCTCTTCCATGACCAGTACCAGGGAATCCACCTTGCCGCGGAAGAAACGATAGAAGATCAGACTGGGAATGGCCACCGACAGCCCGGCGGCAGTGGTGATCAAGGCCTCGGAAATCCCGCCGGCGAGGACACTGGCATTCCCCACGCCATGCGCCGTAATGGCGGCGAACACCTTGATCATACCAATCACCGTGCCGAGCAGACCCAGCAGGGGCGTAATGGAGGCGATGGTGCCTAGGGTATTGAGGTAACGCTCCAGTTCCTGTACCACCTGGCGTCCGGTATCTTCAATGGCCTCCTTCATCACCTCGCGGGGGTGATTGCGGTTGGCGAGACCGGCCGCAAGGATGCGCCCCAGGGGTGAGTTGCTGGCCAGTGCCCGCAGGTGATCCTCTTCGAGGCTGTTGCCCTTGTGCCACTGCCAGACCTGCGCCACCAGATGTTTGGGGGCAACGGTCTTGGCCTGTAAGGTCCAGAAGCGTTCGATCACAATCAGCGTGGCGATCACGGAGCACAGCAAAATGGGGATCATCAACAAACCGCCCGCCTGGATCATCTCAAACACTGTTGATTTCCTTTATATTTTTCATCGCTAACCAGCGGCTAACTTTAGCAGAGACCGGCCCCGGTCGAAAGCCTGCTGGTTCACGGAAGCCGATGGTGCCAGAAGCGCGCAGCCTGTTGGCGATAGCGTGCCACCTGGGGCTCATGCGGCTGTGGAAAAGTGAGCAATATACGGCCACTGTTTGCCGTGGCATAAGCCGGCACCCCCTGTGCCGCATAGCGATGCACTACCTTCTGACTGGGCAGACGGTAGCGATTGCGATAGCCCACCGGGTAGAGGGCCAGCCTCGGGGCAACGGCCGCAATAAACGCCTGGCTGGACGAGGTGTTACTGCCATGATGTGGCACCAGTATGACATCCGCCGCCAGTGCCTGAGTCTGCCGCAGCATCTGCTCCTCCGCTTCCCGTTCGATATCACCGGTGAGCAGGACACTGCCGTTGTCTGCCGCGATGTGTAGTACACAGGAACGGTTGTTGCGTGGCCGCCGGCGGGGCGTATAGTCCGCGGCCGGATGCAAGACACGAAAGTGCACGCCATCCCACTGCCACTGCTGACCCTGTTGACAGTCCTCTGTGCCCCGGTCGAGTTTGTCCGATACCGAGGAAAGTACGCGCCCGACGGGGAACATACGCAGCAGTGACGCGGCGCCACCGATATGGTCATTGTCCGGGTGGGTGATCATAAGAGTATCGATGTGGGCAATGCCGGCATGGCGCAGATACGGCGCCACTACCGCCGCGCCGGTATCAAAGCTGTCACTAAAACGGGGCCCGGTGTCATAGACCAGGGTGTGATTTTGGGTTTGCACCACCACGGCCAGCCCCTGACCCACATCCAGTAGACTCAGCCAAAATTCCCCCTGCGCCGGTCGTGACTGCAGTGGGAAGGCCAGGGGCAGGCAAAATACCAGTCCAAGATAGCGTAGTGGGATCCCCTTCGGACTCAATAGCAGCACCAGCCCAAAGGCCGCCGCGACCAGGCTTAGTGGTGCCGCTGCCTGTTGCACCTGACTAAAGGGCTGTGCCGCGGCGACTTCCAGGCCTTGCCACAAGAGCCCCATAACCCCGTTGATCAGTTGCAGCAGGCCCCCCGCGATGGGTTCGGAAACAAACGTGAGTGCGCTGGCCAGCAGGGTCAGTGGCACCACCAGCAGGCTGACCACGGGGATCGCCAGCAGATTCGCCAGCGGAGAGATCAGTGAGGCCTGCTGGAACAGGCCAATGGTCAAGGGCAGCAGGCCGAGCACCACCAGCCACTGCATGCGCAAAAAGGCCAGGCCTTTGTGCCGGGGTCCGAGGTGGCCGTTGAGTCCATACAAAATCACCGCCACCGCGGCAAAGGACAGCCAGAAACCTGCCGACAGGGCCGACAACGGGTCCAGGAGCAGTACCAGTAGCAACGACTGCGCCAGCACCTGGGGCGGCTGAATAAAGCGCTGTCGCCACAACGCCAGCATTACCACACACACCATGATCAGAGCCCGCTGTGTGGGAATGGAAAACCCCGCCATGGCCGCATAGACCAGGGCAAACACCATGGCCAGCACGGCGCCCACGCGGGGCGCCGGCAGGCGCTTCAGGGAGGCACTCCGCAGACGCCAGCCGCGGTTACCCAGCCAGTAGCCCAGTCCTGCCAGCAGGCCAATGTGCAGACCGGAAATGGCCATCAGATGGGCGGTGCCGGTGCGACGCAGGACCTCCCACTGCGCGGGCTGGATACCGTCGCGCTCACCAATGGCCAGGGCCGTCAACAGGCCGGTGGTTGGCGAATCGGCGCCGAGGCGGTTCATTTTTTCGTAGAGTGCGAAGCGTAGACGTTGCCCGTCAAAAGCGCCGGCGGCGTCCAGACGTTGCGGTGGCGATTGTTTGCGCACATAGCCGGTGGCGCGGATCCGGTGCTGAAACAGCCAGGCCTCATAATCAAAGCCTCCGGGATTCATAAATCCATGCGGTGGTTTCAGGCGTACCAGAAACTGCCAGCGCTCCCCCACCTCGGGCAGGGCCGTAGCCTGATACCAGCTCAGCCGAATCTTCCCCGGCGAGGCATAGTCCTGCCCATTATGACTCAGGGTATCGACGGCGAAGAGAAAACGTGTCGCCCTGTCGCCCGCTGTGGGAAAATTCACTACCCGTCCCTGAACCAGGACGTCTTCGCCCACCAGTTCTGGCGGCACACCCTGCCCCAGGACCTGATGCGCCACCAGCAAACACCAGAGAAAACCACTGGTCGCGGCGGCGACAAACCTCAGACAAAGGCCGTGGCGATAGACCAGCAACAGGGCGACGGGGATGATGAGCCAGACGAGCTGCAGGTCCGGCAAGCTGCGAAACTGTAACAGCGCCATGACGCCGAGTAAAAATGCGAGGGCAATGCTGATCATGCCGGTCTTCCCTGACTGATGGCAACGATGGTCGTTTGAAGATAATATGCTGCTTTCGCTTACAGGCCAATCCCGGGTTTGCTATGCCCAGAAAATTTTTTCGGCGCTACGTGCCGGACCACAACAAGCTCCGTCAACACCCGCGCCTCAACCAACTGTTTGGCGCATTGTTGCATGACCCCAACCTGTTGCACCTGAACCGACGCTCGGTCTCCGGCGCCTTTTTTATTGGCCTGTTTATGGCCTTTGTCCCCATGCCCTTTCAAATGTTGCCGGCCGCCGCCCTGGCTATTTACTGGCGCACTAATTTACCTCTTTCCCTGGGCCTGGTCTGGGTCTCTAACCCCGTCACGATTCCGCCGATATTTTATTTCTGCTACAAACTGGGGGCATGGATACTCGATCGGCCGGTGCAGCGTGTCGACTTTGTTATGGACTGGGCCTGGTTTGGCCATGAGCTGACCCTGATCTGGCAGCCCTTTTTGCTGGGCTGTTTTGTGGTCGCGACGCTGGCATCACTGCTGGGAGGCTTTGGGATTCGCCTGTTGTGGCGCTGGCACGTCGTGCGGCAGTGGGAGGAGCGTAAACAGCGACGCGCGACACTCAAAACAAAGCTATAAATGGCATTAACTAAACATTAAGAAAACAATATAACAAACTGTTTTATATTGATAATTTCCCATCAATCAATTGATAGACCCGATCCATGCGCGCGGCGAAATCCGGGTCATGGGTGACCACCACAAAACTGGTCTGCAACTCACGATTCAGCTCCAGCATCAGGCCATAGACCTGGTCCGCGGTCTTGCGATCCAGATTGCCGGTTGGCTCGTCGGCCAGCACACAGGCCGGCTGATTCACCAGCGCCCGCGCCACAGCCGCCCGCTGGCGTTCACCACCCGACAGCTCGTTGGGTTTATGCGCCAGGCGATGCTCCAGGCCAACCCGGGACAGGATATGCACGGCCCGGGTACGGGCCTCAGCCGTCTTTTCGCCGCGAATCAGCAGCGGCATGCAGACATTTTCCAGGGCGGAGAACTCGGGCAGCAAGTGGTGAAACTGATAGACAAAGCCGAGGGCCTGGTTACGCAAGTCGCCACGGCGCACCTGGTTGAGGCGGGAAAAATCCTGTCCCTGCAAGGTCACCACACCACCACTGGGCTCATCCAGGCCACCGAGCAGGTGTAACAGGGTACTCTTGCCACTGCCGGAGGCGCCGACAATGGCGATCTGATCACCGGCGACGATTTCCAGGCTGACATCCTGCAGGACCGTGACGACCTGTGGACCCTCTTTATATTCCTTGGCCAGATGCTGGCAGGACAACACCGGGTTACTCATAGCGTAGCGCCTCTGCCGGTTGGGTGCGCGAGGCGCGTCGAGCCGGATAGACCGTGGCCAGCAGGCTGATGCCCAGCGCCACC
>JAWOIE010000279.1:0-4208 GCA_046484825.1 Gammaproteobacteria bacterium | reverse complement strand
GGTCGGCACTGGAGCCGCATTTTCCGAAATGGATTTCGACCCGGAGCGCTATAGCAAGCGCTACGTTTCTATATAAACTATAACCAATCGATTTAAAATGATTTAAACATACTTATATTTTAGACAATAAAATTCCCTGCTAAAGTATAAAATTCAAATAAAAACAATAAGATAAGAATTGAATGGATCAGGATTGTGATTCCGGTCGTCGAGGGTTCGAGTCCCTTTAGCCACCCCATTTTCCAAAGGGCTACGTGATCGTCGTCATGAGCCCTGTCTAATAAAAGACGATTTGTCTACTATTTTCCTTCTTCGTCGTCTTTTGCGCCTCTGTCGTTCGATATCGCTGGCTTTTACGCATGGCGATTTTCTCGCGGTCGTGGTGCGGTCGTATGCGCTTACGGGCATTCTGCGCCGTGCGTCTTATTCATAGTCTGTGACGACCGGGCCTCGTCAATCCAGAAACTGAGAACCTGCAGTGCTCCTGCGCGTATCGAGAATATTGCGCATGAGGGGCTTGCCGTTCATTGTTGTACAGGCAATGAGGATGTGGGTGCCTATCCGTGGCAATAGCCTTGCTGATACGGCAACACCATTTTCATGTGATCGTGATGTGCGTTTATCACTAACCGAGTTACGGGCATCGTGTCCCTTGAATGCTTGACAGCGTAACGTCCCTGGCCCAGGTCGTTCTGCGCTATCGACAAACGGCTCGTTATTGTTTAAAACAACGACTATAGTTTTAAGTAAACACAGGGAAGGCGCTCATGACAAAACCACCAACGGCAAAACTGACTTTTATTGGCGCGACCCGCCAGGTGACGGGTTCGTGCTATCTGCTGGAAACGGAATCCTCCAGGATTTTGCTGGAGTGTGGCATGTTCCAGGGCGGTAATCAGGCGGAGAAACAGAATAGCGCTGTCTTCCCCTTTGATACGCGCAAGATTGATGCCGTGGTGATCTCGCACACCCACCTGGATCACTGTGGACTTCTGCCCAAGCTGGTCAAGGATGGTTACCAGGGGCCTGTTTATATGACACAGGCGACCAGTAAGCTGATCAAGGTCATGCTGACGGACTCGGCCTTTATCGAGCTCAAGGATACCGAGTGGGAGAACAAGCAACGCCTGCGCGCGGGCAAGCCGCTGATTGAGCCACTGTTTACCCAGGACGATGTGGACGAGGTGCTGAAGTTGCGTGAGCCGACGGCGTATGAAACGACAGTCCGAATCACCCCGGATATTGAACTGACGTACCATGAGGCGGGGCATATTCTCGGTTCTGCCGTAGTGGCGCTGAACATACAGGGGCGCGAGGGGACGAAGCGGCTGGTCTTTTCGGGCGACCTCGGTAACAGCGACGCGGCGTTGCTCAAAGACCCGGCGGTGGTCACCCAGGCGGACGTACTGTTGCTGGAGTCTACCTATGGTGATCGCAATCATGTTTCGACAGACGCTACCATCGATGAGTTTCGTGAGGCCCTTGCAGCGGCGGCGGAGAGTGGGGGTAATGTCATGATCCCGGCCTTTGCGGTCGGGCGGACCCAGGAGATCTTATACTGGCTAGGCAAGTTTTATCGTGAGGGCTCCCTGAAGCAAACCCAGGTGTTTCTCGACAGCCCCATGGCGATTGCGGCCAGTGATATCTATTTTGAGCACGTACACCTGTTTAATAAGGAAGATGAGTCGGCCTTTCGTGAAGTGGTAAAGAGCAACTGGCAGGAATGGTTGCCCATCCTGAAGTGTACGCTGACGCCGGAAGAGTCGATGCAGATCAACACGATTAACGGTGGCGCGATTATTATTGCCGGTAGCGGTATGTGTACGGGCGGGCGTATCCGTCATCACCTTAAAAACAATCTCTGGCGGCGTAACGCACATCTGATTATTGTCGGTTTTCAGGCCCAGGGCACCCTGGGACGCGCGCTGGTGGATGGCGCCAGGTCGGTCATGGTGTTTCGCAACGAGACCGCGGTCAATGCCACACTGCATACCCTGGGGGGCTTTTCCGCCCATGCGGATCAAACACAGTTACTTAAATGGGCGGGGCATTTTGACAAGCCACGCCCGGAGTTGTATCTGATCCATGGTGAGCTGGACAAAATGCTGGAGTTGCAACGCGCCTTTCACGATAAGTACCACTGGTATGCCAATATTCCCAAGCCTGGGCAGACGATTACGTTTTGAATTTTACCGTTCGGGAAACTGTTTGGGTTATTAATGGTTTTACCGCAAAGACGCGAAGGGCGCAGAGAAAAATATATCATTTAATAAGATCTCAGTCGTAACTTATTTTCAGTAGAAATAATTTTCCGGTTTCTGGTGGATAAAAAAACAAAAAGATTTTAAATTTATACTCTGCGATCTTCGCGTCTTTGCGGTGAAAAACCCCAATCTTGAGCCATGCACGGCCTGGCCGATGGCCGCACAGGCATTCGCAACCGATATTCAGGTCTTCCCGGTTTTTTCCATCAGGGTCTCGATCAAGTCCATGGGCAGTGGGAAGACGATGGTGTTGGAGCGCTCATTGGCGATCTCGGTAAGCGTTTGCAGGTAACGCAGTTGCAGTGCCTGGGGTTGGCCGGAGAGGATCCTGGCGGCCTCCAGCAGTTTTTCCGCGGCCTGCATTTCCCCTTCGGCGTGAATGACCTTGGCGCGTCGCACGCGTTCCGCTTCGGCCTGCTTGGCAATGGCGCGCACCATGGTGCTATCCAGATCGATATGCTTGATCTCCACGTTGGCCACCTTGATGCCCCAGGCGTCGGTCTGTTGATCGAGGATGGTCTGAATATCCTTGTTGAGCCGGTCCCGTTCCGCCAGCATCTCATCCAGTTCATGTTGTCCCAGTACCGAGCGCAGGGTGGTCTGCGCCAGCTGGCTGGTGGCGTCGTAAAAGTTTTCCACCTGGATAATGGCCTTGTCCGGTTCGATGACACGAAAGTAGATGACGGCGTTGACCTCCACCGAGACATTGTCACGCGAGATGACATCCTGGCTGGGGACATCCATGACAACGGTGCGCAGGTCGACCCGCACCATTTGCTGGATAATGGGAATAATGATAATGAGGCCGGGTCCCTTCACCTTCCAGAATCGGCCCAGTAGAAACACCACGCCACGTTCGTATTCGCGCAGGATCTTGATGGCGCTGAATAAGAACAGGACGACAAAAATAATCACAATATAAATGCTATAGGTAGTCATGGGGCTTGCTCCTTTGTGTGGGGGGTCGTGCCGTTTTCCATGGGCTCGACTTCGAGGGTCAGGCCGTGGCTGCCGATGACTCGGACGTGCTGGCCTGTTTGCAGCGGCGTCCTGGTGACGGCCTGCCAGATTTCGCTGTGGACGCGCACATTGCCGCGTTCATTAAAATCATCCAGAACAATCCCTTCACTGTTAATGAGTTCCTCGCGGCCGCTACTCACCGGCTGGCGACGGGCCTTGACGGCCATGCCGACGACAAACACAAAAATCAACATACTGCTTAAGGTGAAGGTAATGATCACGGAGATATCGATACCGAAACCGGTGACGTTGGTGTCGATGAGAATAATCGAACCAAACACAAAGGCAATGACGCCGCCAATACCCAGCATGCCAAAGCTGGGCTGAAAGGCCTCGCCGACCATGAGGGCGACGCCAAGCAGGATCAGCGCCATACCGGCGTAGTTGATCGGCAGTAACTGAAAGGCATATAGGGCCAGCAACAGGCAAATCGCTCCGACCGTACCGGGGACAATGGCGCCGGGATTGGAGAATTCCAGGATCAGTCCGTAGATGCCAATGAGCATGAGGATATAGGCAATATTGGGATTGGTAATGACACTGAGAAAACGACTGCGCCAGTCGGGTTCCAGACTTTTGATAGGCAGGCCGCCGGTGTGCAGACGCTGAGGTTGGCCCTGCACCCTGACCTCCCGGCCATCGATCTGTTGCAGGAGATCACCGCTACCGCTGGCCACGATGTCGATGACCTTCAGTCTGAGCGCCTCGCTGGCGGTCAGGCTGGCCCCGGTGCGTACCGCCTGTTCCGCCCAGTCCGCGTTACGCCCCTGTAGCTCGGCCAGCCCGCGGATATAGGCGACGGCATCATTGACGACCTTGCGTTGCATGGGCTCGGCGTTCGTCGTTTTATCCGCGTCGGCCTTGTCGGGGTCGCGCCTTGCCGCTGGGCCGCCGCCCCCCAGTTGCACGGGTGTGGCCGCGCCC
>JAWOIE010000207.1:0-10065 GCA_046484825.1 Gammaproteobacteria bacterium | reverse complement strand
CTTTTAATAATTCTTGGGAAATCAAGCTTGGTATTATGGTATCTATTGATTCATGGGCAGCAGGGGCAGAACATTTGCGCGTGACACGTCAGGTAATGAAAGAAGCCAAGGATGACCTGATCCGCGTTCGGGAGGCGATTAACAACTACATCAATTGGCGCAACGGATCAGTGAGTACGGTTACAGCATCAAGCGTCGCAGGGTGCTGAAGCATCTGGGCTTTGTCCTCAATGTCATTCGATTACCGAAAGAGGTCACGGTTTCCCTTGCGTGACTGGCGCGGCGGGGCGTCCTGCCCCGCACGGAAGCTCTGCATACTTATGCAGAACTTCCTTAAACTATCTGGGTGCAGCCCTGTCGCTGCATTTTTCCGGCGGCAGGCTTTTAATGCGCAGTGACCAGGATGTTCTGCCCACTGAATTGCACCTGCTGGCCCTGACGAATTTTGCAACGCTTGCGCAACTCAACCTGGCCATCTACGCGCACCTGACCATCCGCAATCACCAGCTTGGCCATAGCACCACTATGGCACATGCCGGTAATCTTTAACAGGTGATGTAATTCGATAAATTCATGCCCTTCCAGTTCGAAGGTCAGGGTGCTCTGGCTGACGGTCATGGGTTTGATTCCGGAGAGGGGGGGTTAATTTGACCCGGCGACATCCGGCAATGACAAGGTCTTGATGGTTGTCTCTGCCGGCGTGGTCGTCTTTGCACCGGCCTGCGGTGGTCTGAGCTTTTGCTTCGCCTCCAGCAAAAATTCAAAGACAAAGCCACTGATATGAACCCGATCATGCTCTTTAAGATAGTGCCAATGTATTTTTTCATCGCCGACACGAGTGCCGTTGGTGCTGTTCAGATCCTGCAGAATATATTCACCATCGACGTTGACGATCTGGGCATGTACCTTACTGGTATTTTCATCATTGATGCGGATATCGACACCGGCCTTGCGGCCGATGAGCATTCTTTCCTTATCCAGGACACGTTCGCCCACGACCCGCCCCTGCCGATAAATTTTTAATACCGGGTAACGCCGCGCCGGCATAAGCCGCTGGGAAAAGCTCTGCACCGACATCAGTCTGGGGCTCGCACTGACCCGTTGCAGGTAAAACGGCCAGTCCAGTTTTTTTACCGCCGCATGCAGGCAGCTGGCATCGACCTGAGTCTGCTTTTTCACATAGGCGGCGATCAACATCATGTCACAGAGGATATTCACCAGACGCGGAACACCACCGGTATAGCACATAATCCCCGGCAACAACTGATCCGGAAAAATAATAGAGCGTTTCGAGTCCGCCACCAGTAGACGATAGTGGATGTATTTTTTGACCTCATAAATACTCAGCGGGTTGATATGACAACTGAGGCGCACCATTTGCGATAAGGAATCGCGATTACGCGACGACAGCATGCTGTTCAGGGCCGGCTGACCCACAAGCATGATCTGGATAATCTTGCGACCATGCTGTTCATAGTTGGCCAACATGCGTATTTCTTCGAGGACATCGGCGCTCAACAGATGCGCCTCATCAACGATCACAATCACCGACTTCTGCTCGAAATGCCGCTCGGTGGCAAAGTCATAAATGGCCTGGATGAGGGCCGCCTTGTTGAGGTGTTGCGGCAGACAGTCAAACTGCTGGCAAATGGCAAACAGAAACTCCGTCACCATCAGACGCGGCTGACGAATGCGCGCCACCGCCGTTTCCGCCTGCAAGGCCTTGATCGCCTGTTCGATCACCAGGGTCTTGCCCACGCCCGGCTCGCCGGTCACCACGGCCAGACCATCACGCACGTGCAAACTATAAAGTAAGTACGATTTGGCGCGCAGATGATCGCCGCCAAGAAAGAAATAGCGGGCATCCGCCGTCAGACGAAATGGATAGTCACTCAGTTGCATGAACTGACGATACATTGACACACCCCTGGGCACCCTGGCCCTGAACACACTTAATGCCGCTCACCACTCATTGGTGGTGAGTCGATTTATAGGACACACCTGCTGACGAACTCAGCTGACGCAGGGTGTCGTTTGCCACTCCCATTTGATCTGGTCTTTACGCTTTAACTGCCGAAGTGGGTAGTTCTTTTGCTGCACATAAAATTCAGCATTCTCTCTGACACGGCTCATCCACAGCGCCGTATCAGGAGCGCCGGCCGCGCTGGGCACTGCTATAAAAATACAAGCGGCGGTCCCGCTCGAAGTCCCCCCGGACAACAGCATCCTCACGGTCACGACCCAGTTGCTGCCCTGCAGGGTGCGTGTGGGCGGGGCTATCCGAACTAAGGAGGCTATAGGGAGGGCTATGGGTCGGGGACAAATCGTGGCGGGCAGTGGGCCCTGGCGGGTGAAGGACGACACCGCCGCCGGTGTACGTGTGGCCCGTCAGGCTGGAGGCCATCAGGGCGAGTAACAGTAAAATTTTTAGTGGCGCCGTCACCAACCTCAACCTGTTTGATGAGTGTTGTTCAAGCTTCCCTGCGAGAATTTAGACTGAGTATAACCGACTTTCCTCTGAATTCATAAAAAATCCCGCCGCCGCGCCGGCCCTGTGTCTGTTAGCGAAGTCGTGAGGCCATGCGGCAGCCGGGTCCGGCTGGCCACACCTAGGGGCTCACACCGCGATACAGTTTTTCAAAGCGCGCCGGATCGAAGCCATTCATGCGTTTTTCACCCACCAAAATAATGGGGACCCCCTGGCCATTCAATTTTGCGAAGCCCCGCCTGCCGGCGCTGGATTTTTCAATATCCAGCTCCTTAAAGGCAATCCTGTGGTCATGAAAATATTGCTTCGCCCGGTCACAGACACCACACCAGGACGCGGAATACATAATCACCGCCGGACGGCCGCTGACCTTTATCTCCCGCTTGCCCCTTTCCGGGCTAGCGTCCCCTGCAACCGACGCAGTGGTGTTTATCTTGACCTCGAGCCGCTGGGTTTTGGCGGCCGCCGGCGGCCGATCACCAAAGTGGGTATTACCCTCGGCATCCTGCCACGTGTAAATCTCTGCGCCCAGCGGCGCCCTCGACAACATCAGCAGGCCCATGACCAGCAGCAGCCCGGCAGGACGGCGCCTTAACACGACACCGCCAAAGATCTGCTGGCAGTGCGGGCCGATTTTGTTGGCGAGCATGGTGTTGACCGAGAAGTGCCGGCCATGCGGGCGAGCCTCAGGGCTTGTCCGTCGGCTCGGAGTTTACAACCTCCGTGGCTTCATCGCCGCTATCGGGCTTTGATGGTGACGGGGCTTCCGCCCTGGGCCAGGCGCCCAGGGGATAAGGGTGGTGCTCCGTGGTATAGGTCAGGAATTGCAGAATCTGAAAAATATAGCGACTCAGACCCTGCCCCAGCTTGAGCAGGCGTGGATTCGGCGCACGGGTAAACAGGGTCAAAATAAATTGCAGAATGATCACGGCGAAAATCACCAGCTTGGCAATGCTGTAACAAAAAATAAACAGCAGCATGTACAGGCCGCGCGTCCAGGTGGTCTTGTCCTGCAAATTCTTTTTGAGCTCAGAATCCATTATGTTTCTCCGTCATTATGGCCGGCACCGCTGGAAAGACGGTCGGCAAACATCACGCTCGTTTGGGTTTACACCGAGGTGCCAAAGGCATTATTACTGACATCATCCGGTGTCGCCACACCGGCAATGGCACACGCCTGTTTCACCGGCCCGCCGGGAAACAACTGATACAGATAACGCGAACCTCCCTCCTCGGCGAAACGCTCGTTCAGGACCTCGGTATACTCCCGCGCATGCCGGGCCGTGCCGACATTGGCGTAGTGGGTGCGAAGGAACCTGATCACCTGCCAGTGGGCGTCGGTCAGGGTGATACCAAATTCCCTGGCCCTGTCCTCGCCAGTGGCCTCGGTCCAGGCCTTAAAGGCGGCATCGGCGTCACTGTCATGGATACCCATAACCAAGGATTCTTTTTCATTTTCTGTCAGTTGGTTGTTCATGCACGATCTCCTTGATAAACGTATAAGACGACTTGGCCAGGCCTGTGTGTGGGACTATGGTGGCGTAGCCTGCGAGGGTGGTGCATGACCGCCCCGAAATCCATGCCCGGAAGATTCTACCCGCTCCACCGGCGCCAGCAGCGGGGCCATGGCCAGCGACACCAGCGCCAGCAGGCCCACCAGCCCCAGGGCCATCCGGTAACCGGAACCCTCATGCCGATGGCCCCTCACCATCCCGACAATCCAGCGCCAGTTCAACAACAGGTGTATCACCAGGAGGACAAACAGCGCAACCGACACCCAGTAATGAATCTCTCCCCAGGCATGGCGATTCAGATCCCACAGACTGGAAAAACGCCCACTGCCGGGTGGCAACAGATAATGCAGCAGCACACCGGTGCTCGTCATCAGGGCAAAGGCAACAAAGGCCAGGACATCGACAATGAAGTGAATATTTGCCCTTTTCATGCGCACTCCTGTAACCGCGCTCGCTGTAACAGCCAATTCATCCCAAAGCTTCTATAACTATAGAACAAAGTATTGCCTATAGCAGGCGCTCGCCCGCCGGACGCGCAGCGCCTGAAGGAAGGCGATGGATGACGAGGCCGCGTGCTGATAGAGGGATAAACTTTTCCTGTCCCGTGCGGCTCGTGTGCAGCACGTCGCTATGGCTTGCGGCTAAACACCCAGGTATTTCCTTTCGACAAGGCCTTGTTGAATTTATAACCCTCTTCACAAAATGACTTGATATCCTGCGGGTCGGTCAGTTGCTGCTGAATAATGTAGCGGCTCAGCATACCACGGGCCTTCTTGGCATATATCCCGATCATCTTGTACTCCCCGCCTTTGTACTCCTTAAAGGCCGGGGTGATGATCTCGGCGTTGAGTTCTTTGGGCTTGACCGCCTTGAAGTATTCATTGGAGGCCAGATTGATCAGGGTCTGCGATTTGATCTTTTTCAGTTGCCGGTTCAGGCCCTCGGTAATCGTGGAGCCCCAAAATTCGTACAGGTTCTTACCGCGCGCGGTGTCAAGGCGGGTGCCCATCTCCAGACGATAGGCCTGCATCAGGTCCAGCGGACGCAACAGACCATAGAGTCCGGAAAGAATGCGCAGGTGTTCCTGGGCAAACTTAAAATCCTTCGCGGTGAAACGCTCCGCATCCAGGCCGGTATAGACATCGCCCTTAAAGGCTAGCAGCGCCTGCCTGGCATTCTTTTCGGTAAACTTCGGTCGCCACGCCTCGTAGCGGTCAAAATTCAGGTCGGCGATTTTCTTGCTCACCTTCATGAGCTCGGCAATGTCCAGCGACGACATGCGCCGCAGGCGATGAATCAGTTCCTGCGTGTCATCAAGATAATCCGGCGTGGTAAAGACCTTGGTCTTTACCGGGGTTTCATAGTCCAGGGTTTTTGCTGGGGAGACCACAATTAACATCGTAATAGCATCTCTAAAATTAAGGTGAACGCATTGTAACAAAGAACCGGACTCGCTTTGCAAATCCGTCACCGCCATTCTTTCATCCACCCCCGACGCGCTGCTGATTCTCTGCTATCTTTTATGGTGTGCTGTCAAGGACCTGCGCAGGGCTTGCTGCACGACCCAGCCGAAACCCGCTGCTCCAGATATTTTTTGCCCGAGACGGTCTCCGCCCATGATACCATGAGCAAGGCCCTCGACAGCAGATCAAGACAGCGGGGGTTTGTCCCCACCCAATGGCACTGACGCCGAACACATATCAAGGAGCAGATAAATGGAAAAAAGATATTGCAGAAGAAAACCGGTAGCGCTGAACGCGGCCATCTATTACCGCGGCCGCCTGCTGGCCAATTGTCACATCAAGGACATTAGTCTGTGTGGCACCTGTCTGCTCACCGGCCCACTGGCATTCTTCAGAGGCGCCGAGCTCAAGATTAAATTTCTGGATTACAGCACCACCAATCTGGACAGCAATACCATCTATGGCACGGTGGTTCGCAACAACGCTAACGAAGCCGGGATTGCGTTCAACACCACCAAACCCTACATGCTCAGCAACCTGTTACAACTCGCCACCGAACGCCAGGTACAGCTGCCGCACTAGGGACGACGGTGACGCAGCACCTCAGAGGCCTGCGTTACAGTGGTGTATATGCAGCGCATCGATCTTCAGGAGGGTGCGGCACAGGGCTGCCGCCGGGGTCGTCGCGACCTGGTGAACGCCTGACCACGATCTCACGCCGGCATGCACAGGCCATCGGAGCCTTGAAATTTCCACCATCGACCCTAGTTAAGGATCGCGGAATTGGGGCGGCTTAACGCACAATTCCCCTACACTGTTTGTTAATTTCGTATTGCTTCTAAAGGAGGATATGTCATGACAACCATCGACTTGAGCCCACTCTACAGCAACACCGTTGGCTTCGAACGCCTGGCCGCGTTGCTCGACAATGCCTTTCGCGCTGAGCGGAACAGCAGCACTTATCCGCCCTATGACATCGAGGCCCTGGACGACAACTGCTACGCCATTGCCCTGGCGGTCGCCGGTTTCAACCACGACGAGCTGGACATCGAGGTCGAACCCGGCCTGCTCACCGTCAGAGGCCGCAAGGCGGCGGAAAATTCCGAGCGAAAATTTCTCTACCAGGGCATTGCCAACCGCGCCTTCGAACGCAAGTTCAACCTGGCCGACCATGTGGAGATCACCGGTGCGCGTCTCGACAACGGCATGCTCACCATTAAACTCAGGCATGAGCTGCCCGAGGCCATGAAACCCAAACGCATCGAGATCCAGTCAGAGACTGCGGTGCTCGAGCATTTGCCGAAAACCGAAAAGGCGGCATAAGGCACTACTTCGGGAGGGCTGGCACCACGCCCGCCCTCCCGTTCATCACCGATCATACTGACAGAATATGTATTGACTGGAGGTGAACCATGCAGCCACGTGCCTACCTGTCTGATCAGCCACAGGTGAACCTGTCTGGGGCGGATATTCAAGACCAACATGACGGCCTGGCCGGTAACGAAATCATACGGCGCTTTCTCATCGACACCGCACAGTATCTTGGTCTGCCGCGGGAACAGATTGACTGGATCGATTGATCGACAGCCGCCGAGACACCATTGAATCAATAAGCTTACCGGGACGGGCTGGCCATAGCGCCTGTCCCGGTGTTATGCCACTACTGTCTGAAATTTTTTTCTACGATTTATACGGTCTTTCAGGCATTGGCGCACCTTGACGGCCGGGCGGCCATATACCCTGCGCAATACACATCTATACTGATATTGATGCATTCTCTGCAAACCGGTCTATGCCAGACTGAATCTCTTAACAAAATCCATGAGGAGGCCTACCGTGGCACACATTGTCATTCTCGGCGCCGGTATCGGTGGCGTTCCCGCCGCTTACGAAATGCGCGAGGCCCTTAGTAAGCAACACCAGATCACGGTCATCAATGCGACCGACTATTTCCAGTTTGTTCCCTCCAACCCGTGGCTGGCGGTGGGCTGGCGTACCCGCGACAAGATCACCGTACCGATTGGCGCTTATCTGCAACGACAGGGAATCGGCTTTATTGCCGCGCAGGCCGATGAAATCGATGCCGCCAACAGCAGTCTCACGCTCAGTAACGGCGACCGTATCGACTATGACTATTTAATTATCACCACAGGCGCACGCCTGGCCTTTGACGAGGTTGCAGGCCTGGGCCCGCAGGGTGGCTATACCCAGTCGGTCTGCACCGTGGACCACGCCGAACAGTCCTATGCCGATTTCCAGAGATTATTACAGGACCCCGGCCCGGTGATCGTCGGCGCCGCACCGTTGGCCAGCTGCTTCGGACCCGCCTATGAATACGCCGCCATTCTCGATATCGCCCTGAAGAAGCACAAGGTCCGTGACCGGGTGCCGATCACCTTTGTCACCAGCGAACCCTATATTGGCCATCTCGGTCTGGGGGGCGTGGGGGATTCCAGGGGCCTGCTGGAACACGAGTTTCGCAATCGCCACATTCGCTGGATCACCAATGCCAAAACCACCAGGGTGGAGGCCGGCAAGATGTATGTGGATGAGCTGAATGACGAAGGCGAGGTCAGAAAGCAGCATGCGCTGGAGTTCAAACACGCCATGATGCTGCCCGCCTTCAAGGGTGTCGAGGCCGTAGCCAACGTCCCCGAACTGTGTAACCCGCGAGGCTTTGTTATCGTCGACGAACACCAGCGCAGCCCCAGGTACCCGAACATCTTCTCCGCCGGGGTCTGCATTGCCATCCCCCCGGTCGAAGCCACCCCGGTCCCCACCGGCGCCCCCAAGACCGGCTACATGATTGAATCCATGGGCACCGCGATTGTGAACAACATCCAGGCGGAACTGAGCGGTCAGCCCACCACCGCCAGGGCCACCTGGAATGCCTTTTGCCTGGCCGACCTCGGCAACACCGGCGCCGCCTTTATCGCCATCCCGCAGATCCCGCCACGCAACGTAACCTGGTTCAAACAGGGCAAGTGGGTCCACTGGGCCAAGATTGGTTTTGAAAAATACTTTCTGCACAAGGTCAAAAGGGGAGTCTCCGAACCACTATTCGAAAAGTGGGCCCTGAAGATCATGGGCATTAACCGGTTAAAGGGTTAATACCGATCGCCATATAGCGGAGGACACCGGGTAAATCCACCCGGCCTTTTATCCCTCGGGTAATAACGGGGCCTTGCCACCGCTACTTACGAGCGCCGACTCCGCATGACAAAGCTCAAACACCCGAATCGGCGTCATAGGGATAGCGGGTATGACCGTAGCGGATCGCCAGGATCGTCAGTGCCAGCACCAGTGCGGCGGCCGCGACCGCCAGCATCCGCCAGGAATCCATAGCCTTCATGTCCAGCACCATGTACCGGGCCAGGGCAATAATGGCAATGTAGAGTGGAATACGAATCGGCAGCTTACCGGATTTGAGATAGATCCCGACCATGGCCAGGACTTCGAGATAAATAAACAGCAACAGCAAGTCACCCAGACTCACGCTCCTGACGTTGATCATTGCCGACACCTCCATACCGAAAGCAATGACCGTTGCCACGGCAATCAGAATCAGACCCAATTCCTGCAAAAGATCCAGCGATTCACGGGTAAGGATTTTCAACTTTATCATTGGCCTGACCTGCTGTTAGGGTGACACTCGATGAGGCAGGCCCAGAGCCCATCTCACAACGCACTCAGTATAGTCCTCCAGCACCAGACCGATCTAGCGGTGACGAACCATTTTCTCCATACTCCGCTGTCCGCCCAGGGAATTTCTCCCGGTAAGGTTCAGATTGGAGATGTATGCCTGGGCGTTGACGAGCCGAGCAAAGTAGTTAATCTGTGCACTTGTCTGTATTATCGGACACATGCAGACCCTGGCTATTTTTTTGATCGGCTACTCCGCCTTCAGCGCGTTGGTGATCGCGCTTACGCATTTTCGTCGCGTTAACTACCCCGGGCAGCGCCTTGCCCAAGTTACCGGTGTGGCCTTGCTGCTTGTACTAACGCTCATGCAACTGATGCATTTTGGCTATCTTCAATACGCTGCCGAATATATTCATAGTCCTGTCTATCGCATGTTGTTGTTTTCCGTGGCGCCAGTATTTTATCTGTACAGCAAGCCGTTATTGCAGGCAGATACCGATTTTCGCCCGCGGCATCTGCTGCACCTCATCCCAATCGCAGTGGCGCCCTTTGTCCCGTATGCCTGGGCTTTGCCGCTGGCTTTTACCGTGGGTGCGCTGTATCTGCTATGGCTGGCACGAACAGTGTGGATGTTGCGCGCCGAGCGCAGCCGCTTCCGGCAGGAACTGGGGCTCCTGGCCGGGGTGTTTGTGATTGCCACAGCCGTGTCGGTAACGGCGCTGGGGCTGCCGTGGTTGGGCGAGCAACTCTTTTACCTGTTATATGCCTGTGCCATTGGCTGTGCATTCTTACTGGTCAGCATAGTGCTGGGGATGACCCCGCAACTGGCCCGTGATGTGGGCGAGGCAGCACGTGAAACTTATGCGGTATCCACGCTGAACAACGTCGACGGTCCCGCCGCACTGGCACGTCTCGATGCCCTGATGCAGGATGACAAGCTGTACCGACAGGCCACGCT
>JAWOIE010000180.1:0-3166 GCA_046484825.1 Gammaproteobacteria bacterium | reverse complement strand
GTTCACACTCTACTCTATCGTCAAAAGTGGTACATCAGTTTAGCGTGCAGGCGGGTATCACCGTCCTGACGCACCGTGCCACCGTCCAGCACATAGGCCAGGTCTCCGACAAAACTCAGTTGCTCGCCCCGGGTGAGGCGTAGGCCCACACCCAGACTGGCAATGCTGTCCGAGCGGGTTTCCCCCGGGAGGGCCTGATTCCGCGACACGGCACCGGCATCCACAAAGAGCAGGCCGCGACACTTGTATTGACCCAGGTCGGTGCCACGGGCGCAGAATTCGGGGCTATAGGCCTCCAGGTTTAGCTGGTAACCACGGTCGTTACTCACCTGGCGTTCCTCAAAGCCCCGTACCGAGCTGGCCCCACCCAGACCAAATTGCTCACCGGCAACCAGGGCGTCCGCAGTCACCTGCCCCTGCACTGCCACATGCCACTGCCAGTCTGACGCCAGCAATTGCAGGTAATCCAGGCCGAAGCGCAGCATGTTGTAGTCCGCAGTGGCATGAGTACGGCTGGCGGCGAAGGCGGCGTCATCGCCATTACTACCGCCGGCAAGATTATGGATGAGCTGCGTGTTCAGACTGACCTGTCGACGCCGCAGTTGCCAGGTCGCGTCATAGCCAAGACTGATCGGGCGCACCGTAATATCCGGCACCAGGGAACTGCCGCCGTTGAGCGGGATGACCTTATTGTCATAGGCGCGGTAGTCGAGGCCGTAGGTGAGGTTGTGGGCAAAGCCCTGACGCTGGCGCAGGCGCGACTTATAGCGCGCCCCCAGCACCGTCCCCTGGCCACTGACGGTAAAGATATTGCCGACCACGCCGGAGTCCACATCGGAACGCCCCGCGTAAAAATCCACATCGGCGTTGCGATGATACTTCGGCAGGTGATAGCCGATGCCGTAAATCGTCACCTTATCCGGTTTATCCGCCGAGGTGGTGTAGTTCAGGTTGAGGACATGGTCCTGGTTGAAAAGATTGTGTTGCTGATAACCCATGCTGAGTCGGGTATCGCCCGTGGCCTGAGTGCCGGAATTGTCCAGGCTGGCAAACCAACTATCCGTAGCCTTATCTTCTACGTTGATTACGGCATTGAGCAGACCGACTTCGTCCGTGGCGAGAAACTGCAGGCGGATATTTTTACTGGCATTCTCATTGGCGTGTTTGACGTTCTCGGCAATGGCGAGCGTATCCGGAATAATGTTCTCATCCAGCGCCGGCAGGCTGGCGCGAATATTGGTTTCATCATGAAACTGATGGCCCTGTATCGTGACTTTTGCAATGCGCGGTTCGATGACGCGGATTTGTACGATCTGACTCACCAGTTCCTGCTCCGGCAGGTAAACATAGGTCGCCCCATAGCCCGCCTCGCGATACACCGCTTGCAGGGCATCCACCGCCTTCTGAATATCACCAAAGTTCTTATGTTCAC
This sequence comes from Gammaproteobacteria bacterium, assembly GCA_046484825.1. GTDB lineage: Bacteria > Pseudomonadota > Gammaproteobacteria > UBA6429 > Thiohalophilaceae > CAJYAN01. The sequence goes on along the minus strand of JAWOIE010000180.1, from coordinate 1,734 downwards.
CGGCAAACGGCGCCAGCGTCTTTGTGAGTGTCGCTTCTTCGAGCAGGCTATTGCCGCTCACCCTGAAGCCGGCTATAAAAAAATGCGGGCTGTCCGGTGGTAGCTGTGCAGATATCCTTTCAAGAAAGTTTTCAATATTTGTCCTGACCTGCGCTGGTGGCCCGGTCGCCAGCACAAGCTGAAACTCCTGCCTGGCCAGGGCCAACTTGTCGGCCAGATAAAAGGCGCGCGCCAGCTCCAGTCTGGCCCAGAGATGTTCCGGTTGCTGGATGACATATTGTTGCAGGGGACGAATCGCTTGCTCGGCATGCCCCGTCTCGTTGGCGGCCAAACCGAGCATAAAATAAAATTCCTTATCACCGCGCCACTGTCGCAGGCGCGGATGGGCCCAGGCGTAAGCGGCCGCATAGTTTTTCTGATCGATCATTACCGCCAGGGACGACAGGTCCTCGCCCCGGGGCGAGGGCAATTGTAATTGCATATCCACCACCAGGCGATGACGCCGCCCCGCCTCGGGCGGCAGGGTATAGTGCACATAGTCAACCGCCTGTTTGAGGTCCAGCACGATGCGCAGGACATTCCATTCGCGCTTGCCCATACGTATTTTGTCGAGCACGTCGTTGCCTGAGGATTGCCGCCGGGCCGTGGCGAGGATGCGGCCATCCTGTATGTCGATTACAAGGCGCTCGGGTTGGGTGAGGCGAAAGGTCTTGTATTGCACACCCTCGTCGAGGTCAAAGACCACGCGTGCCTTACGGGCCTCACCACTGACACGCACGGCGGAAATCTCCGCGGCAAAGGCCGCTGAGACCGTCCAGAACAATAACAGGGCGAGCGTCAGGTAGCGTTTCATCATGTCTCATTGCATCGCGCCTGAAGCCAGTTTGTGGGCCCAACGAGTGGTTTCAGGCAGGCGAACTCGGGTAATACACGCCATTGTGTATTTAACGGCAGTACTACAGCAAATTTTGTGCCCAGGAGAGACATACAGGGGTTTTACCCCCTCGCGACTGCGCAACACGGCGCCAATGGTGTCATCACCCTCGCGTAGCGGCGTCCACTGACCTTTTCTGCGCGGAATTTCGCCATGTTGACCGCAAAGCCGGGACTTGGCGACGCCAATGGCCGCGATGCCGGTGATCAGACCCAGGTGACAGGCAATACCAAACCGCCGGGGATGGGCAATTCCTTGCCCATCGCAGAGCAAGAGATCGGGGATGTGCTGCAATTGATTCATCGCCGCCAGGACCGCCGGGGCCTCGCGAAAGGAAAGATAACCGGGAATATAGGGAAAGGCCGTCGGCAGGCGACTGATCTGTGCCTCAACCAGCTGCAGTGCCGGAAAACTGAGCACCGCCACCGCCGCCCGCGTTACCGTATTATTCGCCTCAAAACCCACATCGATACCCGCTACCCAGCGGGGTTCATCAAACTGATCCTGCAGAATGATTTGGGAGCGCAGACGCTCCTGTATCGCCCGTGCCTCGGTGACCGAGAGTGTCCAGGCATGCGGCGCGATAAAGGGCGGTTGCAAAGGCGCCTTTAGTGCAGCAGGATATTGCGCTCAATGTCATCGCGCATGCGCTGGACCACCGCATACCCCTCGTCAATGGCCTCCCTGGCGCGATCAAACTCCATCATCCCAATCGATTCGAGGTGCGGGTTGAGCAGCACGTTGGCGGGGTCGCCGGCCATGCGGCTCCGGGTAATGCGTTCCTGCATGATATACAGCGA
>JAWOIE010000068.1:0-5371 GCA_046484825.1 Gammaproteobacteria bacterium | reverse complement strand
TGGCGCAGGACGCCATTGAGGAACTGGAGTGGGTCAAGGGCTTCATCGTCGGCGTACGCCAGATCCGCTCGGGTATGGACATTAAACCCGGAAAACCATTGGCGATTCTGTTACAGGATGGCAGCAGCACGGATCAACAACGCCTGCACGCCAACCAGCACTACATCGAAAACCTGGCCCGGATCGAATCCATCACCTGGCTAGACGCCGGCGAGGAAGCCCCCGAATCCGCCACCGCCCTGGTGGGGGATATGAAAATCCTCATCCCCATGGCCGGACTCATCGACAAAGACGTCGAACTGGCGCGGCTGAGCAAAGAGATCGGCAAACTCGAGGCCGACATCGAACGCACCCGTGGCAAACTCGCCAATGACAGCTTTGTCAGCAAGGCCCCCGAGGCGGTAGTACAAAAAGAAAAAGACCGACTGGCCGAGCTGGAAGTGGCGGTGGGGAATCTGACCGGGCAGCGAAATAAGATTGCGGCCCTGTAGCGTTCAGAAGGGGATGGATTACTTCCGCCCTCTCGCGCCCCTGTGTCGAGATTCCTTCTTAATCCCAACGCAGCGGGCAAGGCCCACCACGCGACCGAGTGGACACAGCGTCCCCCGCTATGGGGACGCAAGGCGCCGGTTCATGGTAAACCGAATCCGGTCGCCCCTACAGCGGCGTTGGCCAGAATGACTTTTTCAGAGGTTCCTTCGGTTATATTTTTAGTTCTTTCAGGGTTTGCTCAAAGAGGCGGATATTCGCCCCCTCGATACGACGATAACCAACATAGATCAGTGGATAGCCTCCACCTTTTAATGCGGCATAATGTGTCTTTGCTTCCGTCTCGGCATCGAGTTCAGTAAATTCGATCTTGTTGCTCTTGAAGTATTCACGCATCTGTTTGCAATACCCACACCAGGGAGCGCCGTACATAACGACCGCCGGTGTACCGTCCTTATAAAAATGCCCCTGCATGACGCGCCGCTCCATGGGCGTGAGGAACTCTGGTCCCAGGCCTTCAGCCAGAGCAGAAACAATCTGCATCGCATCATCCCCCTCGACACGTCGATGACCCACCGCGATGATGGGGAAGTTCTTGCCACCGCCCACATCGCTCAGGCGCTGTTGACCTGCCTCGGTGGAGACATTGAATTCGGTATAGGCGACGCGTCGGGAAAGATAGGCCCTGGCCTTATCACAGGGTCGCCCGCAACCGTCAAAGGTAAATAGCCAGGCCTGGGCCTGTCCGTCACTGGCAAAGGCACCGCCAGAAGCCGTAAACAGTCCGGGCTTGAAGTAGTAAACGCCGCCAATCAGCAGCGCCAGGATGATTATTTTTTTTCATGTCGCCTTCCTTTTATCGTTCCTTACGGCACATGGCTCCGCTCGCAGCCTGCCCGTCGGGCAATGGTACTGACTGAGTTCCGCTGGCGAAGGCCGCCATGCGGTCTGTTCACTGTGGTCAGGACAGGATACCTACCGTAGCTCACTACGATCATCAGGCCCCCGGTGTAATACACCGTCCCAGTGTAGGTACAAATAGTGGCTGTATCAATACAGGCCCGTCACCTGGCTTTTCGCTGAAAGTCCAAAGGGTTATGCTAAAATATTACCTACTGCTGCAGACTACGCTGCGCCGGTATATCAAGAGAGGTCTATCATGGAACGATTCATTCTGCTGGCCCTGATGTTGTTCTCTGCCCCGGTGATGGCCGGGGAACACCTGCTCAATCCCATGCTCGGGGTCACCGACTGGTCACGTAATAACGGCCATAGTATCAATGGCGGCACCATCAATTTCGATAACGATGCGCCGCTGACCCTTGGCTTTAAGTACCTGTACCGTTTTGACAATGGCCTGGCCCTGGGCGGCAGTTACAGCGGCTATAGCAAAGACGTGAGCAACACCGCCGTAGCCCATGAAGCCGACGTCGCCAATGTGCATGGTGTGCTGCAGTACTACTTTACCCCGCAGGCGCCGAGCAGCGCCTATCTCGGTGTTGGCCTCGGCGGCATGGGCATGACCTTTGATGGTGGCAGCCTGGACGGTCACTCTACGGCGGGGACCTCACTCCAGCTCAATGCCGGCATGTTGTTCAAGCTGGCGGAGCGCTACGGCTTACAGTTTGAATACCAGTACAACAGCTTCGATGTCGATGAATCCATCCATAGCAATATCACACGCATCGAGACCTATTCACATAGCCTGCTGGTCGGGGTCACCATTCATCTCTAACCAGAGCTTCCCAACGCCGTCCGCCCTGCTAAGGCGTGGCTGGCGACAGCTGCGACTCTCGGGCCTGTCCCGCCCGTCCACTACAATACAGACCCTTAGCCGACAACGAGCTTGCAGCTACATTGAAAGCGTCTATACTCGCGCCGACGCCACAGGGCGACGCGGCCTATGTTCTTTGCCAGCACCTGTCGCCCTTTTGGACTATGGGGTATTGCCCCGGGATGCAACATGATTCGTCACGCCAGCCTTCAGGACCTCAGCGCCCTGGTCGAGATTGAGAACCGGGCCTTCACTATCGACCGTTTCTCACGGCGGAGTTTTCGCTATTTGCTCACACGCGCCAAGGCCCAGACCCTGGTCTATGAACAGGACGCGCGCGTCGGGGGCTATGTCATGCTGCTGTTTCACACCGGTATTTCCATGGCCCGCCTGTATTCCCTGGCAGTAGACCCGGCGCTGCGCGGCCGAGGCCTGGGGCACGAGCTGATCCTGGCGGCCGAGGCCGAAGCCCTGCGGCACGACTGTATCCTGCTGCGGCTGGAGGTGCGCGCCGACAATCCGGCGGCGATCCAGCTCTACCAGCGCGAAGGTTATCGCCAGTTCGACACCCTTCCCGACTACTACGAAGACCACATGGAGGCCCTGCGGTTTGAAAAGCGCCTGCAGCCTTCGTCAAAACCCGAACTGATGCGCGTGCCCTATTACCAGCAAACCCTGGACTTCACCTGTGGCCCGGCAACCCTGATGATGGCCATGAAGGCGCTTGACCCGCAACTGGTGCTGGAACGCAAACTGGAACTGCGTCTATGGCGTGAATCGACCACGATCTACATGACCTCCGGCCACGGGGGCTGTGGCCCCTATGGCCTGGCGCTGGCCGCCTACCGGCATGGCTTTGATGTGGAGCTCTATGTTAACGAAGAAGGTACCTTGTTTGTCGATTCCGTCCGCAATCCAGACAAAAAGGAAGTCATGCGCCTGGTACAGGAGGACTTTAAGGAAACCCTGCACCAACTGCCGGTCACCATGCACTATGGCGCGCTGAACGTTGCCGGGCTGGAGAAAAAGTTTGCCCAGGGCGGGATACCCATTGTATTGATCAGTTCTTATCGCATCTATCACGAGAAATTTCCGCACTGGGTGGTTGTCACCGGCTTCGATGACAAGTATATCTACGTACATGACTCGTACATCGACAGCAAGGGTGACAAGACCCCGCTGGACACCATTGATATGCCGATCCTGAAAACCGATTTTGAGCGTATGGCGCGCTACGGCAAGGCCGGACAGCGTGCGGTATTGATACTCAAAAAACGCCCCGAACACTAACACCAACGAGCCAAACCATGCCGCACATTATTATTGTCGACAACCTGAATGACTGGGATACGGCCTATCCCAACGCCAATCTGGTCACCACCAAGGACTATCTCTCCAGCCCTGAGCAGTTTCGCAGCAAAGACATGCACATCATTAACCTGTGCCGCAGTTACCGTTACCTGAAGAGTGGTTATTACTGTTCCCTGCTGGCCGAGGCGCGGCGGCACAAGATTATTCCCAGCGTGCGCACCATTACCGACCTGAGCAAGAAGTCTATTTACCAGCTCGACGTCGAAGACCTGGACAGCCTGTTGCAGCGGGTACTGAAAAAACGCCCTGAAAGTAACGAGCAGGATCAACTCAGTATTGATATTTTTTTCGGTCAGTGCGCGGACAAGGAGCTGCAGGAGCTCTCGCGCCAGCTGTTCGAATTGTTTCGCGCCCCCCTGCTCATGGTCGAGTTCCGCCGTCAGCAACGCTGGACCATTAAGCAAATTAAACCTTTGCATATCAATGCGCTGTCCGCAGAGCAAAAGCACTTTTTTGCGGACTGTCTGAATACCTACCTGACCAGTCGCTGGCGTGCGCCCCGTACCCGGGCCGTGGCGCGCTACGACCTCGCCATTCTCTACGATCCGGAAGAGGCCTTGCCACCATCAAGCCTCGGTGCGTTAAAAAAATTCGTCCAGGAAGGCAAAAAACTCGGCGTCGAAATCGATCTGATTACACGCAAGGACTACAGTCGTCTGGCGGAATACGATGCGCTGTTTATTCGCGAGACCACGGCCATCAATCATCACACCTATCGCTTTGCCAAAAAGGCCGAGGGCGAAGGCATGGTCGTAATGGACGACCCGGATTCAATTCTCAAATGTACCAACAAGGTCTATCTGGCCGAGCTGCTGGCCAACCATCAGGTGCCTTCCCCACAGAGCATGATCCTGCGTAAAGGCGAATCCCTGCAGGTGCTGGACAGCATTGGCTACCCGGTGGTGCTAAAAATACCCGATGGTTCATTCTCCCGCGGCGTCTTTAAGGCCAATGATGCGGACGAAGCCAGCCTCATCAGTCAGAACCTGTTCAAGGAATCGGACCTGATCCTGGCACAGGAGTTTCTCTACACGCAGTTCGACTGGCGCATTGGCGTACTCAACCGCAAACCGATCTTTGCCTGTCAGTATCACATGTCACGCGCCCACTGGCAGATCGTCAAGCATGAAGCCGACGGCAAGCCCCGTCACGGTGAGCATCGGACCCTGGCCCTGGAGCAGGTACCGGAGAACGTGCTCGCCGTTGCCGAGAAGGCCGCCGGCCTCATTGGTAATGGCCTCTATGGCGTGGACATCAAGGAGAATGACGGGAAGGTCTATGTGATTGAGGTCAATGACAACCCCAATATCGACAACGGCGTCGAGGACCAGGTGTTAGGTAACGCCCTCTACCAGCTGATTATTAACGAATTCATCAGTCGTATTGAGCAACGCCGTAACCGTTAAGGCGCGCATATCCGGCACCGGCTTCGAAACTGCGACTGCGCTAAGCTCACGCAGCCGGGCAGGATGATGCTTTAATGACACCTGCGCGCTTAGAACGGCGCATCGCGGACACCGTGCAACCCTGCGTTAATGTCATTCCTTCCCCGCCGGGCAGCGGCTCAGGTCGAGGGGTTGCCGTCTATCCGCGCCATGGCTCTGCGCCGGGCGCGGCTGCTTAAATGCCGGCTATATTCATCACCACCTTGACGATGGTAACCAGCGTACCGATAAAGATCCCCACCGCGACCAGGCCGATGACGACATACTGCCAGGGCTTGCCGTGGGTAAAGTC